>DFZP01000029.1:0-2641 GCA_002382125.1 Firmicutes bacterium UBA4053
AATACTATAAGCGTGCTGAAAAAGAAGGTGTCATCAAGCTAAAGGAAAGTGGGGAGTCTGTTAGAATAGAAAACATTCTCGAACTTATTATGAGATTGAAACAGATATGCAATTTTTGTCCATCTACAGGAAGATCGGTCAAGTTTGACGATCTCCTGGAAAGATTGGGTACTCTCGTATCCGAGGAACATCGGGCCCTGATCTTTTCCCAATTCACGGATTCAACTTATGGAGCAAATGCTATAGCATCAAAACTTAAAGACTTTAATCCCCTGCTGTACACCGGTGATCTTTCACAATTGCGTCGAGACATGATCATTAAAACATTCAAAGAGAATCGAGATCATAAGGTTCTCATTCTTTCCCTCCGCGCCGGCGGACAAGGGCTAAATTTACAGGATGCTTCATATGTTTTTCATTTTGACCGCTGGTGGAATCCTGCCGTTGAGCACCAGGCTGAGGACAGAGCCCACCGTCTCGGCCAAACTTATCCTGTTAATGTTTATAAGTATACTATCGAAGATACGATTGAGGAACGGATTGAGCAAATTTTAAAGAAAAAACAGTTGCTTTTCGATGAATTGGTTGACAGTGTTTCAATTGATCTAAAGTCAAAACTGTCAAGCGAAGAACTTTTCGGCTTGTTTGGATTAATCCCTCCGGAACGCTCGAAATTATCAAAACGGAAATCGGAATTCAAAGGAAACTATGCAGAAATGAGTGGCGTGGAATTTGAAGAAAAGTCGAAAAACCACCTGCTTTTGCTTACCAATAAATGACACTCAAGAGTATTTGGTTATGATCTAATGTAAACCAACAAAAACGAGAGACATTTCTCGAAAAAGAAGGAATATAACCATTTATATCGAATATTACCTCTAAAGAAACCTTTCTTTTTGCGAAAAATATTCTCTACCAGGAAATCCGCTCACTCTGTGATGAGTGTATCCAAAAGATAGACTTCACCCCCCTTGTACTGCCTGGATAACGGCCGGCCGGCAAAACCAGAGATGTTAATGAAGGCACTTGTTCTGCAGCGCTTATTCAATCTCTCCGACCGGATTCTTCCGGAAACTTGCCGATTTGACATCCGCTATAAATATATCTTGGGTCTAGAGTTAAACGATTTGGGCTTTGACCATAGCGTTTTCGGCAAGTTCAGGGATCGCCTGCTGGCCTCGCAAAAACACAAGGAAGCACTTTTTGAACTGGTAAACCCAAAGCCTCCATCTGTTCCAAGAACAAACGGCAGGCTTCCAATTTTAATTTGCCGTTTGGTGCTTTCCAGGGCAGGTTCTCGCAAATCGTGGCGAACAACTCCCGGCGACTCAGCCGCTTGAACTGCCGGACAGTTTCTTTGATCAACGCCAAATCCTCTGCTGAAAAAAGACGATCACCAATCCAAAAAGGTGGGTCCCATGAACGCAAGGATATCGCCATCCTCTCATCATTCGTTCCCACCCTATTATCGCATAACGCCCTGTGCGTTGTTCACCCCTATTTGCAACGAAATTTTCTTCCTCATGCCCCTAATCATTAAATTGGCGTGGTGTTTTTCATTCATGCGTCAGCACTGGTGATAGGTGACATTTTCTTAAAAAATAAATCACAATTATTATAGCAAGGGCATCTTGTAAATTTCTTGAGTTATAAGTTATAATACAACTATCATTCTAAAGTAGGGGAAATATTTGATGAGATTCAAAGCAGTCCTTGCATAAGATGATAAAATTGTAATTATACCAAGACATTCAAGGATTAAAAGAGAAACCTTGAGGGAAATTATCAAGGAGGAGATACAAATTGAATGAGCGAAATGAGATGAGATCCAGGGCTAGAGGTCTGATTCCTCTTTTTTACCCTTCCTCAATTGCAGTAATTGGAGCGTCCGAGGAATTAAGCAAACCGGGTGGAATTGTTTTGGCCCATTTTTTAGAGGACGGCTTTCAGGGGAAAGTATTTCCGGTGAACCACCGGAAAAAGGAAATAAAGGGGTTGCAGTGCTATCCGACAGTGCTGGATATACCGGAACAGGTTGATATGGCTGTTATTGCCGTTGCTGTACCCCTGGTCAGGGAAGTACTTCAGGAATGTATTGCCAAAAGTGTCAAGGGAGCGATAGTTTTTTCCTCGGGATATGCTGAAGTAGGTGGTGAAGGGATTAAGCTTCAAGAGGAGCTTAAAAAATTAGCTAACGAGCATAAAATAAGGATCTGCGGGCCTAACTGCATGGGCATTATAAATTACAATAACAACATGATGGCAGCTTTTAGTTATTCTGGCATTTTTCCTATAAATTCTCCCCAGACATCCAAAAATATATGTTTCTTAACTCAAAGCGGTGGTTTTGGACTAAGCGTGGCTGTTACGGCAGTTAGTCAAGGCTTGGGTTTTTCTTATTATGTCAGTACGGGCAACGAGGCTGAATCTGATTTTTCCGATTTTCTGGCTTTTTCAGTGGATGATCCGCAAACCAGCATCATAGCAGGTTACATGGAAGGAATCAGGAATGGCAAAAAACTTGCTTTGGTTGCTGATATGGCAAGGGAAGCAAAAAAGCCGGTAGTTATTTTTAAAACCGGACGTTATGAAGCTTCCTCCAGGGCTGCCATTTCGCATACCGGCGCCTTAACCGGTTCTG
>DFZP01000029.1:2658-15518 GCA_002382125.1 Firmicutes bacterium UBA4053
AAAAAGCAGCGATTTTTGCTTCTTCAGGTGGACATGGAGTAGTTATGGCAGATAAATGCGTTGAAGCAGGGTTGGAGGTGGCTACCCTATCTGAAGAGACTCTTCAGAAAATGTCAAAATTGTTGCCTTCCTTTGCCTCTGTTGTCAATCCAATTGATTTCACCGGCATGGATTTGGTTTCGCAGAGTCTTTTTAAAGCATGTGCGGAAATTGTAGCAGATGATCCTGGAGTGGATATGCTTATTTTTTCTTACTGGGTATCCAAAGCCATTGAGGAATATACATGGGAACAACTGATTCAATTAAAAAACTCTACTTCCAAACCGGTAATTGCCATCGTTATGGCGGGCATGGCCGGAACTTTTCTGGAACATATAGTATATCTTAAAAAACATGGTATTCCAGTCATAGCAGGGTTAGATTTTGCCGTAAGGGCAATAAAAAAAGTTGTTGATTATACTTTTAAAGTAAATTCTGCAAGGCAGGAGATAATCAGACCGGTTAGCTTTCTGGAAAAGGAAAAGGTTGAGAAGATGTTGGCTGGCTATTCGCCCGGAGCCAGACTTTCCGAGTCGCAGGCTAAGGAAATCCTGCTGGCCTATGGTATACCGGTTGCCAGGGAAAGACGCGCTGCAACTGCCTGGGAGGCTGTGTCAGCAGCCGAACAACTCGGCTACCCGGTGGTCTTAAAAATAGATTCACAGGATATCTTGCATAAAACAGAAGCACGAGGGATTAAGCTAAGTCTCGCTTCTGCCGGGCAAGTAGAAGAGGCATTTAAGGAAATATTAGACAACGCCAGTCAATATAACCCTGGGGCAAATATAACAGGTGTTTTGGTGCAGGAAATGCTAAAAGAGGGAACCGAAGTTATTGTGGGGATTTCCAATGATCCTGTTTTTGGTTCTATGGTGATGTTTGGGCTGGGAGGAATTCTAGTTGAGCAACTGGGTGACGTTTCCCTGCGGTTGGCGCCGGTTTGTGAAAATGACACCTGGGAAATGCTGCAGGAAATAAAAGGCCACAGCATTCTTGACGGCATACGCGGAAAACCGCCGGTGGACAAAAGAGCAATTGTGGAGGTTATCCTTAAGTTGTCACAACTGGCGGTGGATTTTCCGCAGATAGCGGAACTGGATATCAACCCCCTGATAGTATTTGAAGAGGGAAAAGGGGCTTGTGCAGCCGATGCCTTGATTGTTATGAAGTAAAGGCCATTTCAAGTTTTCAATCAGCTAAAAGGAGTTTCGTGATGTTTTCAAAAATTTCTTTTCGCATTGCCCATATGAAGAGTACATATCTTGACCCCCGCCGGGACTTTCAGGCAACTGAGGAAAATATTCAGGTGCGCTTCGATCCTCTTACCGGAAGAACAGGGCACTTTTCGCACATTGGTGCTATCAAGACACAGAAACTTAACCTTGAGCAATACGAAGATCCCCGGATCAAGAAATTTTGTCCATTTTGTGGCGAGCTTAAAAATAGCGCTACGCCTAAGTTCACTGAAAACGCATTTCCCGAAGGCCGGGTTAGCAGAGGTGAATCTTTGCTCGTTCCCAACCTTTTTCCATACGATATTTACAGCGCCGTAAACATAATGACTGACGATCATGTCGTTCCTTTAAATAAATTTAATAACAAGAGACTTCTTGATTCTTTTTCCGTTGGAATAGAGTTTCTCAAAGTGATTCAATCAAAACACCCGTCTTTGCCCTATCATCTAATGGCCTGGAATTATATGCCTCCTTCGGGTGGTGGTTTGGTTCACCCGCATCAGCATTATTTTGCCACAGAATATCCGGGTAACCAGTTTATGAATGAATTTAGGGCGTCGAAGGAATTTTATGAAAAACACCAGACGGATTATTGGTCGGAGCTCATTCAGGAGGAGCAGAAGAACAACTTAAGATACATAGGGCAGATAGGAGATTCACACTGGCTGACATCTTTTATTTCACTAGGAATTCTGGGTGAAATCATATGTATTTTCCCAGGTGTATTCTACATTGACGATTTTACTGATCGAAAAATCGATGAGCTGACAGCGGGACTTGTGAATATTTTTAGGTTCTTTCTTGGTAATGGTATATATAGTTTCAATGCTTCATTATTTTTTGGCCCGGAAGGACAAAAATTCTTTCCGGCCCACTTCCGGATAGTTCCCAGAACCTTTTTGAATACCAGGGACTATGCTTCTGATTTAAACTTCTTCCAGGCATTATTGCAAGAACCGGTAAGTGTGATTATGCCGGAAGACTTATGTAAAGATGCAAGAGCATATTTTTGATAGGATTGTGAAAAATACTGTTGAATAAACAAGGAGGATTTTAAATGAATTGCTTAAACTGTCAAAAGGTTCTACAAGGCGATTTTAAATATTGTCCTTACTGTGGTGTGGAAGTAAAAAAGAACCTTACTTGTCCTTCATGCGGGAATAAGACAGAATCAGCCTGGGTTTCCTGCCCTTATTGTGGTGCAGCGTTAAGAGGGACTGCACCCCAACAAGCACCACCACAGCAGGCACCGCAACCCCAACAGCCTCCGCCGTACGGTTATCATTACGGCAGCAGTTCGAATAGAAAACACCGGAAAAGAAAAGGCTTTTTAGGAAAAATTTTTTCATCCTGAAAGGACTCACCCTGCTACAGAGGATATTTTATAGAAACATTTCTCGGCCGGGGGAGTTACGGCGCTGTCGTTAAAGCCAGGAAAAAAAACCAGTTTTACGCTATCAAAGCTTTGATCGACCGGAAAGAATCCGTCTCAAACATTTTACCTTTTCAGTTAGAGGTTGAAATTTTAAGACGAATAACCAATCCGCGCGTGCCAAGGTTTGTAGAAGCATTTTCGCTTGGGGATGTACACTACATCGTCCAGGAATTTATTGCAGGACCGCCGTTAAGTTATTTAGTGGATAATGGTTGCCGTTTCAGTGAAAAGGAAGTTAAGGAGATTTTATTGCAACTTCTCTCTATTCTTAATGAGTTACACTGTCCTTCAGTAAAGGAAAATGCCATTGTTCACCGTGACATTCGTCTATCCAACCTACTATTCCGTGATGGCAATATCTATTTAATTGATTTTGGTTTCGCAAGGTTTCTCGACCCTTCTCAGTTTGTATTTTGCTCCGACCCGCTGGAGATCAAATCCGGGGAAGGCGGTGCCCCAGACGGTAAATTGGACCGGAAGATACCAGGCCAAAGGATACAAGGGATACCAGGATATGAAACATACCGCCTGCTGCGCAGGGAGAACAAGCCTCGCAGCGATCTATTTGGGGTCGGGGTCATTGCCGTGGATCTCTTTACCAACTTAGTGGAGGATGAATCTCAATTTAAGTTGCCTTGGGATAAAGTTCTTCCTCTGTCTGAGTCGTTTGTTGTTTTTTTAAAAAAGTTACTAAGTCGAAAAGAAGGATTTGAGACAGCCGTAGAAGCGCTTAAGTATTTGGAGTCTATGCCCAGGTAAAAAAACGACCCAGACTGTAAGTAATTTTTATTTCAGGAGGAATTTAGCACCTTACAGGTTTTTATTTCCATCCTGCAGGAAATTTGACAAAAAAAGAAGAATAGATCTTACAATCTGCGCAAGGTGTGATTAAGCATTTAACCTGTTCAATTGAAGAGATGATTGAATTGTAGTAAGTATTCGGTGAACCCCCACCGGTGGTAGACGTCCGATCTCGTTAGCCGAAGTTTTTTGTGCCAGAGGGCGGACCAAGAAATGGTCTGTTTCATGTTTTTTTCGGCGAATGGTCGAAATTACGGGCCGAATGTCTGAACATACCAAGTAATGGCCGGCGTAAGTACCTTAACCTGCCTGCGCTTAGAAGAGATCCACGGTGTTCCTGAAACAAACAAGCGTTGTCCACACTGTGGTTTAACCTACGATCTTTTTCCCCCAGGCGAGGAAACCTCGGAAGAAATCGGCTGGCGGGTAAGGATAGAAAGAAAAGTACACAGGCGCCTAAGCTATCATAAGACCTGCCAGCGTCCCGGGGTTCCGGCGATTACTACCGCTGCCTCTAATACGGCTTCCTCCTACTAATTGACGAAAAAATGCTTGCAAACGTTAATCTAATTTTTGCTGCGCAGGTGATCCTGGTGGTGTATAATAGTTGATAACTATACACCCTGATGCTATAATGACAACGAAAGGTGGTTTTTGAATATGAGGAATGCAAAAATGGTCAGGCGCCAGTTATACTTATCGGTATCGCTAAGTGAGGAGCTTAAAAAATGGTCAACAAGCTGCAAGATACCGGAATCAGAAATCCTGCGCCGGGCGCTATCTGCGTACTTGGAACAGGAAAGGCGGCGCAGCGTCCCTTTGGAACAAAATCCTGTTCTAAAAGCAATTGGAATTTTTGAAGGTGGGCAGGAATGCTTTAATGCCGGAGAAAAACACGATGAAATCATCTACGGCCTGAAAAATACAGGTCTTAAATAATGAGAACTTTTATTGACACCGGCGTATGGTTCGGATATCTCGTCCGGGAAGACCAGTATCACAACAAGGCTGCCCGTTTGATGCTCGACTTGCAGGCAAAAGGTGTTTTGCTCATAACCTCTGAACTCATCCTGTCCGAGACTTACACCCTGCTGATGCGGAAATTGGGAACAAAAGCCGCTCTGCAGTTTCTTGAGATAATAAATAAGCAAGTCGAGTCGAATTTCACCGAAATAGCGTGGGTTGATTGGGCAATACTCGAAGAAGCTAAAAAGGTTCTGGGCAAGTTTTCAGACCACTCCATCACTCTAACCGATGCCACCAGCGCAGCTATTTTGAGGCTCAAAGGAATATCGCATATAGTTACTTTCGACCAACATTTTAGAATAATGGCCCTCCACTGTATTCCCTGAATGACATTTTATCAAGACAGGCTTAAAGTATAATCTTTGCGAAAGGAAATATTTCATTAATGGCAGGATTCCGGTTACTCATCCCGAAAAGAATAACTAATCCGAAGGAAAAAATCAATGCTAAATTGCCGGGGAGGAATTTTTTATGTACATCAGGTACGAAACAGAATACTCAAACCAGTTGCACCAATTGCTGGTCTCGGTATCAAAGCACTTTTACGTATTAAAAAACGGGATGCTGAAATATCAGGAAAAACATGTTGAAGTCAATATCAATAACTACCACAAAACGAACAAAGAACATCTTGTATATTACATAATGCGGGATCATTTCAGCGGCAGCTTCGTGTTTAGGTTTGCCACCACCAAAACCCTGATACCCCTGGCAGATTTTCTGTATTACAGTTGGAGCAAGAGGGAAGATGAACAATACCTCCGGGGAATGCCTGACGCCGTGTATGTCCCGCAGCTTATTTCCTCGCCTGAATTGTTCGAAGGCCTGGTAAAACTGGGAATAAAACCGCTAAACCCGCCCAGCGGCTTTGCCTCGGGAATACGGATTATCAGAGATATCGAGGATCACATCCATTATGTCTTCTCAAGAATTGTCGATCACCGGCCGGAAAACCTCGATCAGAATAAGAACTTGATTTATAAATACATACTGCGGCTGAATTACGACGACAGTAAGTTCAAGAAGTGGCAGGACAACCTGGTCTTAAATCACCCTAAAAACACGCCGGATTACCCGGACTTTATCAAGTGCTTTGCAGCAAACGCCGATACAGGCCCGGGCCTGCTCCCGGCAAATCTTTCGTCTGGTGAAGAAGCCGGCGGATTGAAACAGACCGCAGCGAAAGCCACTAAAAATAAACCCGGTACGGTTAAAGAGCTTAAATTCTCCGCTGAAAAACTCGGCCGGGCACAGGAATTGATCTACGACGCGTGGGAAACAGACAGCAGGCAAAAACGACTGGACCTCGCCCGCCAGGCGCTGAAAATATCACCGTACTGCGCCGACGCTTATGTGCTTCTGGCGAGAGAAAGCCAAAACCTGCAGGAATCTCTGGAAATGTATGAAAAGGGCGTCCTGGCCGGTAAAACTGCCCTGGGGGATTTGTTTTTCAGGAAGAATGCCGGGAGCTTCTGGGGCATTCTTGAAACAAGGCCTTACATGAGAGCCCTGGCCGGATTAGCCGGCTGTCTATGGGAAAAAGGCGAGAAGCGGGAGGCTATCGGTCATTACAGGGAAATGCTGCGCCTGAACCCGGACGACAATCAAGGTATTCGCTATATTCTGATCAGTTACCTGCTGGAAGAAGGAATGGATGAAGAAGCGGGAAAACTGCTCGCCGAACACATAGATGACCCTTCATGTTTTATGCTTTACAACAGGGCACTCTGGTCCTTCCGTACCACCGGCGGCGGCAACGGAAAGCCGGACTCGTATTTGAAAGAAGCGCTCGAATCAAATATTCATGTTTCCCGCTATTTGCTGGGCGAAAAACATAAACCTTACCGCCTGCCCGATTACTATAGCTTCGGCAGCGAAGAAGAAGCGGTAATATACATCGACGAAGCCAAAAAGGCCTGGCAAAACACAGCCGGCGCGCTGAAATGGCTGGCCGGGCATTTTCAAAAATACCAGCAACCTGCGAAAATATAAATATTTCCGCCCTGAACATAATCTCCAATGCTATCCGGCAGCCCGGAAAGTTTTTTCAATCTCTAAAAAACATCGAGCGAGTTTCATGCACTCGCTTTTGTTAACAATGTAGATGGTGGAGGCGGGGGGAGTTGAACCCGCCGTCCGAAAGAATGACCACAGGAGTTTCTCCGAGCGCAGGCTGCGCTTTTTTGTTTCGCTCCGTTGGCGCCCACAGTCAGGCTCCGTTGGAACTATCCCGGTAAATCTCGCTAAAGCCCTCCGGGAATCAGACTAATAGCCAGCCCGTTTTTATGACCCCCTATCCCGGGCCACGGGCCCGGCACGGGTAGAAGGTTAGCTGCAATTAAGCAGCGTAAGCGTATTCGTTGTTGGCAATTATAGTTTTTCCACCGTATTACGGGCTGATGGAACCCCGGCTCGCTACTCCTGTCACCATTTCCCCGTCGAAACCATTTCGCCCCCATATATTTTTTAATGGAAACTGAGCCTTGCTTTAAATTATACACCAAACTTCATCACCTGTATACAGCCAAAAAATTAACCCCGGGCCTTCACAGCACGTTCTATCTCCCGCTTAGCATCGCGTTTGGCCAGATCTTCCCGTTTATCGTAAATCTTTTTACCCCGGGCCAAGGCCAGTTCCACTTTTATCCGCCCTTGTTCATTAAAATAAAGCCTTAGCGGGATAATCGTCAATCCCTTCTCCCGCACATAGCTTAAAAGGTGTATGATTTCACGCTTGTGCATAAGCAGTTTACGCGTCCGCCTCGGGTCATGGTTAAAGCGGTTCCCTTTTTCAAAAGGGCTTATATGCAGACTATATAAAAACAGTTCGGCATTTTCAACCCGGGCATAACTGTCCTGCAGGCTGGCCTGACCCGCACGCAAAGACTTGACCTCTGTGCCGGTCAGGGCAATACCCGCTTCAAAAGTATCCATAATATGGTACTCGTGGCGGGCTTTTCTATTTACTGCAATTATTTTTTCTTTCATAATTTCATTATAACAAAAATTTACTTCCAGTCAAGTCGAACAGTCACGCGAACCGCTTCTACCAGATGGCGCGCTGTCAGACCGTATCTCTCGATTAATTCAGCAGGAGTACCTGATTCACCAAAAGTATCGGGTATTCCCACCCGGTATACAGGCACTGGGTAATGCTCGCAAACTGTTTCGGCCACCGCGCTGCCCAGACCTCCGATAATACTGTGCTCCTCGGCGGTAACAATAGCTTTCGTGTCCTTAGCAGCGCTGATCACCGCTCCCACATCCAACGGTTTGATCGTATGGATATTTAGAACCCGGACGTCCAGACCTTCTTCAGCTAGTTGCCGGGCCGCCGACAAAGCTTCGGCAACCATGATGCCGGTGGCGATGATGGTTGCATCGGCGCCCTCCCTCATCAGCAGGGCCTTGCCGGGCTCAAAGACAAAATCATCTTCATGCAAAACAGGCACAGCCATCCGTCCCAGCCTGATGTATACAGGCCCTTTAATTTCGGCTGCAGCCATCACTGCTTTTTTAGTCTCCACCGCATCGGCAGGTATAAAAACAGTTAGGTTGGGCACGGAGCGCACCAGGGCAATATCTTCTACCGACTGGTGAGAAGCCCCGTCTTCCCCGACAGTAATACCGGCGTGGCTGGCGCAAATTTTTACGTTCAGCCGCGGATAGGCAATGCTGTTGCGCAGTTGATCGAAGGCCCGGCCGGTGGCAAAGACGGCAAAGGTACTGCAAAAAGGAATCTTGCCTGCCGCTGCCAGTCCTGCAGCCGTACCCAGCATATTCTGTTCAGCGACACCCATATCAAAAAAACGGTGGGGATACTGTTTTCCAAAGTCGATGGTCTTGGTAGACTTGGCCAGATCAGCATCCAGCACTACTACATCCGGATTTTCTTTGCCCAGCTCTACCAGGGCCTCGCCATAGGCTTCACGAGTAGCAATTTTTTTCATTAAAACCAGGAGCCTCCTTGAGAGTAAAATTTAACCACAGAGTACACCGGGAACACTTAAACATAAGGTTAAATGTGTTGGCAAGACTCATTGGTTCCCTCTCCCTTCAAGGGAGATTGTCAGGGTTAGGGGGAGGGGGAATTGCTAAATATGTTATTTTCATGCTTTATGGAGAGGGTGGTAACCCTTATGGGTAACTCCCTCTGTGATCTCTGTTGTTTAAACAATTTTATCTACCCCAGTTCCGCCAGGGCCTTTTCAGCCTCTTCCGGCTTGGGAGCCTTACCGTGCCAGTCCACCTGGTTCTCCATAAAAGATACGCCCTTGCCTTTTACCGTTTCTGCCACAATCATCTGGGGCCTGCCTTCCACCTGACGGGCCGTTTCCACAGCCCGCAAGATCTGAGCCGCGTCATGCCCGTCAATCACCTGGACATCCCAGCCAAAAGCCTTCCACTTATCGGCCGCCGGTTCCACAGACATTACTTCCCGTACCGGACCGTCAATCTGAAGACCATTATGGTCGAGAAAGGCAGTTACATTATCCAGCTTGTAATGGGCCGCCGCCATAGCTGCTTCCCAAACCATTCCTTCCTGAGTTTCTCCATCTCCCAATAAAACAAAAACACGGTAGTCCCGGCCATCCAGCCTGGCAGCCAGAGCCATCCCGTTAGCCGCCGATAATCCCTGGCCCAAAGAACCGGTGGACATTTCCACGCCCGGCAGAACCTTCATGTCCGGATGACCCTGCAGGCGACTGCCTAATTTGCGCAGCGTAAGCAACTCCTCTACAGGAAAAAACCCCCGTTCGGCCAGGGCAGCATAAAGCACAGGCGCCGCGTGCCCCTTCGACAAAACAAACCTGTCCCGGCCCGGCCAGGCAGGCCAGTTGGGGTTTAAACGCAAGATGTGAAAATAAAGGGCGGCGACAATATCCGCTGCTGAAAGAGAGCCTCCCGGGTGGCCGGAGCCGGCCGCCGCGGTCATCCTGATAATGTGCCGGCGAATCTCCCTGGCCTTACCCTCCAGCCAGGCAATTGTTTCCTGCTTCATGGTCTACCTCCAGTTCATTTAAAAGAATTTTTCTGGTGTCTGTATTGCCTGAATCCTTCTCCCAGCGCCTCATGGACATCGGCCAGAATAACAAAAGCTTTTGGATCGACCTGGTACACCAGGTCCTTTAACCTGATAACTTCCGCCCGGCTCACCACCACCAGCAGCACTTCCCGTTCTACGCCGGTATACATCCCACGGGCCTTCAACGCCGTTGCGCCCCGGTTTAACTCATTCAACACCAGACGGGATATATCTTCTGTCCATTCGGAAATAATGAAAAAAGCCTTAGTGTAACTTATTCCTTCCTGTACCAGGTCAACCAGCCAGGCGCTGACGAAAATAGTGATTAGAGCATACATGGCCAGTTCCCAGGAACGAAAAGCGATACCTGCCGCTAAAACCACCATCCCATCAACCAGGAAAAGCAACTGGCCTACATTGGCTCCGGTATAAGAACGCAACACAGCGGCAGCCAGATCGGTTCCGCCGGTAGTACCCCGGCAACGAAAGACGATACCCAGCCCCAAACCAACCATTGCTCCGCCAAAAATACCGGCCAGCAGCGGGTCGCGGGTGACTACGGGGAGGTAAGGAACCAGCGCGTCAACAGCTACCGACAGGCTAACTGTACCATACAGGGAACGAAATCCAAACTTAAGCCCGAGCCGGTAAATACCCATGATAAACAGGGGCGCGTTTAAGACCAGCATGGTCATGCCTACGGGTACTCCAACAAGATAATGAAATACCGTGGCCAGGCCGCTAACCCCACCGGCCGCAATTTTATTGGGCACCAGGAAGAGATCAAGGCCCAAAGCAATTAACAGTACACCAACAGTGACCCCTAAAAACTCAAAAACCGCACCTGCGATCCGTGGCCACCATTTCTGCTTAAGTCTCATGAACATTCCATCTTCCATATGAATTACAGGCGACCATGATGGATTGTTCCCTACTTTGCCATAGAATCTTTCCTCATTTTTTTATTCTCCTCGCCTTTTCCCTTAAATAGGCAGCAATAAATTGGTCTATTCCCCCATCCATAACCGCATTCACATTGCCGATCTCAACAGCGGTACGATGATCCTTAACCAAACTATAAGGATGAAAAACATACGAACGAATCTGGCTGCCCCAGGCAATCTCTGATTTTTCCTCGCGCAGAGCAGCCAGTTCGGCTTCTTTTTTCTTCATCTCCAGATCAAGAATCTTTGCTTTCAACAGCTTCAAAGCTGTATTGCGGTTCGAAATCTGGGAACGTTCACTCTGACAGACAACCACAATTCCCGTCGGCAAGTGAGTAATCCTTACAGCGGAATCGGTCTTATTCACATGCTGGCCACCGGCGCCGCTGGCACGAAACGTATCTATTTTAAGATCCTCAGGATTGATCTCTACTTCCGGATTGTCTTCTTCTACCTGCGGCAGCACATCGACAGAAGCAAAAGAGGTGTGCCGCCGCCCACCGGCATCAAAAGGAGAAATACGCACCAGGCGATGAACACCTTTTTCTGACTGCAGGTAACCATAGGCATTCGGGCCGCTTACCATCATGGTGGCGCTCTTAATGCCCGCCTCATCGCCGGGCAGCAGGTCAGCCAACTCACAGGAGTAGCCTTTCTCTTCCCCCCACCGGGTATACATCCGCAGCAGCATCTGCACCCAGTCCTGGGCTTCCGTACCTCCGGCCCCGGCATGCAAGGACAAAATGGCGTTGCTGTGATCGTAGGAACCACTCAAAAGCAAGCGCAGTTCCATTTGCTCCAGGAGCCGATGCAAATTTTTCAACTCGTCCGCCAGTTCCTGGGCTATTCCCTGATCATCTTCCTCCTCGCTTAGGGCTAGTAAAACCAACAGGTTTTCATACATCCGGCATAAATCTTTAAAGGAGTTCAGCTTTTCTTTGAGCGCAGAAACAGACTGCATTACCTGCTGCGACTGCTCCTGGTCATTCCAGAAGCCGGGCTTTAGCATTTGCTCCTCAAAAATGGCTATTTCCCGCTCTTTTTGAACAATGTCAAAGAGAAACCCTCAATTCTTCGATCCGCCTGTCCGCATTATTTAATTCACGAGCCAACTCAACGAACATATTTTTCACCTTCCATATAAAATAGCCTTAAGTAAAACCGCTGCCAGTTGTCCTTGAAGCGAGCGACGCGGGACTTTTGAGCAGGAAAGTGTTTTGCAGATACTACCCCGCCGCCCTGCCGCAACACTTCTTGTACTTTTTGCCGCTTCCACAAGGACAGGGATCGTTGCGTCCAACCTTGTTTTCCCGCCGCACCGGCTGCCTGGGCACATCCTCCTGGTAGAGATTTTCCACTGCCTGACGTTGCCTCTCTTTAGGCGGCTGGACAACATTAACCCTATAAATATAGCGCATCACATCATCCTGAATGCTGGCGATCATATTTTGAAACATCTCGTAGCTTTCAAACTTGTATTCAATAAGCGGATCTTTTTGTCCGTAAGCGCGCAGGCCAATACCTTCCCTTAACTGGTCCATCGCATCCAGGTGGTCCATCCACTTTTCATCCACAACCTTAAGCAGCAGCACACGTTCCAGTTCACGCATCGTTTCGCTGCCCAGTTCGGCTTCCCGCTCTTCGTAGACATCCAGCGCAAGTTCCCTTAGCTCTTCCTTAATACGCTGCCTGCCGGTTTCGGCAAAATCTTCCGGCTTTTGCTTGTGGCCGGGCAAAAACAGTTGCTCGGCCACAAGCAAAAGCTCCGGCAGATCCCACTCCTCCTCGTGCACACCTTCCGGGCAGTATGTATCTATTACTCTATCAACAGCTTCTTCGATCATTTGTTGAACAATTTCTTTTGTGCTTTCACCTTTCAGCACCTGGCGCCGCTGGCTGTAAATCACTTCCCGCTGCTGATTTATCACATCGTCATATTGAAGCACGTGCTTGCGAAGGTCAAAATTACGGTTTTCCACCCGTTTCTGAGCTGTTTCAATGGAACGGCTAACCAAGTTATGCTCAATAGGAACATCTTCCTCGATACCCAGGCGGTTCATTATTCCGGCTATATTATCCGAACCAAAAAGGCGCATCAAGTCATCTTCTAAAGAACTAAAAAACTGGGTGGAACCAGGATCTCCCTGCCGGCCGGTACGCCCCCGCAACTGATTATCAATGCGCCTGCTCTCGTGCCGCTCGGTGCCGGCGATATGCAGGCCCCCCAGTTCCACTACTTTTTTATGCTCTTCCAGGGTAATCTTTTTATGTTTTTCTATTGTCTCTTTATAAAGGGCACGAACCTGCGGCTCCTTCGAGTCCGGGTTATCGTCATTGCTCTTTAATTCCTTCAG
>DFZP01000029.1:15631-17979 GCA_002382125.1 Firmicutes bacterium UBA4053
TTTCGCCGGAAAATTTCATCTACCACAGCCCTGAATTTTGCTTGCTCTGTTTTATAAACTACATCCGCCAGATCCCGGCGAATCATGGGCATATGGGTGGGAATAACCACCACGTCGAGCTTGTAGATTTTGCGGAATTCTTCTTCTTCGGTAGCTGCCGTACCCGTCATACCGGATAATTTTTCATACATCCGGAAGTAGTTCTGAAAGGTAATGGTAGCCAGCGTTTGCGATTCCCGCTCGATGCGCACCCCTTCTTTGGCCTCTATAGCCTGGTGCAGCCCCTCGCTATAGCGGCGGCCAAACATCAACCGTCCGGTAAATTCGTCCACAATAATTACCTGGCCGTCTTTCACCACATAGTCCCGGTCCCGCTTCATCAAGGCATGGGCCTTTAATGCCTGGTTCAGATGATGGGTAAGCTCTATGTTCCGATCATCATAAAGGTTCTCTACTTTAAGCGATTTTTCTGTCTTTGCTACGCCTTCTTCAGTAATGATCACTGTATGAGCTTTCTCATCAACAGTATAATCTTTGTCTTTTGCCAGGCGCGGCACCAACCGGGCAAAAGTATAATAAAGATCGGTAGGCTTATCAGCCTGACCGGAAATAATCAAAGGTGTACGGGCTTCATCAATAAGAATACTGTCTACTTCGTCCACGATAGCGTAATGCAAATCTCGCTGGACCATTTGATCAGGGTGAATGGCCATATTGTCCCTTAAATAATCAAAACCAAATTCATTGTTCGTACCATAGGTTACGTCGGCATCATAAGAATTTTTACGCTGTTCCGAATCCATCCCATGCACAACGAGCCCAACAGAAAGACCCAAAAAAGCGTATATCTTTCCCATCCACTCGCTGTCCCGCCGGGCCAGGTAATCATTGACAGTCACCACGTGCACCCCTCGCCCGGTAAGCGCATTTAAGTAAACAGGCAAGGTGGCTACCAGCGTCTTACCTTCACCTGTCTTCATTTCAGCAATGCGCCCCTGGTGCAGCACTACTCCGCCCATCAACTGCACGTCAAAATGACGCATCTCCAAAACCCGCCGACTGACTTCCCTGACCACGGCGAAGGTCCCGGGAAGCAAAGTATCCAGAGATTCCCCCCGTTCCAGGCGGTTCTTAAATTCAATCGTTTTGCCCTGCAGCTCAACATCGGAAAGCGTAGAAATATCTGCTTCCAGCGCGTTAATCTGATTTACCACCCGTTGCAATCGCTTTACTTCCCGGGCGTTATCATCCAACCAGTTGCGCAACACCTTAAGCATAGGAATCACCTTCCCACAATTAAGAGGAACCCTACCGGTTCCTCTTATCAAGTAAGAACTCCATTAGTTATTGTAACATCAGTGGATAAAAGTTGCAAGATCTCAAAACTCGGGTTCAATTAATCCATAATTACCGTCTTTGCGCTTGTACAAAACATTAACCTGCTCTGTTTCAGCATTTGAAAACACGAAAAAATTATGACCCAACAGGTTCATCTGAAGTATTGCTTCATCTATGGCCATCGGCTTAATAGCAAATCGCTTGGTACGTACTACCAGCGGACTATCATCTCCATGCGCCTGATCATCTGCTGCCTGCGCTTCGTCCGCAACAGCCCTGCCTGAACGATTGAGAAGCCTCCCTTTGTATTTCTGAATCTGTTTCCCCAGCTTCTCTACCACGAGGTCAATAGAAGCATACATATCCTGCGTGGTTTCCTCACCACGCAAAATCATGCCATTAACAGGGATAGTTACCTCCACGCGGTGGAAACCTTTTTCTACAGTAAGCGTCACCTGTGCTTCCCGGATGTTGTCCAGATATTTTTCTATTTTGCCCACACGCTTTTCTACATACTCCTTTAAAGCACTGGTAACCTCCACGTTTCTACCCCTTACCTGCACGTTCAAACAATATCCACCTCCTTCAAGTCATCGAACCATTATTCCCAGTTCTGATCCCGTATTCCGCTTCGCGGTCCGCTAAAACAAAATCCCCAGCCCGTTTATAAAGGACTGGGGAAATCCGTTACGCCCTTAAAACATTTGCCGCTTGAGGTCCACGGGTACCTTCGACTATATCGAATTCCACCTCCTGACCTTCCCGGAGGGTTTTAAAACCCTCGTCCTGGATGGCCGAGTAATGAACGAAAACATCACCGCCATCTTCCCTCTCAATAAAGCCATACCCTTTCTCAGCGCTAAACCACTTAACTTTACCTTGCAACTTACTTTCCTCCTAAAACATTAAAAATCTTGTAGCATTTTAAAAGCTACGTGGAATATGTTAACATACCCCGGAAACAATGTCAAGAGCCGTTAATACCACCCAGTGCTGACGCACCAAATATT
>DFZP01000016.1:0-20398 GCA_002382125.1 Firmicutes bacterium UBA4053
TGCAAGGCGCCGCTGTTAACATCCAGTACAAGCCTGACCCCGTCAAAAATAAATTTATGGATAATTCGACTTCACCAAAACCCTTAAGCTATTCTTCAATCTCCCGACCAAATAAAAAACCTTACCCTTCTTAAGATCGGGCAGGTTTTTTCACTTCCTGTTTTTTAAGACAAACCTGATTGCTCACCGTGATGGAAGTCTTACACGCTGACTGACAGGATGTCTGACATTCACCGCATCCTCGTCCGTCGACCATAGCCTGCAGGTAAGGTTTCGCAACAGTTTTAATATGCTTGCCCATAAGTCCTCAAGACCCCCTTAAAAATGATTATTCCCTCTAAATTAATTATACTGGGCAAGGAGATAAAATACAATATAACAAGCAGTATAAAATGTCGGAATGAACCCCGACATTTTATACTGCCTCCAAAAAGTCATCTCTTTCCTTTCTTCGGCTAACTTCTTTTCAGTCAATCGATAAAGCGGCTTCTCTCATTTTTTCTTTACTTTTTCTGACTATAGTTCTTTGCTCTTCAGGAATAGGAGGCGGAACAGGCTCGCCGGAAATCTTCGTCACCGCACTAAATCGTGGAGGGCAAGCTTCAAAACAAGTTCCGCATTTTATGCATTTCTCCTGATCAATTACATGGATCTGGTTCTTGGCACTTATAATTGCCTCCGCCGGACATCTCCTGGCGCAAAGCATACAGGCCTGACACTTATCCGGATCAATATAATACGAGACTACGTCACTAAATAACTTGTCTATCTCGTCACTCGTGAAAAATCCGTCATATTCTTCCGGGTTCTCAAGACGTGACCCCAGCTTCTCCTGATTCACCATCTTAATGTAGGGAACCAGCTTTGTAACTTCTCCTAGTTTTAACTTTAATTCATTTCCGCCTATCCCTTCGCCCTTACCAAGAGGCCCTAACCCCTTCACCTTCTTGACAAAATCATCAACAACTTCGGCAAAAAGGTTTCCCTCACTGCCGGACATAACTTCGAACCTTAGCCTTTCCGGGTTCAGCCCTATGTGTTCCATTATTTTTTTACATAGAAGCACCATGTTTAGCGCATGGTAATTTCCATGAGTAGAATAATTACATTCATTAAAACGGCAACCACCAATAAACACCCCATCTATTCCATTTGAGAAGGCCCTGAGTACATACTTCAGGTCGACTCTACCGGAACACATGACGCGAATAAGCCTCATTTCAGTTGTGTATTGTAGTCTGGACACGCCAGCCAAATCAGCAGCGCCGTACACTCACCAATGGCATACAAAACCCAGTATTCTTGGCTTAAATTTAAATCCTGTACTCATTCGTTCCCACCTCCTTTGTTAGTGCTCCCGGCTTTATTCCTTTAATTGGGGACATTCCCCAAAGGGGTGTGTCCCCTTTCTACTTCGGACTTCTACACATCTCCAACCGCCGCATCAATTTGTTGTAGGATCTCTTCCTCTGGAACCACCGCGTCAATTTGGCTCAAGAGCTCTTCATCGGTAAAGTGCTTTAGTGAAATAGCCCCTGTTGGACACTTTGCGTTACAGAGGCCATCTCCTTTACAGAGAACAGGATTAACTACAGCCTTTTTGCCCTGCCTTGTTTCACGTAACTCTATAGCGCCATATATACAGGCTGAGATACATGCCCCACACCCCATACACTTCTTCTCAGCCACCTCGCAAACAGAGCCGGAGGCAATGACTGTATCATGTGAAAGAAGCGTTAATGCCCGGCCTGCGGCTCCATAAGCCTGGTTAATCGTTTCCGGTATATACTTAGGATAGTGAGCCATTCCACAAAGATAAATGCCGTCTGTGCCAAACTCAACAGGTCTTAATTTGACATGGGCTTCTTTAAAGAAGCCATCTGGGCTTAAATTTACCTTAAATAACCCGGCTATTTCATTGGTTCCCGCGGAGGGAATAACAGCGGCGGCCAAAGCAATTATATCAGCATCTATTTCAAGCTTCTTGCCTAAAACATAATCGGTCACGGTAACTCTTAAGACGGGCCGGCCTTCCTCATTCTCGGCAGCTTCCACCTGAGGTTTATCATGCGGTTCATAGCGGATGAACTTTACATCCTTACTTGCCGCTTCCCGGTAATAATCCTCTTTGAACCCATACGTCCTCATATCCCGGAAGATAATGTAGATATTCATCTGCGGATTTATCTCTTTTAGTTTCAAGGCGTTCTTTATAGACTCGCCACAGCATATCCGGCTGCAGTAATTTCTGTCTTCTTGTCTGCAGCCTACGCATTGGACCATCACGAGACTTTCCGCTTTAATTACTTTTTCGTCTCCTTTTGTGATCTGCTCCTCCAACTCCAGGTGGGTCATTACCCGATCATCTTCTCCATAAAGGTATTCGGTAGGTGTATATACATCAGCGCCTATGGCGATGACGGCCGCGCCATGTTTTAGCTCTGTGACCCCTCTTTCAGACTCCACCTTGGTTACGAAATTCCCCACATAACCTGTAGCCTCCGTGATGGTAGCACCGGTATATACGTGTACTGAGGGATGTTGATATACCTTTCTTATAAGATCATGCAAATAGGCCTGGACATCCAGTCCTTCCAGGGTATTATGATGCAGTTTTCGCGCTATTCCCCCCAGGTCTGTAGTCTTTTCCACCAGGTAAACCTCATGTCCCTGGCTGGCTATGGAGAGAGCGCAATTCATGCCGGCTATACCTCCACCAATCACTAACGCCGCCTTGTTGACTGGCAGATCAAATTCCTGTAATGGCTCCAAATGGCAAGCCCGTGCTACCGACATCCGGATTATATCCTTTGCCTTCTGGGTGGCTTCTTCCTTTTCTTTAGAGTGGACCCAGGAGTTATGCTCCCTAATATTAGCCATTTCGTAGTAATATTGATTAATTCCCGCCTCCCGGAGGGTATCCCGGAATAACGGTTCAAGGGTCCTGGGGGAGCAGGCGGCGACAACCACGCGGTTGAGCCCTTTTTCTTTTATCATGTCTGTTATTTCTTTGGCAGAATTTGTAGCACATGAAAATAGTTGTTCCTGAGCGTAGAAGACATTAGGCAAGGTCAGAGCATATGCAACTGTGGAAGGAACATTCACCACTCTTCCAATATTAGCTCCACAATGACACACAAAGACACCAACCCTGGGCTCCTCTCCCGAGACATCCCTTTCCGGCGGATATATTCTTTCTTTGGCAAGATTTCCCCGCCGAAAGTCAAGGAGTTCACCAACTTGTGAGCCGGCTCCGCTGGCGCTGAAGACCGACTCGGGAATATCTATAGGCCCCTGGAAGGCTCCGCTGATAAATATTCCGGGTCTGTTGGTTATCATGGGATTGATCGGATCGAGCTTGCAAAAACCGTGGTGATTGAGTTCAATACCGTATTTGTCTGCTATGCCCTGTGCATCAACAGGAGGATTCAACCCGACCGATAACACAACCATCTCGAATTCTTCCTCTTTTACTCCTTCGTCGGGTGTGGAATACCGTACGGTTACATTCTTGGTTTCCGGATCCTCTTTTACTATTGTTATATAGCTTCTGATAAACCGCATCCCGGGTAAGTTTGCTGTCCTGTCGTAGTATCGTTCAAAGTCCTTACCGTAAGAACGGACATCGTTATGGAAAATAACACAATCCGCATCTGCATCATGATCTTTTGTGATAATTACCTGTTTCTGGGCATAAGTGCAGCATACGGCTGAACAATAGCTGTTACCGCCGGGCAGAACCTGTCTGGAACCGACGCACTGAATCCAGGCTATTTTATGGGGATGCTTCAAATCGGAAGCACGCAGTATCTCACCCTGGTATGCTCCTGTAGAGGACAGCAAACGTTCAAAGTCCATACTAGTTATAACGTTTACAAACTCTCCGTAGTGATATTCCTCTCTTAACCTGGGATCAAACGGCTCAAGTCCTGTAGACAGAATTATCGCGCCAATATTTATTTCTTTCTTCTCCGGCTTTTGATTCAAATCAATGGCATTATTCTTACATACTCCTTCGCAGATACGACATTTCTTCTCTTTAAGGTAGAGACAGCTTTCGTCAATATATGCGACAAGAGGAATTGCCTGAGGGAAGTATATATGGACGGCTTTATTCTTCGATATATCCTGATTGAATTGATCAGGGTATTTGACCGGGCAGTACTCTACGCAGGTAGTACAACCCTTGCATTTATCCTCTAAAATATATCTAGGTTTTCTAATAAGAGTTGCCTTAAAGTCTCCTACTTCCCCTTCTATACGGTCAACTTCAGTATAGGTAAGGACCTCTATATTTTGATGCCGGCCGACCTCGACCAGCTTAGGCGCGAGTATTCACATGGAGCAGTCATTGGTGGGAAAGGTCTTGTCAAGCTGAGCCATATGACCCCCAATGCTGGGAGCTTTCTCAACCAGATAAACCTTAAAACCAGCAGCAGCAAGATCAAGAGAGGCCTGAATACCGCTGATCCCTCCACCAACAACCATTACGTCTCCAAAATTACTGTCTCCACGATTTTTACAAAGTTGTTGAATTTTTTCTTTTAGCAATAGTTCTTTTTCCACTTTTTATCACCTCATCAGTAATTGGGGACATTCCTCCGACTACCCCAGACTTGCACTCAAGAAGAGGAGGTGTGTCCCCTTTCCTTGTTTTTTGTCCGTCTTCAGCCGGGTCAGCCGTACTTAATTTGTTAAACAGCCAAGTCGCTCCGGGTGGGAATACACCGACAGGCGATTTCCACGCGCATGGCCAACCAGGGTGATGCCCAAATCGCAGGCAAGCGAAATAGCGCTTCCCGTCGGCGAATGACGCGAAACAACAATCGGGACTTGCATCTTTGCTATTTTGAACAGCATCTCCGACGAAATGCGACCCGTGCTCAATAAAATCCCATCTCTGGTTGACAGTTCCCTTAACAGACATTCGCCCTGGATCTTGTCCAGGGTGTTATGCCGTCCAATATCCTCAGCCACTACAAGCAGTTTCTCAGTATCACACAGAGCTGAGGCGTGCACGCCGCCGCTAAACCGGTACAACTCCATCCTATCCTGAAGCTGCTTCATGAGTGAGAGCACTTCCTTTGGTGCGGAAACAAGGTCCGAATCAACCCTTTGTCCCCCGGTTTGAAAAGCATAACCGCCGCCGCAGCCGGAAGTAAGTCTCCGCTTTACTGGCAATTCAAACTCGAGGTTGCTGAGCCTTACATCGACTTCCGATTCATCGTCACATACCCGCATCATCGCCACATCTCCCATGCCCGAGATAATTCCCTCTGAGTACAGGAATCCGAGGACGAGAAAATTCAGCTTGGTTGGAGTACACAGGATAGTGACCAGTTCCCGGAGATTGACATAGATAGTCACCTCCCTTTCGCTGGGGACATGAACCGAGACCCTGGTCCATCCCTGGTCAGAAAAGCGATTGCAGATTACTTCCGATGCCAATTTCATATCCGAAAAGCCAATCGCTTCTTGCATGTTTTAGCTTCTCCATCCCCTTTCCTCTGTTCCTCCGCAGGAGGTGTGCCCCCTCTCCTTTAAATAACTTCCTCGATGACCTCCGTGATGTCTTTAATCTGTATGGCTTCATCATAATTCAGGACTAACCTGCTGTCCTCAAAATTGGTGATGCAGTAGGGGCAGGCGGTAACCAGAACCTCAGCCCCAACCCCAACAGCCTGTTCCAACCTGAGGTTGACGAACCTTTCTTCTTTGGGAGTTTCCATCCAAATCCTGCCTCCGCCCATACCGCAGCAGAAACTGTCTTCCCGCGTCTCAGGCATCTCGTTCAGTTCCAAACCGGGTATTTTCTTTAAGACATCCCTCGGTTCGTCATATATGCCATTATGCCGACCCAGGTAACACGGGTCATGGTAGGTAACTTTCTTCTCATACTCTTTGCTGATCTGGACCTTTCCCTCATTAATCAGTTCAAATAAGAACTGGGAGATATGAATGATCTCGAAGTTCACCAAAAAGTCGGGATACTCGTTCTTGAACGTGTGGTAACAATGAGGGGAAGAAACGATGATTTTCTTCACGCCGTTATCGATAAAGGTTTTGATGTTTTCCCTGGCCAAGCGTTTAAATAAATCCTCGTTGCCTGTTTTGCGGATGCTTTCTCCACAGCAATTCTCCTTGGCGCCCAGTATGCCGTAATCTACCCCCGCCTTATTGAGGATCTTGGCTGTGGCAGCAGCTACCTTCTTTAATCGTGCGTCATAGCACAGGTAACAGCCGGGGAAATATAAAAATTCCATCCCTTCCTCGAATGTTCTTACAGATAGACCTTTTGCCCAATCCGCCCTGGTATTCCGGGCTTCGCCGAACGGGTTGCCTTCCGCTTCAAGGCCTGAGCTTGCACCGCGGACAGGCTTGATAGCGGCAGGGAAAACACCATATCCCGTGGCCATCCTGCGTAAGGCCATCATGTCTTCTATCTGCTTTACTTCCCTGGGACATTTCAGAGCGCACTTTCCGCAGGTGGTACAACGCCAGATCTCTTCATGTTCTATCTCGGTCAAGCCGAATGTAGCCTCCCGGATTAGCTTGCGCATGCTGAATTTTCTAACCTTATTCCAGGGACAAAGAGTATCGCATTTTCCACACTGGTAGCAGAATTTAACAGCTTCTCCACCGTAACCTTTTATTTCATCTATGACCTCTTTGAAGGGAACTACAGTCTCCACGATTTTTTTACTCCTCTTCTTTCACATTTAGTTGGGGACATTCCTCTGACGGTGTGTCCCCTGTCCTTATTAGTCCTTCTGTGACATTCGGGCAACTGCATCCATTACCTTCTGCATTCCATTTTTGTCTATCAATGATTTCAATCCTATCTCCATCTCGTCCAGCTTCACTTCTTCTTCTACCTCCTCTTCCCTTTCTTCGTAAGTCAGGGCGTCAGCTAAGCACCATTTAACACACAAAGGTTCTTCCTGTGGCGGGTCGTCTTCACACATATCGCATTTTAGAGGAAGTTTGGAATCGGGTTCTTTGAAATTATCCCTGGATGGGCAGGAAGCCCTGCAGAAATCACACTCGTCGTATTCCTTTCCGTCAATTATATATTTGTCTCTACCCATACATTCGGCTGCGGTATACTCACCCGCATATACGGGAACATATATGTCTTTTAGAGGTTTATGAATCACCCGGACACGGGATCTCGCAGGATTATTGCTGCTATACTTCGGCGCAGCGTGAAAGGAGGAGCAGATTACCTCACATGCCCGGCAACCACTACACTTATCCGTATCGATTTTTATTGTTTTAACCACTTTCTTTTGTTTCTCACCCTTCACGGTTCACTACCTCCACTCTATTTCTCCTCTTTTTCAACCGACGTCTCTTTAAAAGAAACCCCTTCATTATCTGTTAAGATCCCCCTCTGTAGGAAATCTTCGCTAATGTAATCCAAAGCCAACTCATGTAAATACTCCTTGGTAGGAATACCCTGATTATTCCATCCCTTAAATTTATAATACTCATCTAAGAGCTTAGCTTCAAGCTCGGGAAATCTTCTTTTCCAATGGTCCTCTGGAGGACGCTCGTCCTTCCTCCTCAAGCCTCTTCTTGTGTTAATGGCTCTAATCAAGGTTCGGTTCCTTCTGGTTATTTCCCATAGTTTAGCTTCATCGATATCCATCCCGGTCGCTGACGAGATTACAAGTGGTAAATTGTGTATATGATAGGGTGGCTTCAGGATAAATGATGACACAAGTGTGCAGATGCCAGTGGCGTCATCAATGTAATGCATTGCCTCCTGCCAGTCTACAATTTCACAAACTGCTTCAGGAGGTGGGTAATAAGGGAAAGTACGTGGTTCCCAATTCAGAAAATATTCCTTCATCTTCTCATCAGGAACCTGGTTCCAATCCTTTACAAACTCTTCTCTTTCCTCTCTGGTAAGATGCATGGACTGGGGGAACTGCCCCTCGATTTGGGTGATGTTTATTTTCTCGCCGGTGCAATACATAAGATAATAAATGGGATTCAATGTTCCCAGCTTGAGAGGCAGTTGCTCATGTTTCTTGATGGTGTTACGATCAAATGCTTCTGCTCCCCTGCCGATTTGGCGGGCTGCCCAATAAGTGCCGTTGGCTAAAACATCTCCAATTCCTTCTCTTCTCACAATCCTGTCAAGGAGCCAGAAGAATCTTTCTTCGTTATCAAACGGAAATCCCGGCATATCTTTGTCAGTCAAAATGCCAGCCTCGTAAAGCTCAACGGCGAAGGCCATCACTTGCGGCGTTGTGTACCCGTCCACTCCGTACTCCTGAGCAAGACCAACGATTCTAAAGCCAAAATCCAGGTCTGACATTGCCGCCATGGTATAAGTAAGTTTCGAGAAGCATTTCATTCCGTATGTCTGATTTCCAGGGTAGGAAACTTGTCCACCGCATCTAACCGGGCAGTTATAGCAACCTATTAACCGTGTTACCGATTTTTCCTGAGACTCCTTCCACAACTCTTCGTTTTCCTTCGTCCAAAAATCCTTTCTACGATGGCGGACACTCCCCCACATGAAATTAGTGGCATGCCACTCCTCATCATGAAATGCCATCTCTTGTACCCCAAGATAGCCTAAAACGGGCGGCATGCCAGGTGGCAGGTTAAGTGGGTTTTTCAATCGGTGTTGTATAAATTTCAGTACTTCGTTGCACTCATTCATAAATTCAGCCGGTCGGGCAATATTGAGATCCTTTGTTCCACGAACAGCTATCGCCTTTAACCTTTTGTCTCCCATAACAGCGCCCACCCCTTGCCGGCTGGCACTGGACTTACCTTGTTCGATGGAAGCGTAATAGACCCTATTCTCACCGGCTAGACCTATAGCAGCCACCTGGGCGTTCGGTTCATTCAACTCCTGTCGAATAAGTTGCGTAGTTTCAAGAGTGCCTTTACCCTTTAAATGAGAGGCGTCACGTATTTCTACTTTGTCATTGTTTATCCACAAATAAACAAGACTTGGGGATTTACCGCTAATCACTATTTTGTCATAACCGGCATGTTTCAGCTCCGCTCCAAAAAACCCCCCCATCATTGAGAATGCCATTAACAAAGTCTGAGGAGAAATGGTGGTAACAATAGTGCGATTAGCGCAAGGAGCTGGCGTGCCACATAAAAGACCTGTGCTGAATATCAGTACATTATCAGGAGAAAATGGTTCGACTTCAGGGGGAACCCTGTCCCATAATATCTTAGCGTTAGTACCCAGTCCCCCAAGATAAAGTTCGGTTAATCTTGGGTCAGTTTCTACCCCCTCAATGTTTCCTCGTGACAAATCAATTTCTAAATTATACCCTGTCTCTGCATACCTCATTTTTCAACCCCTCTATGTATCTTTTTAGTCCCTCTGGTATCTCCGCAGCTATGGCCTTTTGTTGCGCAGGCTGTTCATGTTTGGTGCACCATTATGCCCAGTTTAACAAGCCGAATAACGTTTGTCAAGGCAAAAAACATGAGTTTTATGCACTTAATCTAACGGCAATTGCTTCCACTTTAGGTTACCATTAAACCATCTCATTTCCACCCTATTGGGCCAATAAGCTTCACATTTGAAAACGCCGGACTCCTTTATCCATCATAGGGTGGATAATCTTTCCTGATGGTGAAGAACGGAATTCCACCCCTGTCTGCGAGCGAACTCGCTCAGGCAGGCGGACACACACAGGCAAGCAACAGCGATTCCTGAAAAGTTGCCTTACAATTACTTCATTTGTAACCATCTCCCTCCTTATTGCGCTCCCGTCTTTCGCAAAACGAATCAAAGTTTCTGCCTTTGAGCCGCAGTGTGAAATAGCTGCCGGGTGTTCACCCTGATGCAACGGTCTTTTTTATCTTGTTCTAGTTCCAGACCTTCTCCACCAGTTTTTACGCCCGGCGTGAATACTCTTTCCTGGTTCCTCGCACATAAAATTTTAGCATACAAGGAGCGTTTTGTGTACCCCTTTTTAGGGGCAAAAACCGTCAACAAACCTTTTGTCGTAAGAAATAACTGTCGTAAGAAATACCTTGATTTAAACTTTCAAATCGGCTAAACTATAGCCACTGAATATTTTTATTCTGATGCCTGAGTCTGACGACCGGCGGCTATTTTCGGGGAGATGGTCAATTTTGCGGGCAGAACTCATTTTCACCGGTACCGAGCTATTATTGGGTCAAATCTTAAATACAAACGCCCAGTACCTTCAACAAGTGTTAACCTCTTTGGGAATCAACATCTATTACCAGGTTACGGTCGGCGACAACCTGAACCGCTTATCTGAGGCAATCACACAGGCATCCGGACGGGCAAACCTGATTATCATCAGTGGCGGCCTTGGCCCCACTGAAGATGACCTGAGCAGGGAGGCCCTGGCTAAGTCTGCTGGTGTTTCTCTGGTTATTAACGAACAGGCTTTAAAAATAGTGAGGTATCTCTTTGAGAAACGCAACCTGCCAATGCCAGACAATAATCTAAAGCAGGCCCTCGTCCCCGCAGGAGGAATCGTACTCAACAACCCGATTGGTACAGCGCCAGGCGTAATACTGGAACACAAGGAAAAAATCTATGTTCTAATCCCCGGCCCTCCGTCGGAATTCAGGTTGATGGTTAATGAAGAGATTGCGCCCTACTTGCATCAAAAGCTCGGCAACCGGAGAAAAATCATTAAATCCAGAGTTTTAAAACTATGCGGACTGGGAGAATCAATGGCAGACGAGCGGCTGGGAGAACTGTTGCGCAGCGCTAATCCAACTCTGGCGCCTACTGCCAGGTTTGCCGAAGTCCACCTGAGGATTACCTCCAAGGCAGACAGCATGGAAGATGCAATACAAATGAACACCGAAATGGAAGCAAAAATCCGCCAACGGGTAGGAGAATACATTTTTGGAACGGACGAGGAAACCCTGGCCGAAGCTGTAAGTAAAACATTTATCAAACACAATCTTACCCTGACCACAATGGAGGCCTTTACAGGCGGCCTGCTGGCTTATCAACTGGCAACCGCACCTGGTTCGGAGAAATTTTATAAAGGTGGTTACGTCCTGGGAACAAACAGAAAAATATGGCCGGAAAACATCCTGGTATCCGCACCAACCAGCAAAGAACAGGCCGAACAATTAGCTTTCCAGGGACAAACGATGGCGAAAACGGATGCCTGCGCAGCCGTTACCGGACAGATGAATAACGGAATAGAGGGGAAAAGCAGGCCCGGCGGTACAGTATACATTGCAACAAACATTCACGGCAAAAACCGGGTGGGAGAGTTTAATCTCTGGGGCATGCCTTCAGACGTCAGAGAACGCGGCGTCCAGGTAGCCCTGTCTCTTCTTTGGCGAATAGGTTAAAGGCAGCCACCGTAGAATCCTTGCAGCAGCATTATTTTTACCTGTTCAGCAAGGGGGAAAGGTGAGACTTAAGATGAGATGGGTAAAATTGCTCATCGCTACCAATGATATAGAAGCAGACATGATTTGCAACCTTTTAGAAGGTGAAGGAATTCCGACCCAACGAAGACACAGGGGAGTTAATCATTACTTGAAAATAGTTATGGGGCCGGTAGTTGAAGCAGAAATCCGGGTTCCGGAGGAGAAACTGGAAGAGGCTTTCCTGATCATAGAAACCTTTTCTCAACAAGCAGAATAAACAAGGGAGGTATTAAACTATGATCGATCGCTACCTGCTGATCAGCGCCGCGGCAACGGAAATCACCTCTGCCAAAAACAACACCATCGCCCTCACAGGCGCAGGTATCTCAGTAGCCAGCGGCATCCCCCCTTTCAGAGGACCCGGGGGGGTATGGGAAAAATACGACGTGGAGGAATACGGAACCATTGACGTCTTTTACCGGCGCCCCGAAAAAGCCTGGGAAATGTTAAAGGAATTTAAGGAAGTAATAGAAAAGGCGCAGCCCAACCCTGCTCACCTGGCCCTGGCCAGACTGGAAACACTGGGGTACCTGCGCACCATCATTACTCAAAACGTAGACGGACTGCATCAGGAGGCGGGGAACATAAATGTAATCGAATTTCACGGCAACAACCGCTGGATCGTCTGCCTTAAATGCAACCGACGCTACCCTACTGCAGAAGTTTCCACCGCAACCCTGCCACCCTACTGCACATGCGGGGGCGTTTTAAAACCCGACGCCGTTTTTTTTGGCGAAAAAATCCCCTATGAGGCACTGTCCAGTTCCTCTGCAGAAGCAAATAACTGCAGCGTGGTTTTAGTCATCGGCACATCAGCAGTCGTGGAACCTGCCGCCAGCGTTCCCTTTATCGCACGCCGGGCAGGAGCAAAAATCATTGAAATAAACCCCGAACGTGCACTGTCATCCGACATTTACTTGCAGGGACCGGCCGAAGAGATACTGCCCATGCTGGTGGATGAAGTCATTAGCCTGTCGCCGCGGTAATAAAAGCCACAGCGTAGGCCGCTATCCCTTCGCCCGAACCGGTAAAGCCCAGTCCTTCAGTAGTAGTGGCTTTTACATTAATCTGACTTTCATTAATGGCCAGTACGCTTGCGATCTGCCTTTCCATAAGGGTAAAATAACCAGCCAGCCTGGGCGCCTGTGCTACTATCACACTGTCGATATTACCTACCTTCAGCCCTTGCTTACTTAATATCTGCCCTACCCGTTCCAGCAAAAGGAGGCTGGAAATCCCTTTATAACAGGGTTCAGTGCAGGGGAAATGCCGCCCGATATCCCCTGCCCCCGCCGCTCCTAAAAGAGCATCCATAACCGCATGAACAAGCACATCGGCATCAGAATGACCCTTCAGTCCTTTTTCAAAAGGAATATTTATCCCCCCTAAAACAAGAGGAAGACCGGCAATCAACCGGTGCACATCATAACCAAAACCCACCCGCAACATAACCATATCCTCATTTAAAAATTGTAAATTGAAGACTGGAAATTACATTTTACGATTCAAGACTGATTTTTAATCTGCCACAACGCTTCTGCCACAGCCAGATCCTCGGGAGTGGTAATTTTTATGTTTGAATAAGAACCTTCTACCAGCTTCACACGATAACCCATTGCTTCTACTAAAGCCGCATCATCTGTTGCCACCGTGTGGGTCTGCCGGGCCCGGCAATGAGCGTCAATTAACAGGGAATAAGAAAAAGCTTGCGGGGTCTGCGTCAACCACAGCAAATCCCTCGCCAAAGTACGAACAACAAAACCGTCAGGACTTGATTCCTTTACAGTGTCTTTAACAGGAACAGCCAGGGAAACCGCACCCCATCGAACCGCTTCCGATACCACTTTTTCTACCTGTTCCACGCACACCAGGGGACGGGCGCCGTCATGAACAAGTACGGTTTGCGTATTGGAAGGCAAGGCGCAAAGTCCCTCCCAAACCGAATCCTGGCGACGATCACCTCCATGAACTACATTGGACAGCTTGCAGCAACCCCACTTTTCTTTTGCCAGTTGATGAAACCTGGCCACATCCGGAGCAGAAACCACCAGCACAAAACCTTCAAGACAGGAAACTGCCTCCAACACCGCCAGAGAATGAGCCAGTACGGGGCGTCCGGCCAAGGGAAGCAACTGCTTGTTAATTCCTTTACTCATTCGCCTGCTTTGACCGGCAGCCACCACCACGGCCCAAACACTACCCAAGAGCTTTCACCTCATCGTACTTGGCAACGCTACTGTCCCCGTCGCGCCGTTCACCCTGCCGGAGTCTTGCAAAAATCATGCGCCCGGCAGCAGTCTGCAACACACTGGTTACCAGCACGTGAACAGTTTGTCCGATATGCCTTTTACCTCCATCTATTACGATCATAGTACCATCATCCAGGTAAGCGACTCCCTGGCCCATTTCCTTACCATCCTTGATTACCTGGACCTGCATCTCTTCGCCGGGTAACACTACGGGTTTGATGGCATTGGCCAGCTCGTTTATATTGAGCGCTTCCACACCATGCAGTTCAGCCACCTTATTTAAATTGTAATCATTAGTTACAATTTTCGCACCTATGCGCTGGGCCAGCTTGACCAGCATGGTATCCACTTCGCCCGTATCTTCAATGCCCTGCTTATTATCATAAATCTGTACACTCACCTTTGAATTCTTACGTACCGTGTTTAAAACATCAAGGCCGCGCCGGCCACGATTACGTTTAAGCACGTCCTCGGAATCGGCGATATGCCGCAATTCATCCAGCACGAAGGCAGGCACCAACAGCGTCCCCTCTAAAAAGCCGCTCTCACAAAGGTCGGCAATGCGTCCGTCAATGATTACACTTGTATCCAGGACCTTGTAACCGCCTGTTTTTCTTTCTCCTTTTATCCCTTTCTCCTTGCCCAACCTCGACAGGTTACTGAAGATCCCCATCAGTTCCTCTCTTTTCTTCACTGCTATGCTAACCCCGAAATAGCCCAGCAAGATAGTAAGTAAAACCCAGGCAATCCTGCCCATTACCCCTATAACGGATAAAATAGGATTTATTAAATTAGCAATTATTAGTCCGGCAATTAAACCCACAGCCCCTGCCATCAGATCCTGAAGTGGTATTTTTTGTAAATGCTGCTCGATAAAAAGAGTAAGCCTGCGAACCCCCCGCATAATCCACGGCGACAGTAACAATCCGAGTATCAGACCAATTAAAGTTCCTAAAGCGAGAATCCCAAAACGCAGTTGGACCCAATCAGCACGGACATGGATCCACCCCGGCCGGAAAACCTGATAAGAAGCGTAAAAACCTCCTACAGCAAAACCAGCAACCAAAATAAAAAAAACAAGCCTTTTGAGCACCCCTTTCCACCTCCCTTACTACCTGCTGTAATTCTCCCTAAATTATATGTCTTCCCTACCTGTCCAGTCCAACATAAAAACTGGCGAATTTTGTCGACCGGTAAACAAAAAATACGCCGGTTGCCCGACGCATTCCATCATCAAAGATTAGGCAAAGGCACTGTCAATCAGGAATTTAGTCTTTTCCTCCTCAATTTCAATGGCCAGGGCCAGCTCACTGACCAGGATCTGACGGGCATTATCCAGCATCTTTTTTTCTCCGGAGGAAAGACCTTTTTCTTTTTCTCGTAATATTAAGTTGCGGACCACTTCAGCCACTTCAAAAACATCGCCACTTTTGATTTTCTCCAGGTTAGCCCGGTAGCGCCGGTTCCAGTTCGACGACATCACCGTAGAATTCTCTTTCAAGATCCGGAAGACTTCCTGTATGCCTTCTTTACCGATGACCTCCCGTAACCCCACATCACGAGAGGTAGCAATAGGAACCATCACTTTCATCTCACCCACGGGAAGGCGCAATATATAATATTGCTTCCTTTCTCCCAGCACCTCTGCTTCTTCAATGGCCTCAATCAACCCTGCCCCGTGCATGGGATAAACAACTTTATCACCAATCTTAAACAACGGCCAACCCCCTTTAAAGAAACCATTTCATCTCTCGTTGCAAGCAGTACTCACGCAATAAAAACGATTTTGCACTTTAAAACACCATCTATTTTAATATAACATAGTTCAGTAGCTTTTGTCAAATAAAACGTAACCATGTTCAATCAGCTTTCATCCTCTTTAACCATCAGCTATCAAAACAGCCTCCATTTGCTTTTTGCCGGTAACCGGCTGCTGAATAGTTACCAGACTTTTAAAACATTTGACAGAACGAATACAGGCACGTTATAATCATTAATGAAAACTTTCTAATCCTAAAGGGGTGAAGCCGTTTTGCTAAAAAACCTGATTTACAGCGACTTTCAAAATACGGTTTCAGAGGTACTCGTCTGCAACCGCAGCGTACTTGATGTGCTTTCCCAAACCCAGGAAGCCAACGCAAAGCTCACCCGCGCTGTTATCAAAACGGTTACCGGTTGTGGTTGTCTGAAAATCCAGACCGGGAAAAAGGAAGTTCCTTCAGATATTTCATTGTCTGAACTAAAGCATTTTCTGGATTCCCACCTGATTGGGGAAATGTGTGAAGGCTGCCGGGAAACAGTAGAAGCTGCCGTAGGACGCTCTCTTTTTTATCTTACCGCCTTATGTGACCTGCTGGACTTAGATCTCCACGATATTTTACTAAAGGAACAAAAGCAATTAAAAATTCTTGGTATTTACAACCTGGCCTGATTTCCATCTTCTTAAATATGTCTTTCCTGGAAAAGCTGTTCACGGTAGCGGGCCAGACCTTCCTTGATGGAACGGGCACGCGCTTCACCTATACCTTCTACATCGTCCAGTTCTTGAATGGTGGCATTTAAAACATTCTTCAGGATTCCAAATTCCCTGACCAGATTTTCAACCACCGGCAGGGGCAGGCGGGGGATTTTGCCCAAAATACGGTAACCCCGGGGCGACACGCTTTGATCGAGAATACCGGCGCTGCCGGAATAACTCAGGGCGCGGGCAATAAGCGAGAGATCCAGCAAATCCTCGGCTGGCCAGGTGTTGATCATGTTCAAGATTTGGGTGGGCGTTTTATCCCCTGCGCCAGTAGTGTAATCCTGAATAATTAATAAACCCTCCGGCTCCACATTGCTTACCAGTTCCTCCATCTGCATGATGATCAAGCGGCCTTCCGTACCCAATTCGCTGGTATACCTTTCAATTTCGCCCACCACCCGTAATATCATATCCACACGTTGAATACACCTGGCTACATCAAAAAGGGTAACCGCTTCCTCAAACTCCAGGATGCTCAGTTCTGATATCACCTTATCCAGCACACTGCGATATTTTTCGAGCGTCTGAATAGCCTGATTGGCCTTAGTGAGGATCACCCCCAGGTCGCGTAAAACATATTTCAAATTTCCTTTATAAATTGTCACGACGTTCCGTCGCAGGGAAATGGAAATAACCAGGGCATTGGTTTGCCTGGCTACCCGTTCCGCTGTACGATGCCTGATACCGGTTTCCGTAGATGGAATACTAAGATTGGGAATAAGCTGAGCGTTAGCCGCCAGAATGCGCTTGGCATCAGAACTTAAAATGATCGCCCCGTCCATCTTTGCCAATTCATACAAACTTGCCGGGGTAAAATCAGCATTAATGACAAAACCACCCTCAGCAATTTCCATTATCTCCTGACCGTCCCCCAGCACAACCAGACCGCCCGTATTGGCCCTTAAAATATTCTCCAACCCTTCCCTTAAAGGCGTGCCGGGCGCCACAGTCCGCAACATCTTCAAAAGTCTTTCTTCTGTTCTTTCCTCTCGCACCTGCTCTTCACCCCTGCACAGCCTTTTCAATAGCTTCGGTCAGCGTTTCCACACCTGTTATCTCCATCCCAGGCTCCTTGATTTGAGACATATTGTTCACCGGCACCAGACTCTTAAGAAAACCCAATTTCGCTGCTTCATTGATTCTTTTCGCCACTCCCCCAACGGGGCGGATTTCACCAGCAAGACCCACTTCTCCAACTACCACCAGCGACGGATCCACCGGAACGTCCCTGAAACTGGAAGCCATTGCTAAAGCAATACCGAGGTCTGCTGAGGGTTCATCCAGGCGCACTCCTCCCACCGCATTTACATAGATGTCATAACCGGTTAACGGCAACCCTGCCCGTTTTTCCAGCACTGCGGCAATTAAAACCACCCGGTTGTAATCTACTCCGGCAGTCATCCGCCGTGGTGTGCCAAAGGTTGTCAGGGATACCAGCGCCTGGATCTCCACCAGCAAGGGCCGCGTCCCCTCCAGCACCGGCACCACTGCCGTGCCGGGTAACGGAGTCTTAGAATGATTCATAATAAAGAGGGCGGAGGGATTATTTACTTCTGCTAAACCACTATCGCTCATTTCAAAAATACCTATTTCATTAGTCGAACCAAATCTGTTTTTACAAGACCGTAAAATCCGAAAAAACTGGTGTCTTTCACCCTCAAAATAAAGAACAGTATCCACAATATGCTCTAACAGCCGGGGTCCGGCCAGCATGCCTTCCTTGGTTACGTGTCCAACTATAAAAATACTGACTCCTCTATCTTTGGCCAGACGCATTAATTGCATTGTACATTCCCGCACCTGGCTTACACTGCCCGGAGCAGAACCAACCTCACTCTTAAAAATGGTCTGGATAGAATCTACCACAACCACCGCCGGAGCTAAATCAATAATGCACTGCTCCAAGCGGTCAACATCCGTTTCAAAGGCAAGGTAAAGCTCCTCGCTTCGTGCTTTCAACCTGGAAGCACGAAGTTGTATCTGGCGCACAGACTCCTCTCCGGAAGCGTATAGCACCCGTCGGCCGGCACTGCTCAACCGCTCAGCCGCCTGAAGCAACAGGGTAGATTTACCAATTCCCGGGTCCCCTCCCAGCAAAACAACGGAAGCAGGAATTACCCCCCCACCCAATACCCGGTCTAACTCTTGAATACCGGTGGAAAACCGTTCTTCCCCCGGCGCCTGGATTTCAGAAATGCAAATAACCGGTACCACACCCGGCTGTTTGCCGTCATTCCGGGTAACAGGCTGCCCTCTTTCTTCTACCATAGTATTCCAGGAGCCACATCCGGGACAGCGTCCGAGCCAGCGGTGGGATTGGCAACCACATTCCTGACAGAAAAAACTGGTTTTAACGGCCATTACCGGACTCCTTTAGGAAGATTTTTGCTTAGTTTATTTATTTTTTATTTCTTTGTGCCTCTTTGCCTGACCTAACCACCTGAATATTTCCTGCATTGCATAGCTTGGACAATCGTTTCTTTAGAACTGCAATCATTAATTATACCACCTGGAAACAATTGCTTACAATGATCATCCTGATTATTTTTTATTTAGGAAGCCCTCCTGGAATACTTTACCTCATCAAAAACATCCCAAGAGGGCCATCATCCTCTCCATAATAAAGAACCTATACCCCTGCTGTACTTCCTGCCAAGGACTTTTCTTGGAGCAGCTCCGGCGGGGCCTCACCGGAACGGTAAACTATTACCCGATCATCCCTGGCATCAACAATCACTTTATCACCGCGGGAAAAGGCGCCACGGAGTAATTCCTCTGACAGACTATCCTCCACCTGCCGTTGAATGGCCCTACGCAACGGCCGGGCGCCGTAAAGCTCATCAAAGCCTTCTCTGGCCAGCAGTTCCCTGGTTGCTCCTGTTACTTCGATTTCCACTTCGTTTTCCTTCATCCGCTTGGCCACTTCTTCGATCATCAGGCCAACAATTTCTTTGATATGTTCAGAACTCAAAGAATGGAAGACGATAATCTCATCGATCCGGTTTAAAAACTCAGGACGGAAGGTGCGTTTGAGCTCATCAGTTACCTTGGCCTTCATTCTTTCATAACCGGCCTGCTGATCCTCGCCGGTATGAAAACCCATCGTGCCTTCCCGGCGGAGCAACTGGACACCAACGTTGGAAGTCATAATAATCACCGTGTTGCGAAAATCCACCACCCGTCCCCTGGCGTCCGTTAACCGGCCATCCTCAAGCACCTGCAGCAAAATATTAAATACATCCGGGTGCGCTTTTTCAATCTCATCCAGAAGGATAACGCTATATGGTTTCCTGCGTACCGATTCAGTAAGCTGACCCCCTTCATCATAACCCACATAACCGGGAGGAGCACCAACCAGCCGCGATACGGCAAATCTCTCCATGTACTCGCTCATATCCAGGCTTACAAGGGCATCCTCGTCACCAAAAAGGGCCTCCGCCAGCGCCCGCGCCAACTCAGTCTTACCCACCCCGGTAGGCCCGAGAAAAACGAAAGAGCCAATCGGTCGCTTCGGATCCTTTAATCCTGCTCTTGCACGACGTACCGCCCTCGATACGGCGTGCACCGCTTCATTCTGCCCTACCACACGCTGGTGAAGCAACTGTTCTAAATGCAGCAAACGTTCAGATTCTTCCTCAGCCAGCTTCTTCACCGGAACACCCGTCCAACTGCTGACAATTTGGGCAATATCCTCTTCGCCGACCACTAACTCCTCGCCATTCTTTTGTGTTCTCCATGCCTCCCGTGAAACTTCCAACTCTTTTTTCAACTGCTGCTCTTGATCCCTGAGTTGAGCTGCTTTTTCAAACTCCTGGTTGTTTATCGCCGCTTCCTTTTCCTTGCTGGTTTCCTCCATCCGTTTTTCCATTTCTTTTATGCCCGGTGGGACGGTAAATGCCTGCAGCCTTACTCTAGAGCCGGCCTCGTCAACCAGATCAATGGCTTTGTCGGGCAGGAAGCGATCAGTAATATAACGATCGGCCAGACGGGCAGCAGCCTGTAGGGCAGTATCAGTAATGCGCACCCGGTGATGGGCTTCATATTTATCCCGTAATCCCTTTAAAATAGCTATAGTTTCATCAACTGTCGGTTCTTTGACCGTAATAGGTTGAAACCGCCGCTCTAAAGCCGAATCCCGCTCTATATGCTTGCGATATTCATCTAGAGTAGTAGCGCCGATACACTGCAACTCTCCCCGCGCCAAGGC
>DFZP01000016.1:20462-22517 GCA_002382125.1 Firmicutes bacterium UBA4053
GTCCAGAATAACCACACGTCTGTTCAGCAGCGCCTCCGGGACATTGCCATTAACAATACACTGGGCCAATCCCTCGGTAATAGCAGTTTTACCTACTCCAGGTTCACCAATCAGCACAGGATTATTCTTCGTACGCCGGCTTAAAATCTGCACCACACGCTCAATTTCCTTCTCCCTTCCCACTACGGGATCCAACTTGTCTTCCCGGGCAAGAGCAGTTAAATCACGGCCAAAACGGTCCAATACAGGGGTATTTGTCGCCTTGCCCTTTCCAGCCTGGGTCTGATTCTGAACAGGGACTCCTCCTAACATCTGAAGAATTATCTGCCGCACTTTTTCCTGATCAACGCCTAAAGAATTCAGTACTTGCGCTGCAATACCCTCACCTTCCCGGATCAGCCCCAAAAGCAGGTGTTCAGTACCTACATAATTATGACCCATCCGGCGGGCTTCGTCTACAGCCAACTCCAGTATCCTTTTGGCCCGGGGAGTCAGCGTCATTTCCCTTGGCTCGGGACCCTGAACCTTTTCCACCATCTCTTCCACCATGGTTCTTGCCTTCTCTGCCTCAATCCCCAAAAAATTTAATGCCCGCGCAGCTACGCCTTCACCTTCCCTGATCAATCCCAGCAACAAATGTTCCGTGTCAACATAAGAATAATTAAGTCTTCTGGCCTCTTCCTGGGCTAAATACAATACCTTTTGTGCACGTTGGGTAAAACGGGCAAACATCTTATCGCACCTCCTGAAATCTCTTTAAATTGTAAAATGAAAATATTAAACTGCAAATTTATCACTTTCCTACAACAACGTCCGCAACGATCAGGTAGTTAAAAGCATCTTTATATCTGTTGAGCTTCCGCTAACCTTTCACGGATCAACTGCATACGATACAGATCGCGTTCAAAGGGGGTCAAATCTTTACCTGCCATTTTGATTAAAAACGCCGGATTGATCAATACCATCATTTCACTAACCAGGTTAGCCGGGATATTTTTAATAAAACCCATATCTATACCCAACCTGAGATCAGACAATAACCGCACCACCTCTTCCGAAGACATAAGACGCGCGTGTTTTAATAAACCGTAAGCCCTCCCTACACGATCCTCCAGTTGCTCGCGGCGCTCTTTGCGCAAAGCTTCACGAGTTGCCCTTTCCTGGTTTAACAACTGCCTGGTGACGGAAACCAGGTTAGTAATAATATCTTCTTCTGTCTGCCCGAGGGTAATCTGGTTAGACAACTGAAACAAGTTGCCCGACGCCTCAGTACCTTCGCCGTACAAACCACGCACCGCCAAGCCCAGCTTGGCAACAGTAGATAAGACACCTCTAATCTGGTTAACCATAACCAATCCGGGCAGGTGCAACATCACCGACGCCCGCATCCCCGTGCCTACATTGGTAGGGCAAGCGGTAAGATATCCCAATTGTTCGTCAAAAGCATAATCCAGGCCAGCCTCAAGGTCATCGTCGAAGCGATTGACCAACTCCCATGCTTCGCCCAGTTGTAAACCCGGCAAAAGACACTGCAGTCTTAAGTGATCCTCTTCATTAACCATAACGCTTAAGGCTTCGTCATCCCTTATGGCTACCGCTTTTTTCTGGAAGTTCTCCAGCAGATCAGGACTGATTAAGTGTTTTTCTACCAGTATCTGCCTTTCCACCGGCGTTAATTCACTCATCCTGGTTAATTCCAGAACTCCTACCTTTTCTTGCAACGAACATTTATTTATAACTGCTTCTACAGCACAAATTACCTGTTCAGCCTGCTCTGAAGACAACAGATGAGGAAAGGGTAAGTTTGCCAGGTTTCTGGCTATCCGGACGCGACTGCTGATTACAATATCAGCCCCGACACCCACGCCATTCATCCAACGACTATGTACATCGCTTATTATTTGCTTCAAGGACATAAAATTATTTCCCCTCCTTCAACTCCATTTCCAGGCCGCGGATTTCATCCCGGAGGCAAGCCGCCTGTTCAAACTCCTCCCTGCTGATCGCTTCCTGCAACCGGGCTTTTAAACGCCCAATTCTATTACTCACGCGTAC
>DFZP01000016.1:22596-23531 GCA_002382125.1 Firmicutes bacterium UBA4053
GGGAGAAGGCTCTCCAAAAAACTCACTGTCCAACAGGCTGGAAAGAAAACTATGCAGGCTCATCTGCGGTATAAAACCCAGGCTTTCTGCCTGTACCTCATGCGCACAATATTCACATAAGCGCATAGTTTTTTTGCGGTTATTGATAATTTCCGTCAAATACACTGTGGCCGGACGTTGATGACAGCGTTCACATTCCATAACCTTTAAACTACCCCTTTTAAATATTATTTATATTATTTCTTAAAACAGCAATAATCATCGCTTTTAAGATACAGGAACGCAATTGATCACGTGCCGGAAGACTTATCTTTAGAACCTTCCTACTGACTGCCGCCGTCATCAAACCGGCCTCCCGCCCGGTGATCAGCTTTTCATCCAGCAGGTATTTAACTATGCCTTCCGCTCTTCGCCCAGATATATTATCACCAATCAACCGGCACAAATAAGCCACTGTTTCCACTTCTTCACTCAAAGGCAGCTTAAGAATGCGGATATAGCCGCCGCCGCCTCTTTTGCTTTCCACCAGAAACCCATGGTCGATTGTAAAACGGGTAGTCAAAACATAGTTAATCTGAGCCGGTACACAATTAAACTGTTCTGCCAATTCGTTGCGCTGAATCTCAATCAAGCCATGCCTGCTTTCAGTCAGCAATTTTCTTAAGTGATATTCAATATGCTCGGACATATTAAGCGCCTTGATTATACCCACCTCGCCTGTTTAAAACAAAACCCTTCTGCGCTGCCGCTTACTGTCTTTGACCTTAACTAACTTTAACTATATTATAACCACTTCATTTTTATTTTATCAAGCAAAGAATAATTGTATTTAAGAGCTTCTATGCGTCATTACCACTGCTTGACGGCTTCTTCTTGACAATATCTAGACCTTACTCGGCCACACTTATTTTTACTATTCATTACAAGAAAGCGAA
>DFZP01000046.1:0-8403 GCA_002382125.1 Firmicutes bacterium UBA4053
TCGGCTTGACAGTCAGTGAAGGCATGTGGAAGAAAAAACCAGTGATTGGCGGTGATACCGGAGGTATACCGGCCCAAATCGTCGACGGCTACAACGGTTTCTTGATCACCCCGGGAGAGAAGGGCATACCGGAAATGGTAGAAAGAATTACCTATCTGTTGGAGCATCCCCTATCCGCCAAGGTAATGGGGAAAAGGGGAAAGGAAGGAGTAAAGGAACGCTTTTTAATTACCCGCGGCATTTATGATGAATTAAATCTGTTTAAAAATTTAATCCAGGGGTTAGAGGTATAGGAGGGGAAAAACAAAATGACCATTTTATCTGCGATCGGCAATACCCCGCTTGTAGCATTAAACAACTTAAACGGCAACCCACGGGTAAAAATATTCGGCAAGCTGGAAGGAAACAATCCGGGAGGATCGGTTAAAGACCGGCCGGCTTATTGCATGATTAGAAAAGCAGAAGAATCAGGGGAACTTACCAGAAAAAAAATCATTTTAGAGCCGACATCCGGCAACACTGGCATCGCGTTGGCGATGATTGGCGCGGCAAGGGGATACCGGGTAAGGCTTATCATGCCTGAATGCGTCAGCATAGAAAGAAGGCACATCCTGGAAGCCCATGGCGCTGAAGTATCGCTGACGCCCGCCTGTGAAGCGACTGACGGAGCTATTAGAAAGGCGCACGATATCCTTCGAAATGAACCTGATTTATATTATATGCCCAATCAGTTCGAAAACTTAAATAATGTTCTTGCTCATTATGAAACAACCGGACCGGAGATTTTTTCTCAAACCAAAGGAGAAGTAGATGTGTTCGTAGCAGGAATGGGAACAACGGGCACGCTGATGGGAATCAGTCAATATCTGAAAGAAAAGAAACCCGGGGTTAAGATTGTTGGGGTTGAACCAACGGAAGGACACACCATCCAGGGACTCAAAAACATGAAAGAATCTATTGTTCCTGTTATCTACAACCCCGCAATGCTTGACGAAATAATTATCGTTGAAGATGAAGATGCGTTTGAAACAACAAGGATGCTGGCTTTAAGAGAAGGTATCTTCGTTGGCATGTCCAGTGGGGCCGCGGTGGTAGGAGCGCTCCGCCTGGCAGTTGCTATGGACGCCGGTACGATTGTCGCATTGCTTCCTGACCGTGGTGATCGTTACCTGAGCACTACCCTGTTTAAATCAGTTTGCGGTAAATGTCCACCGTAAAAACTCAAGGAGCAGGGACCGGCAAATACCAGTCACCTGCTCCTGTTTTTTTAACCTGACGGCAACGCGCTGACGGTCCCGGGCTTGCCCTTTAACCAACGGCTGAACCCGCGAAAGGCTGTTTCCCGGTTAAGTTCTGCAATAATCGAAACCAACGGTATTTTCTTGGGACAGACTCTCTCGCAGTTTTGCGCATTACCGCAATCTATAATTCCCCCATCACCGGATATGGCATCCAGACGTTCGTTTATGTACATTGCCCCTGTCGGGTGGGAGTTGAACAATTTTACCTGTGCCATAGCAGTTGGACCCATGTAATTGGTCTTTGAATTAACGTAGGGACATGCCTCCATACAGCACCCACACGTCATACAACATGAAATAGGGTAACATTCTTCCTGCACGCTGGGAGATACCTTTGGACCCGGTCCTAAATAGTATGTGCCGTCTATAGGAATCCAGGCTTTAATCTTTTTTAAATTCTCAAACATTTTCGCCCGGTCAACCATCAAATCACGAACCAGGGGAAACTTTGTTAACGGCTGTAATACAATAGGCTGCTTTAGATTTTCTACTAAGGCAGCACACGCCTGGCGGGCTACTCCGTTGATGACCATAGTACAGGCGCCACAAACTTCTTCCAGGCAGTTGCAGTCCCAAATTACCGGAGTTGTTTGCTTCCCTTGAGCATTTACAGGGTTTTTTTGAATTTCCAGGAGTAAAGAAATTACATTCGCTCTGGGTCGGAAAGGAACTTTAAACTCCTCCCAGTATGGCCTGGTATTAGGGTTGTCCTGACGTTTAATCTTTAATAAAACATCACTCATATCTTATTTAGCCTCCTCCTTGCTCAAGGCAGCCTCTTTTGCGGCCTCCTCTTTTATTACATCATCCTTGCGTACATCATAACGACGCACCCTTGGCTTAATCAAAGACGTATCTATATCTTCCAGGCTAAATTGCGGGCTTTCCGGTATCCATTTAGCCTTTGTTGTTTTCAACCAGTTTTCATCATCCCGGTTCGGATATTCGGGCATGTAATGCGCACCCCTGCTTTCTTTGCGGAACAGGGCGCCGCCAACTATTGCCCGTGCGAATTCAAGCATATTCCACAGGTGCCGGATAAAAATCACCGTCCGGTTAGACCAGCCGCCGGCATCACAGACACCAATTTTCTGATAACGTCCCATCAGTTCTAAAATCTTTTCATCCGTTTCTTTTAGTTTATCAGTATAACGTACCACGCTTACATAATTTGTCATATAATCATTCAGCTCATCTTTTAATCTATAAGGGTTTTCTGTACCGTTTAACCGGTATATTTTTTCGTTTTTTGTTTTCTGCCGGGCTACTTCCGCTTCAAAAATTTTACTCGATATATCATTGGAGCCTTTCTTTAGTTTCTTGCCGTATTCCACCATCTTATCCCCGGCTACTATACCGCCGTACAAACAAGAAAGAAGCGAGTTTGCGCCTAACCGGTTAGCTCCATGGTACTGGTACTCACATTCCCCTGCGGCAAATAAACCTGGAATGTTGGTCATTTGGTCGTAATCCACCCATAAACCCCCCATAGTGTAATGCATAGCCGGAAAAACTTTCATGGGGACCTTGGTGGGTTCTTCACCGGCAAACTTGCGGTATATTTCCAACACCCCGTGCTGTCTCTTTTCAATCCATTCAGGGTCTAAATGTGTAACGTCCAGGTAAACCGAATCTTGCCCGTCAAGACCCAGCTTTAACTCCCGGCATACTTTAAAAATGGCCCTGCTGGCAACATCACGTGAAACCAGATTACCATAAGCCGGATACCATTCCTCCAGGAAGTACCAGGGTTTGCCGTCCTTATAAGTCCAAAGACGTCCGCCGTCACCCCGCACTCCTTCAGAAATTAGCCTTAGTTTATCTTCACCACCAATACACGTGGGATGGATTTGAACCATCTCCGGATTAGCGTAATAAACTCCTTGCTGGTATACGCTGCTGGCCGGACTACCGGTATTTATGATTGAATTAGTAGTCTTACCATAAATAGCGCCAATGCCACCGTTGCATAGAACTACTGCATCAGCAGGAAAAGCCCTTATTTCCATTGTTTTCATATCCTGAGCTACACAACCGCGGCAAACGCCGTCTTCATCAATTACGGCAGACAGGAAGTCCCAATCTTCATATTTATTGACCCGGCCCTGTGTCTCCCAGTAACGAACCTGTTCATCAAGGGCGTAAAGCAACTGCTGGCCGGTAGTGGAACCGGAAAAAGCCGTCCGGTGTACCAGCGTTCCGCCGAACCTGCGAAAATCGAGGTTGCCCTCGGCAGTACGGGAAAAAGGCACTCCCATACGATCCATAAGATAAATAATCCCCGGGGCTGCCTCGCACATTCCCAATACAGGGGGCTGATTGGCCAGATAGTCCCCTCCTAATAAGGTATCATCAAAGTGGTTCCGGGGTGAATCTCCTTCACCTTTGGTGTTCACGGCGCCGTTGATCCCGCCCTGAGCACAAACGGAGTGAGAACGCTTAACCGGTACAAAGGAAATTAAATCTACATCCTCACCTTTTTCAGCTAATTTGATCGTAGTCATTAGACCTGCAAGGCCGCCGCCTATAACGATAACCTTCAATTTCTAAAACCCCTTCCCCTGCAAAATAACAATCAACGGCTTAGGATGGTCAAGCCGCTTATACCTGCAACACCCATGACTATAAAAACCAACGCGCAAACATAGGTTACAAACCGCTGGGATTCCGCCCCAATGGTAATTCCCCAACTGATCAGGAAGGACCATATGCCGTTGCAGAAGTGGAAAATTGCCGCCAGGTAACCAATTATATAAATAACATGGTAGGTAGGATTGGAGAGCCACATTGAGATTATATCGTAACTCATCTCAGTGCCCTCAAAGATCCTTAAGATCCTCAACACATATACATGCCAGCAAACAAATATAAAAGTGACCACTGCCGTGAAGCGCTGCAGGTAGAACATCCAGTTGCGTAAATACTGGTACTGAAGTGTGTTAGTCTTCGTTACATAAGTAACCCAGAGACCATAAAGCGCATGGTAAGCAATAGGAACTCCTATTATACAAACTTCAATATAAGGTGTGAGCGGCGACCTGTTTAGTAGCCCGATTGCCCAGTTATAAGCCTCTGGTCCTTTAAAAATGAAAGAATTGATAACCAAATGCACAATTAGAAAGATGCCCACCGGAAAAATTCCCGAGAATGAGTGCAGGCGCCGGGCTAAATAATGATATTGTTGCGACATTTTTTTCTCCTTTCTGTCAGAGTTTTTTCCTCAACAACTAGAAAAATTCCAAAAATACATCCACTTATACTTACACGTAATTTTAATTTTTTGTTTCTTGATCCCTCCATTCTCCACCCCCATAAGCTTTTTTCAATCCCTGCCAAACGCGTACCAGCACCATCGTCCTGAACATGTTCTAAATAATATTCTAGTCTTTCCATCAAACGCGTGTCAAGATTTTTATCAAACCTAAACGAAACCTTTCAACACTTTATTACATTTTCGTTTCTTGTACCCTTCGGTTTGACAGGGCTCTATAACAGACCACAACCGGGTAAGTCAGTCCCCTTGAATCCACCTGGAAACTTTATTATCTTCAATACCCTATAGGGGAAACTCCCTGTTCATTTTTCTATGTTTGAAGCTCCTGGAACGGTTGGCGTAATCCCCGACAAGATGGCCATTGCCAATGAGCTTGTACTTATAAATAACCAGTCCTTCAAGACCCACCGGGCCTCTGGAGTGAATCTTGCCGGTGCTAATCCCCACCTCGGCTCCGAATCCATAGCGGAAGCCGTCGCTAAAGCGGGTGGAACAGTTCCAGAAAACATTCCCCGAATCAACGTAGTCCATGAACCGCGCCGCTTTTTCCTTATCCCCGGTAATGATGCTGTCCGTATGGCCGGAGCCGTAAGTGTTGATGTGGTCAATTGCTTCGTCAAGTCCCGCAACCACTTTTACGGAAAGCTTATAATCAAGGTATTCGGTTTTCCAGTCCTCTTCCGTAGCCGGGGTTGCCGGAATAACCGCGCACGTTTTGTGACAGCCGATCAGCTCCACCTGTTGGCTCTCCAGCGCCTTCTTCACTGCAGGCAGAAAATCCGGGGCAATCTTTTCATGCACCAGCAGGGTCTCCGCCGCGTTGCACACGGCCACGTACTGCGTTTTTGAGTCCACAGCAATCTTTACCGCCATATCAATATCCGCATCTGCATCCACGTAGCAATGGCATACGCCGTCGGCGTGACCCATCACCGGAATTCTTGAGTTGTCTATGATATGCCGGACGAAATCATTGGACCCTCTTGGAATAATAAGATCAATGTACTGGTCCATTTTGAGCATTTCGTTGACTTCTAAACGCGTCTTTAGCAGTGCAAGCCAGTTTGAGGGAATGCCGGCTTCTTGCGTTGCCCTGACAATAACGCCGCTCAGTGCCAAGTTGGTCTCCCTGGCTTCGGAGCCGCCTTTCAGCAGCACGCCGTTCCCGCTTTTCAGGCAGAGGGTCGAAATCTGCACCAGAGCATCAGGCCTGGACTCAAAAATTACGCCGATTACCCCTATGGGGCAGGTTACTTTGTATAATTCCAGACCGTCGTCCAGTTCGGTAGAAAGCAGCGTTTTGCCTACAGGGTCCGCCAGGTTGATCAGGTCGTAGATCCCGTCAACCACGTCCCGGATTTTCGTTTCGTCAAATTTTAGTCTTTTCAAAAGGGGCGCGGGAAGGTTTTCTTTTTCGCTTCTCAATAAGTCCTCTCTGTTGGCTTTTATGATTGTTTCCTTATTGTGTTTTAATGATTCGGCGATTTGAGCCAGGGCTTTATTTTTCTGTTCCATTCCGGCGCCGGCCAGTTTTATGGAAGCTTCCTTCACCCGGCACCCCAATTCATTTATATTCATACAAATACCTCCTCTCAAATATTTTATCATTTATCTTAAAAAAATAAAGTAGCCCGCCCTTGGTATTGCACCAATGAATACTTTATCATAATGCAGCACTAATGGTGTACTACCTATTTACTATCTGGAAGAAGTACTGAAAAATAAGGGTTTCATAACCAACGCGGGAGAAACAATAGAGTCAGAGAGAATAAAGGGATGTACAGGTAAAGCAGTTGTTCAAAAAAATATTCAGAAGACACTTGACTGGCAACCAAGAATAACATAAAATTATGACATAAAAAATGGACTTATTTAAAGAATGCTTCAAAATATTGATATAGGAGGTTTTTGAATGTGCGGAAAATTGCAATAGCAGGAGTAGGAATGACCAGATTCGGACGCTCGGAAAAAAGCTCAGTGGAAATGTTTGCCGAGGCGGCAGTGGAAGCTATTACTACCTCAAACATAAAACCCAAAGATATTCAGGCGATTTTTGTAGGCAATGGGCTGGGCGATTTTGAGGAAGGACAAGTGAATATTGCCCCTTTTTGTGCTGCGGAAATAGGGCTTTCTTATGGTGTTCCGGCACTGAGAATAGAAGGGGCCTGTGCTTCTTCCAGCGTGGCTATTAGAGAAGCTTTTATCTGGGTAGCTTCCGGCTTTTATGATATTGTACTGGTGGGTGGTACAGAAAGAGCGATGGCCATGGGTACTCCTCTATCTACCAGAACTTTTGCTATGGGTACTGACAGCAAGTATGGAGAACTAACTGGAATAACTTTTCCCGGTTTATTTGCCTTAATGGCCCATGCTTACGCTCATAAATATGGGATTCCACTGCCAAAATTAAAGGAACGCATGGCTATGGTGGCGGTAAAGAACCACCAAAACGCTGTACATAACCCCCTGGCTCAGATGCGCAAGGAAATTACTGTGGAAACAGTGCTTAATAGCCCAATGATAGCAGATCCACTACAGCTTTTTGATTGCTGCCCGTTTTCAGACGGAGCGGCGGCATTAGTTCTGACCACTGAGGAAATAGCAAAGAAACTGGTGGAAAAACCTGTTTATATTTTGGGTGTAGGTCAGGGTTCAAATGGTGCGGCGTGCAGACAAAAGGATATTACCAGGATAAGAGTTAGAGAAGCGTCAGTCAAGCAGGCATATGATATGGCAGGCTTAGTTCCACAAGATATAGATGTATGTGAACTCCACGATTGTTTTACTCTTGCCGAGATTGTGGCCAGTGAGGGGTTGGGCTTTTTTGATTTTGGAAAGGGAAGTGAAGCAGTAGAAAAAGGGGAAACTGCCATAGGTGGAAAAATTCCTATTAACCCTTCTGGCGGTTTGAAAGCAAAAGGTCATCCCGTTGGCGCCACCGGTGCTGCTCAAGCCTATGAAATAGTTAAACAACTGAGAGGGGAATGTGGTATGCGGCAGGTGGAAGGAGCAAAGGTGGGTATGACTGATACCCTGGGTGGGGACTTGTCTATCGTGGCAAACATTATTTATGGAGTTTAAGGAGGGCAAGAAGCATGATAGCTTATCCATTAACTTATAAACAGTTTTACGAGGGTTTAAAAAAAGGAAAGCTGTTAGGTTTAAAGTGCCGTATTTGTGAAGCTTTAACTGTTCCACCTAAGATGTGTTGTGCAAAATGTACATCTACCGACTTGGAATTAGTTGAATTAAGCGGACGGGGTGAAATAAAAACCTTTACGGTGATCCGGGTAGCTCCGGAAGAATTTACGGCGCCCTATGTTGTAGTTATGGTTGAACTGGATGAGGGGCCTTGGGTTTTAGGCAACCTGGAAGGTGTTGATCCTGATCAGGCTTCCATGAAACTGATTGGGGAAAAGGTAACAATAGGTCATAAGGTAATTTTGCCGGTGAAGTATAATCCAGGAGAAGGTGTGGTAATGATCTTTTCTCTTACCTGAGTTAAGTGTAGAATGTTTAGAGTCACTTGACTGGCAACCAAGAATAGAACATAAAATGATAGCATAAAAAAGATAATAAATAAAGATAACTATTCTGACTAATGAGGACATCGCTTGGATTGACATAAGGCAGGATATAGGCGGTTACAGGTTGGTAGGAGGTGAGAGTGTTTGTGCTGGTCTATTGACCAGCTATTTAGAGTGCCTGCTTTAAAATAAAAATCAGAAAGGAGGGATCTTATGGCTACTTGTGCAAATTGCAAGGCTTTTTTCATGATTGAGGAAAAGTATGATGACTACGAACCTGGAAAAGGCGACTGCGTACATG
>DFZP01000076.1:0-1035 GCA_002382125.1 Firmicutes bacterium UBA4053
TGAATATACCTAAGGTCAATACCGTTTTCTAAGAGATGAGTGGCAAATGAATGCCTCAGATTGTGAATACTCACGACTTTCTTAACTTCCGTCTGTTTACATGCCATTTCAAATACTCTTTGAGCAGTTCTTATCGTTATGTGCCTTTCCTTGTCAGGACCGGGAAATAACCATTTCTCCGGTTTATATTGCTTCCAGTATTCCCTTAATGTTTTTAAGGCAGCTTCTGACAGTAAACTATATCTGTCTTTTCTTCCTTTAGCACCCCTAATGTGAATTAACGTCCTCTTGCTATCAATATCTTCTGGCTTTAATCTTACTACTTCCCCAACTCTCAATCCTGCAGAATATACAAGCATCAATATTGCTTTATGCTTTATGTTATCAATCGAGGAGAGGATCGCTACAATTTCTTCCTTGCTTAAAACTATGGGTAGCTTTTTATCTTTTTTAGGCCTTTTTATCTCATAAAGAAACTTTTTCTTTAACATTGTCCCATAATAAAACTTCAGGGCATTAATAGCCTGGTTGAGTGTGGAAGTCGCAGATTGCTTTTCTTCTGCAAGGTAAAGCAGATAATTCTTTACATCTTCTTCAGTGATATCAAAAGGACCTCTGTCTGCAAAACTCAGAAAATCCTTATTGTAGTAAAGATAGCCTTTTACTGTTCTATAACTATATTTTCTTGAGACGAGTTCCCTCCTGAGGTCTTCAAAATTATACTCTGACAATATTGACTGGGATTGCCTCGACGTTTCCTTACTCAGTTCGGGACGCCTCACAATAATAGGGATAGAGAGCTGAGATTGCGAGGCATGGTCTAAATAGATTTCTTCCCCTTTAAAAACTTCTAAAATCTTCTCTAATGTGTCATCTGAATCAGGAAAACTCCAGTATTTCTCGTCCTTATGCCATTTGCGGCCCTCAATTATTCTGACCTTTTCGATAAGATAAGGATCATAGGGAAAGGAAACCATTATCTTACCAGAGACATCTTTACTTATTGTTATTAGCCCCATAATTGATACCTCTGTT
>DFZP01000076.1:1064-8591 GCA_002382125.1 Firmicutes bacterium UBA4053
ATACATTTTTGCCAATTATGCAACCAGGCCGCAATCTCCGCCATTAACATTACATCTTTATGTTTTATCAGGGGCTCAAGAGATTTATTCACATCGCCACCTCCTCCACAATCCGCCGGGCAAGGCAATTAGCGCTTTGAGGGCGTTTTCTACTGTAAGCTGAGCATTATCCACACAAGAGCGCCAGCGATTTATCTTTAGATCTTGTTGGGCTTCCTGTAAAAAACCTTCGGCCAACTTCAACCGGTATTGTGCACTTTGCAAAGGCTTCATGAAGACCACTCCAGTTCCCAGTTAATTCCCGGTGGGCGCTCCCAGGCCCAAAACCAGTCTTCATTTATCTTTTGCCTCTCCAAGCCCATTTGCTTAATGCGTCGCCGGATGTAACCAAGCTTTTCCCGGATGTATCCGTGGCAATCATAAAGTACGATCCCGTCCAGGGCAATATCCAGGTAAAGCGAGGACAAAACAGCTTCAAACTCCAAAGTAAGGGCTTCCAGCAAAAGATTCCTCACCCAAATCCTCATCCTTAGCATTTCCAAACAGGCGAATCATTTGCTCGTCATTCTTTTCCTGCTCCATATTTGAGTAACCCTTCAAGGCCCTTAAGGAAGCCCGCAGACAGCTCTTCCACTGGCTGGGAGCAACTTAAGGAACCTTGAAAACCCATTCTTTTTTAAGAAGAGCAAGTTGAAAACCTACTTTATGGGCCTTAAGGGCATGTATGAAGATTATTACTTTAAATCAAAGGCAATTTTACGACGTTCATCAGGATCATCAAAAATAACCTCTTGCACGTCAAAATGTTCTGGGTCAAATTCCCCACCCGCCCATTCCAACATTTCTTCATGCTCTTCATGATCAGGATTTTTTATGATTTCTAAAAAATCTTCATACCCCCAAATCCCCCCACAGTCTTCAGGTGGGCAGGCCCTTTTTCCTTTAACGCATATTGGGTATTTAACCTTTATGTCTCTCGGAAGAATTTTTTCCAATTGTATTTTGTGTTCCCAATCATCTCCAAAGTCATAGGTATAATTTGCCAACCTATTTTCCATAGAAAACCAGTCAGCTATTTTTTGTTCCCATCCCGGAAGAATTTCTACTTCCCATTCAAAATCTTCATCCGGAATCCCTATCTCTACCTTCATCCCGGTAGAAGGATTGACCATTTCAAATGAATGCAAATAATAATCTAACCAGCCCATTGCATCTTGAATGGCCACATGTAAATCCCAAAAGGTATAAGTTTCTGGAACTTGTATTCGCCGCCAAATTGGTGGCTTTGTACCCTTCAGGGTGATTTTAAATTGATACACTTGATTAAATTTCTTTTTCATTGTCTTTCCCTCCTAGCGCAGGGGCGTTAAATTTAACGCCCCTGCCTTTTTTCGACAAGGATTTATTGCGGCTGGCAAAAGGCTTATTCACCAATGGCAACCCCCAGTTGTCTGAAAGCTTCTCTTATTTTGTCCTCGTAATCCTGCTCGGAAATCTCGCCGTTGCTGGCCAAAAGTTCGATCTCGAGCGAATCAAATTTTGATTGCAGCAGGTTTATTACGCCCATTATGCTTGCTACCTTTCCTTTGGGAATGGCGAAACGAAGGCAAATTTCCCTGCGGCTTGCCGGCTTTTCCCTAGCCCGTTCTCCCGGAGTCCTTTCTTTACTAATTACCTCAAGGGCAGCTTCTGCAGCCCCGGTTTCGGCGATGCCTGCGTTAATACCGCCTGTTACGCTCCCGTATACCGGCGCAGTCAGGTCTTTCTTTTCCTCCTCCAGTAAAGCACATAAATCTTCCCGAATAATTACTTCACTGCCGGCTAGGGCAACAGGCGCACTTTGTTTAAAGAAACGGCAGACGGGGCGTCCATCTGCCAATTCCCCGAGCCCGAACAGACCCTGGCGTACTCCCTCCCCGATACCTTTTTCCCAGACCTCTCTGCTAATCACCCTTATTTCCCCGGGTGTTTTAAAACCGGTTTGGTATAACTGTTCAGTTAAAACATGATCATTGCTTTTCAAATACCGCTCCTTAATGACCAGTGGAATAACTCGTTCCAGGATATCCCCCTCAGAACGAAGCTTTTCGTAAATTTCTTCGTCAATTTTTTTAAATTCTCCGTAAGTGGGAATGCCCAGGTCCAGTTCTTTAAACCCTTCCCTGGCCGGAAGAAACAACGACCGGTAATAACGACGCAGGGCTTCATTCAAGCCGTCTTCTGTTTTTTTCAGTTCGGCTCTAATTTCTTTTTTCTGCTCATCGGAAAGATTGAGGGTTTTATCCTCACCGATCAGGCGATAAGCGATAACCCTTTTTAAAAGGTTATGAAACCCGGCTTGTTCACCTATAAAGGGGGTAAGGAAAAAAAGAGTATTGCGGTTAGCACGGAGCGTTGCCCCCTTCGTTTCCAAAGTCTGTTTCATAAGGGCATTATCCTGTGTTTTTAAGATGATTAGCTTTAAATCAAGGTTATCCGGTATTTCACCGGGTTCGCCCGGCCTTAAGAAAGTTTTAAACCTACCCCCGGAAACATTCTTTTTTAAAAGTTCCTTCTCCAATTCAGCCACCTCATTATCCAAAACATTTTCCATTTTGGTCAGCAGGATGCGGTTAAGGTTGGGTTGATTGGTAAAGTAATATTTCCCGCCTTGGTGCTGAATGTAAAACAACCTTCCCTTTAATTCTTCCAGCGCTTCGGCCACCACGCTGGCCGGATTCACAGTGGTGGTGGCGCTTCGCTTGACTTCGCTTAAGCTTGCTCCTTTCTCGGGGCCACCCGAATGAGAGTAAAGAAAAACAGTGGTCGTAGCCCGACTTCCCAGTCTTAACCCCTTATAAGCGTCACCCAGACCTTCGTCCACCTTGCGCGAGCCCGACCCCTCGCTGGTGATGTCCGCGGCAATTACGCTATCAAACTGCTGACCGGTGTGTTTCAACAGTTCCTGACGAAGTTCCTGGTTGCCCAGGTCAAAATCCGCCAGGCCGACGTAGGGAATTTTGCTTTCCTTAAGGGAGTGAATAACCAGGGACAAAAGCCTTAACACGCCGCGCGTCCGTTGGAAGTTCGGAAAACTCCCCCAGCGCTGGTAGAGCACATCAATAACCTCCGGTAAGAAAGGGTAGGATGCTTCAAAACGCTTTCTGTACTCTGACGGCTCTGTGCCGGCAGGTAAAATAGACTCCTTTACTGCATACTCCATAAAGTCCCGGATGACCTCACCGGCTTTTTCCATTTCCAGACGGGAGAAAAGCCGCCGCCTGATCACCTGGGTGATTTCCTGTTCTTGAACGGGCGACTTGATAATCTCTCTGCGGGCGGTAATATTTTGCAAGTCGGCCACAATTTCTTCGCCCCGCGGCGTCCGGTTGTAAGGATTGCTGGGCGTTGTGGTCAGGACAAAAGAGGCGCCCGGTATCTCGCTGACCACATTGGTCAGGTTGTGCAGGAAGGTCAAGGTTAGGGTGGTCAAGGTCGTATTCTCCACCCTGACCGCATCGGCGGTATTGAGGTAGGACACAAGCTCGTCCATGAGAATTAATACCGGAAGATGGCCTTCCAGGAGCTTCTTAATCTGCTCGCCTCCGGGAGGTACGACTGAAGAAAATTCCCTCTTGCTCCCCGTTAACTGCTCCTCCATTAAACCCCAGAGGGTATCGAAATCCCTGGCTGTGCTTCCTGTCTTCAGCTTTTCTCCCACCAGGACAACAGGCCGGACACGCCATTCCCTGGCCTTATGGTACATAGCAATGAGGGCATGGGTCTTGCCTCCGCCAAAAGGGGTCTGGAGCTGAATGACCGGGTCGCCGCCTTTTTCCTGCAGCCGCTTTTCCACCAAAGCAAGAAGGCTCTTTAATCCTTCAGTCATATAGGTTTTTTGAAAAAACTGCACCTCATCTTTATACTCATCCGGCCCCCGGTTTTTAAACACATCCCACAGGTCCGCCGCAAAAACATCCATGGTCATTCGGCCTTCTAAAATATCCCGGTGGGGCACAGCAATAGTGTGAAACATGCTCATTCTCCTTCCTTGAGCTTTTCTTCTACCCAATAAAAAACTTTTTTAGCCATTTCTAAAGCTGCTTTATATTCCTCTTCAAGCACAGGTTCATAATCTCCCGGATAACGAGTGCTTACCGCATATTCGGTAAGGACGACAGAATCTTTAATTTCTTCCGGCACATCAGTACCAGTTTCCTCGATAAGCTCAACAATCCTGCCGATAGAATGAGTTTTGGGGAAAACTTTATTGAGATGGATGAGTAAGGCCTTAAGTGATTTTTCTACTGCCTGCTGACAATCAAAACATAAATCTTCGAATAATATTTCTTTAGAGGTTTTTCCTGCTTTTGCCCTTTCCAGGTTGCTTCTTGCTCTTTTCAGCCACCCTTCTACCAGTTCCCGGTTTTTCATAGATTATCCTCCCGTTCTCAGCAATTTCCTTGTAAATCAGGAAAGGGTTGTCTTTTAAAGTCATAAACCTTTCCGGAGTCTCTACAATGACATCCACAGAAACACCAACACCATAAAGAGACCGGTAGATTTGCTGGGCAAGCTTTCTTTTATGCTCTACGACCTTTTTGAGCACAAAAAGGTCGTAGTCACTTTCTTCTCTTGGAACACCTTGTGCCCGGGAGCCGAATAAGATTATCTGATCTGGTTCAACTGCTTCAATAATACTTTTGACCGCTCTTTCCAGTGGGCCCTCCAAGCAAATACCTCCCTTTTCATATCTTCACTACCTCATTCAAAACATTATCTTTTATTTCTTTTCGAAGAGCCTGTTTTCTTACCAGGTCTACTTTTACTCCGAGAATCTGTTCAAGATACCCCTAATATCTTTTTTATCTCTTCAAGGTTTTTCATTCCTTTAATTCTAGGGCCTGTGCTCCTTATGTAAACAACCTCTCCTGCTGTGCTTCTTTTATAATTTCTTCCCTAACCCGCTCCCGGCCGGTTAAAAAGCCGTCTAAAAGTTTTTTCTCTTTACTCTCCACTGGCAATGTTTCGGACACTGCCTGGGCTACCCGGTAAAACGCCTCACTTTTGCCGCAGCCGCTCATGCCAAGCACTTTGATCATTTCCTCCCGCCGGCTCTTTTCCCAAAGGAGAAGGACCAGGTGCAATACATCAATCAGTTCTTGCGAATCTCCCAAGTCGTCCATTCTCCTTGCCTGCGGCCCCAGTACCCTGACAAACTCTTTTTCCTTCTGGATAAAACCATTTTTACCCCATTCACGCGCCAGGTCAATACCACAAGACTGGGCCAGCTTGCGCGCCTCATCAAAATGCACCTTCGCTTCGGCGTAATTCCACCGCCAGAGTACATAAAAGCGGGTTAAATTAGAAATTTCACCGGTAAAACCGTTATGCAGGATCTGCCGGACAGCGTAATCGGTGGCCATCTCCCGCACATCATCCAGGAGTTTGTCCGCTCTGATAATGTTTCCCTCAAAGTCCATTACTTTTTCGTACCTGCCGAAAACTTCAATGGCCGAGCCGATAGCCGCAATGAAAAAGTCCGCCCCGCTGACTCCTTCCTCCCAAAGCCGGTGGAGCTTTTTATTTAAGTGTTTCTTTAATTCTTCTTTCACTTCGGAGTAAAACCCCGTGGGCTGGCGTTCCATTTTACGGGCCACAATGTAAATAGAAGATGCCAGGGCAGCCGATTCATTTGCCCGCAAGCGCGCCTTCATCTCGGTGTTTATGGGCCAGGCTCCAGTCATGATCAGACTAGAATCCAGCAAGGAGTTAATCAACGTTTCCCATCCCTGGGTGGATTTGTGAGCATAGACAATAGTAGCTACACCATTTGGCTTTAAGACCCGGTAAATCTCCTGAAAAGACTTCTTAAGCATGGACTCGAAATATCTCTTGCCCTCTTCAAATCCTCCCGGGCCGTTGGAATAAGCTACGATCTCATCTTTTTTAGGTGTTAGCGGGGTAGAAAAAAGCTCCGGGTACAAATCCCCCACCGTTCTCTTCAACCACACATAAAAGAAATCCGAAAGATAAGAATAAGGCACATTATCGTAATACGGCGGGTCAGTGAAGACGGCGTCAAAATAGTTGTCGGGGTGGGGCAGGGAGGTGGCGGAGGATTGAGAAATGGTGGCGGATATAAAGTTAGTTCGTGAACAGTAAGCAAGTGGTACTTCTATTTCTGTTTTAACAGGCGGAATTTGAGAGCAGTGAGAAAAAACATTTAAAACTTTTTGCAAAGAAGGTTTAAAAGAACCCGTTGAACCACTTAAAGGACTAACTTCAAAGTAATCCCAATTCATTGGTAAAGCTTGCCTTCCAAATGTATGACTCCCATCCTCTGTTCCCCCTCTCCATTGACAAAGAACAGAATTATGGTCGATCAAAGAGTTTATAGTTATAGCCAAATAACTCACCACCGCTTTGGCATATTCATGCACAGGCTGGAAGCCTGTGCTACCGGATGGTGCCACAGGTAATGGTGGCACAGACAATGGTGCCACAGGNNAGTAAGGTAGGCATCCTGCCTGCCCGAAGCCTTGCCTGTGTCTGTATCTGTGCCTCAGTTTCTCCTTCTAACCATCCTTCGACATATAACCACTTGTATTTTTCTGGTTTCTCAACAAGCCCAGTTTTTATTGTATTATTTACTATATAGTTCATTTTCTCTAATAACTCATTTTCATCTCTTACAATCCTATCAAAATTTTCATCCACCCATACTTTTGGTGGCACAGGCATCTTGCCTGTGCTTTTAAAAAGTTCATTTATTTGATTGGCAGAATAGCTTTTTATACTATGCATAATCTCAGCAAGACTGTAATAACCTCCCTTTACTTTCTCTATCGGTTGAAGAATTAAATGCACATGGTTAGGCATAATAATAAGCGCATACAGATTGTATTTTTTGCTATCAAAAAACATACAACTGTCATAGACAATTTGTCTAGCTTGCTCAGGCAGAGTAAGACCCTTTACAGTTCTAAAAGTTATAAAATAAATATTTCCAGGCGCCTCCCAATGAGGCAAGTTTCTTTTGTATGTTCTAAACTCATGCACAGGCTGGAAGCCTGTGCTACCAAACTCTTTCACTTGCCCCTGCTTACCAGGTGCTATAGGCAATGGTGGCACAGGTAATGGTGTCACAAGCAGTAGGGTAGGCATCCTGCCTGTCCGAAGCCCTGCCTGTATTTGTGCCTGATCCTGTACCTGTACCCGTGGTTTCAACATTAATTTATGCGCCTCCCGCACCTTCTCCATAAAGGTAATCAGGGCCAGCTTCTGACGGGCGTTAAAAAGGTCGCCCCAAGTATTTAGTCCATAATTTCGAACTGAAAAGGCTCTTTCCGCCCCTCGACCTTTCCCTTCTGGGGTATCTTCATCCGGCACCGGGTCGAAGCCCCACTCATTCATCAGCTTTGCCCGTTTCTCCTCCAGATATTTTTCTGCCTCTTTAAATATTTCCAGATCCTCTTCAGTAGCAACCCGGTACCTTTTACCTGGTGGCACAGGCATCTTGCCTGTGCTTCTTTTTGGCTCATGCAG
>DFZP01000098.1:0-580 GCA_002382125.1 Firmicutes bacterium UBA4053
AAGAATTTGTTCCTCCAGTAGTCTCCGGCTACAAGTGGAACGACCAGGATGGAGACGGGATCTGGGACGAGGGCGAGCCTGCACTGAAAGGCTGGACCATCAAGGCTGTCAGAATAGTAGGGGGCAACTCGGAAAGAATTGAGACTGCCGTTGAAACTACCAAAACTGACATCACTGACGGGAATGGTTATTACGAGTTCTCCTTCACTGAGAATGAATTCGGTGACTGGACAATCTCCGAAGTGCTTAAAGACGACTGGCAGCAAACCTATCCGGCATCTCCGGGCAACCATGTGGTAACCGTCCAGTCCGACATCTATGAAACAGACAAAAACTTCGGTAACAAAACAACCGGCGGCGGCCCAACTCCGGAACCTTCTACAGTCTCCGGCTATAAATGGAACGACAAGAACGGTAACGGGATCTGGGACGAAGGTGAACCTGCACTGGCCGGCTGGACTATCAAGGCTGTCAGAATAGTAGGGGGCAACTCGGAAAGAATTGAGACTGCCGTTGAAACTACCAAAACTGACATCACCGACGGGAATGGTTACTATGAGTTCTCCTTCAATGAGAATGA
>DFZP01000098.1:622-6896 GCA_002382125.1 Firmicutes bacterium UBA4053
CGGAGGTACTACTCCAACACCAACTGAGGTTCCGCCCGAACCACCTGCAGCGGCTCCTCCGGAACCGCCAATAGTTCCTGAACCACCGGCAGCGGCTCCTCCTCCGGTACCGGTAGAGGTTCCGCCCGAACCACCTGCAGCAGCGCCACCCCTGCCACATACCGGCGGGAACTATACGCTGTTCTACTTGCTGGGAACGGTGCTTTTAGCTGCCGGCGCACTTACAAGGCGTCTTGCAAAATAAGAATAAAGGCCTGTCCTGTTAAAAAAACGTAAAGTAAGTTTGTTGATTTTTCTCAAGGGGGGTAAGCGGCAATTGCCGCATCCCCCTTGATTTTTTCTCCACCCATCACCCTCACCCTGGCCCTTTCCCTTCAAGGAAGAGGGAACCAACGGCTGACCGCTGATAGCTATTTTCCAGAGAGAAGGACTGATTAACTTATGACGGGCAGGCAAAAATTCAACATAATAAGCCTGGTGTTGTTTTTCACGGGGGCAGTGCTGCTGCTTTACCCCCTTTTTTCTTACACTTATTCCGCCTATAGCCAATACAACCTGAAAAAAGCTCTTCAAAGCGATCTGCCTCCGTTCGAGGAAAAACCTTCCCCCGATCTTCCGCCCGTCCTGTCTCCAGAGAATAATGGCGGGAAAAACAAAACAGAAGAAAACGGCGGGAAAAACAACAATGAAAAAAACCAGAAAGCGCCACCCGTTGCTCCGGAGGATGCCCTAGCTGTAATTGAATCCCCTAAAATAGGTCTTTCGGCCGTTGTCGTTCGCGGTACCATTCCGGCACAGCTAAGAAAGGGGCCAGGCTGGTACCCAGGCACTTCCCTGCCCGGAGAGCCTGGAAACATGGCCATTGCCGGGCACCGCTCCACCTACGGCGCATGGTTCCGCCACCTGGACCGCCTTGAAAAAGGAGACCTGATCTATTTAAAGTACCAGGGGAAAACCTTCACTTATGAAGTGGAAAAGGTTTTTTCCACTGCTAAAAACGACTGGAGCGTAGTAAGCAAAACCCCTTACCCCGCTCTTACCCTGACTGCCTGCCACCCCGCCGGCAGCGATCGGCAACGATTGATCGTCCGGGCCAGATTGACTTCCTAAATTCAGGGTTAGCCACTGCAAAAAGGTAGAGACGCAAGATGCCTATCCTACCACGGGCAGGCAGGATGCCTGCTCCACTTTAAATAAACTTAAAGCCCACCTGCCGTCACCACCTTTCGGTGGCTTTGCCTTTTTGTGACACATTTGTCTTGTTGACTTTTAATGTAAAGTTTTTTATCCTAAAAGAAGAGCCATAAATTTTTCTAGCCGGAAAATATTTTAAAGGTATTTGCCTGCCATTACCCCCCAAAAAGAACTTTTTCCTTCGTAATAATTAAAGGGAAGGTAGAAACTGTAAAAAATTACTTCGATAGTTTAGAGGCTATCTATCCCCATTTTCACGTTTTTCGGGTGGCGCCCTGTTTTATGAGGAGGTGAGGTAACCAGGAACAACCAGTTAGTCTTATATCCATCCGGATTTTAAAAACATCCAATGAAAACAATTAACAGGAGGTTAAAAGTTATTATTATGAAAAAGCTTGTTTTGATTGTTGTCGCTGTTATGCTGCTGGCCATAGGCGCCGGCGTTGCCCTTGCCGGAAACGGCGCTCCCAGCGGCGCTCACTATAACCTGAATATTATTGGTGTCAGCAGTGACAAGAGCGCGGATATGACCGGCTCCAACGGCCACGTTATTTTTGTGCCTCTGGCTGGCAAAACCGCCATCCAGTTGACGGAAGGCGACTTTAAAGTTTTAGACGCCAACGGCACTGACGGCAAAGCTATCTTCCAACTGCCCAACCCTGACCCGGAGAACGACGGAATTACAACTTATTCTGTTTACGCCAGGGCACTCGGCAAGCCGGGCGGTTCTTCCACTACCACACCGTACATTATTGACGCAGACGGCAATTACTGGTACTCAACCGGCTCGGTAACCTTAAAGCGGGATAAGGGCAAATCCACTTTCCAGAACGTCTCCAAAGAACTGCTTTACGTCTATGTTGACATTGACGGAGACGGCACAATTGATAGAATTCCTTTATTCAGCAACGATGCCTACCAATACTTCTGGGAATACGACAACAAAGGCCTTAAGCTGGCCCAGCTACGCTTTTACGAAATACCCACTGATGTTAATTAATACCGTTTAAGCAGAAGGTAAAAAAACAACACTAAATTGAAACTAAAAAGAATCAGGGTTAGTCCACCGAAAAAAGACAGGGACATGTCACTACAATTTTCCCTGTTTTTTTCTTTTTCGCCTTTTCATTAAGCAACGGCCTCTTTGAAAGCATTAATCAATTCCGGCATTGCCATGTTTAAGAACAAGCCTAATGCCGTTCTCGTTTTATCAATAATCATTCCCCACTGAAATTCGCCCATGACAATAACTATCCCCAAAGCATCATCGGCCATGTCTATAACATAATATCTCCCCAGTTTTGGCATTTCAGAACCTTGCATGGCACTTAATAATACTTGAGTAATTTGATTAAAAAGAGAGCTTGCCTGGGGTGTGGAGTTAAAATTAATCAACAACTGGCCGTCAGTGCTGGCCCATATTAAAGACGCAAGGAGACCTCGTCCCAGCACTTCTTTTTGAAAATCAATAAGGTCGTTCAGCTTGTCTTGTGCAACCATTTTTTTCATTTCCTTTCTAAGCCGGGTTCCTGTTTCAGTCCCGGGAAACTGTTCCTGCTACATGCGTCGTTCCCTGCCCGGTTGCAAAGGCGAAAAATTTTCTTGCCGGGGCCGGGCTTTTTACATACCTGCCGTTCTTTATATATCCGGCGTCCCAACTGGCGTCCACAGCCACCCATTTTCCGTCCAGGCACATTTCATTCCAGGCGTGGTTGATCCAGTCGTCATTCCTGTCTGCCGTGCCGGTGGTACAGGTAGATGATTTAGCCTGGCCGTAGACCACCCTCGTCTTAATGCCGGCGGCTCGTCCCAGGGCAGCGGTCAAAAAAGCATAGTCGCGGCACAACCCGGTTTTGGCCTTTAAAACATCCTTTGAAGTATTGACAATCGTCTGGTCGCCCGTCTTATACAGCGTATAATCATAAGAAATATTCTTCGCCACCCAGTCGTGAATAGCCAGGGCTTTCTCCCGCTCACCCGGCGCGCCCTTGTCTGCAGTGCCTGCCTGCCTGTGCGTTGCACGCAGACAGGCAGAGGCCGTAATACTTTGTGCCAGAGCAATGATCTCCGGGTCGTCGCAGTTAATATAGCCGGAAGGAGCCTCAAAAGCAATATCCCTGCCGGCAGAGTTCACAACGGTAAAATAGATTTCCCCGCTGTACCTGCGCGGATTACCATCCACCCAAACACCATAGGAGCCAGAGCCGTAGCGCAGCCAAATTTTTTGGGCAAACTTGCCTTCTTTTACTTCTATGGGATAAACGTTTACTTCGCCCCCCGGTCCTTTAACACACGCCCATATTTTTTCCCGGACACTGCTTCCGCTAATTTCAAACCAGCCGTCTACGTCTGTCTGCGTGCAGGCAGGCTCATCGACCGTAATTTCCGCAGAACTCTGCCTGTGCGTGGCACGCAGACAGGTATACCCAACGTAGCTTCCCTGCGCAAAAGCCGCAGAAGGGGAATAACCTGCCTGTCCAACAAGAAGAAACAAAAAAACAAGTCCAACAACCACTCCCGCCTGCCGCCGGCTAAAACCCTTTCCGGCACTTTTTACCATCTCGTTTCACCCCCGGTTGTAATTTAAGGCCCACCTGCCGGTATAAAGCAGATGGGCCTTAATTACCCCCTGGGTTTAAACCGGCAACTGGCTGGCACTTGCGGCCTTCTTTCCGGCCGCTTTAGCCCCTTTAGTTTTGCGCCACCGCCTTTCAGCGGCTTTGCCTTTTTCGGTTGTGGGCCAACATGATCTTTTAAACTTTTGATTAAGAAACCTTAAAGCCCGCCTTGCTTTTGCCGGCAAGGCGGGCTTTAGATTACCCCCTGGGTTTAAACCGGCAACTGGCTGGCACTTGCGGCCCTTCTTTTCCGGCCGCTTTAGCCCCTTTAGTTTTGCGCCGCCACCTTTCGGTGACTTTGCCTTTTTCGATTGGAAAACATTAACCCAAGCTAATAATAACCCATGTTTATCAACCTGTCAAGTACTTTTTAAAAATTTTCCTAAAAAATATTTTCATCTGCCACCGTTAACAATTTCATTCTGCCGCCTTCGGCAGATCCGCCGGCAAACTCATCTCTTTATTTACTTCCGTCAATGTTCCCTCGACATGCATTTTCAATTCAAAGACATCCAACTTATCTTTTATACTAATGAAGGCGTGCACTGCTGTTTTAACCGGGAGCATGGATTCCTTCTCCACCACTATATTATAAGTTAGATTACAAGTCTGAAAGAGCTTTTCCAGTTCCTTTAGCGCTCCTTCTACTTCCATAGAGTTGCTTCCGGTCAAAAACTGGCCGAGGATTCCCGCGAACATTTTCTTCCCGTCCAGCGAAAAATTAATCTTATACCGCTCAGAATCCTCAGTGCAATCTATTGCCGCCCCCGATATTACTGCCAGCTCCAGCATCTGCCGCATTTGCTCAACTTGCTGCGCCTGCTGCACAAGAGTAAGCATCCGGGCTTCCGGCGGGATAGCGCCTGCCTGCTCCCAGCCCTCCCCGGAGTCTACGTACATATCTTTACCGTCCATATACATTCTTAAATTCGGCGCCTGTCCCAGATCATCCGCTAACGAACCGGATACTTTGTCAAAATTTATCTGGGCGTACATGGTTAAAGGCTTTTTATAGTACATAAAACCATTGCCTGCAAGTAAGACACCTTCGCTTAGACCAGCCTTCGTTATTTTTAAATCGGCATTAAAAACCATCTCTGATTTAAATGAAGACAAGTCACTGTAATTCTTTGTTGACGATTCAAGCACATTTTGAACTTTAGCAAGTTTCGCCGACCCTTCCGGCGTCAGGATAACCACCGTTCTACTGCTGTCGTACCATTTTACTTCGCAACCAAGGGCTTGCCCAACGAACCGCAGCGGCACAAAAACCCTGCCGTTCACCAGCCTGGCCGGAAGAGCAAGCATGATCAACTTACCGTTCTTATAAGCACTTTTGTTGTTTACCTTCAATTTTAGCGTAATATCCTGCTTGATCACGATAACTTCCTGATTTGCTCCATCCCAGACAACCTGCGCTCCAAGTTTTTCGGATACGGCACGAATTGGAACCAGCGTCATGTTGTTGGAAATAATGTAATCTTGACTTCCAAAAGCGGCTATCCCAGAAGACGCCTCTGCCGGTTCCGCCGGAATGGCGGCAAGCGCCAGGAAAGCAGCCAGGACTACAGCCATAAACCCTCCGCTTGTGAAACATTTCTTGATTTTTCTACGCATTTTGCACCCCCTTTTTGTTTTTTACCTTTTACCTGTCAACTTTAGTGTTGTCTTAAGGAACTCAACTAATCAACCGGCAAATTATACACCTGGCCCCTTTACTATAGCCAGTCTATCCCCCGCCACCGTCCCTGTTGCGGCGATGATCCCGGCTTTTAATTCAAGCGTCTGAAAAGCAACCCGCCCGCCGCAGGCAAACCTCCAGGGCCGGAGATTTCCAAGTGCTTTTACAACCACAAGTTCACGGTTAAGAAAAAGCACATCAATAGAATAACGCATAAACATGGTATGAACAGCGTTACAGGGAATTAGCAGCAGGCCCTCCCGCCCGGACAACTCCTTTTTAGCCAATAAACCAGCCATTCTTTGCCAGAAATAACCGGCCACCAGCAATTTTTCCGCCAAAACTACTTCTTTTGTGGTGTTATATAGCGAATAAGCCGGTTTAATCCCCATTACTTCCTTTTATCACCCATTACTTCTTTTTGGCAAGCTGCTTTAGGATCCTCAAAGTATCCTTTTTTATTTTCTCCTCGCCTGCCTTTGCCTCCATCCTGGCTTCCGGGCAATTAAGCTCGAAAAGGTATTCCCCTATCTTAAACCGGTCACCGTGAAAAACCTGCTGCCGGCTCTTAGGAATATTTTCATATATAAGATAGGTTCCCGGCAAACAAATCACCATATAATATATTTCCTTACCGGATAATTTAAATTCTTTGCTGTCTTCAACATCTGTATAGGCCTTGGAAAACTTTTTTACTTTAAAAGCAAAGGGGCGATCCTGCACAGGCAAGATAAAATCCGCTGCCAGGTCACTTTCCGTAGCGATTAAAACTTCATTTCTT
>DFZP01000098.1:7123-14592 GCA_002382125.1 Firmicutes bacterium UBA4053
GGCGGAAAAAATTCCATCGCCGGCCTGCTCATCGGCGGAAGATTCCTTTTCCCCGTCATCCTGCAGGGCAATTACCTGCGGCTCCTGACGGGCATAAGTCACGGCCAGTTCAAACTTCTCCAGCTTTAAGTGGGGGCCGGGAATCAAATAATCCTGATCAATTTTAAGGCCCGCCCGCACCGGAAACTTCTCCCCCACCTTGTAGTTCCTTGCTTCAAGGACATAAGAAAGCCTGGGCGACTCAGCCGGCGAATGTTTTTGCACCAGCATAATTGACTGAAAAAAACGGGTCAATTCCGCTGCTTCCTGAACAAAGAAATATTCCCCGCCAGTGGCCAGGGCAATTTTCTGCAATAGTTCCCCGGCCTTTTCCCTGTGCAGGGCTACACAGTGAACCGCCCAGCCCTGAGCTTTATAACTGCCGGCAACATTGTCCACCGCTGCCACGTACCCGGCCATATTATCAGCATTCTTGAGCAGGTAGGGCAAGTCCGGCTCACCATCAGTAAGCATAAGAGCAAACTTCTTTTTTTCTTTTTCTGCTTTAGTCAGCTCAAGGTAGGCTTTTTCCAGCCCCCCTTTGATGTCCGTGTCTCCCTTGGCGCCAATCCCGGATAACGCTTCCAGGATTCCGCGGCGGGAAGCCTGATCGCCAACTTTTCTCAAAGGCACAAGCACTACAGCCTGGTCCGCAAACTCCACCACGCAGACCTGGTCATCTTCGCCAAGCAGCTCAACGGCCTTTCTCGCCGCCTCAATTCTTACCCCGGCGGGGTCATTGTTTTTCATACTGCCTGAACTGTCTATAATTAAAGCCACGGCCAGGCCACCAGACTTGCTTTCCAGTCCCTGGCCGTTCGCCTCACCCAGGATCAAAAAGACGCCGGCCAGCAGTAATGCAGCAATTAGAATGATTCCTATTTTTTTTCCTGTCATAATTTATTTAAACACCCTACAGATTAATCTAAAAAGCCTTCATAAATGAAAGTATAGCCGGCCCCAGGATGACAATAAGCAAAGCGGGGAAAATACACAATACAAGGGGAAAAACCATTTTAATAGGAGCTTTCATGGATATTTCCTCCACCCTTTGGCGGCGTATACGGCGCATTGTTTCAGACTGGATGCGTAAAATAGTGCCCATGGTAACTCCCATCTGCGTTCCCTGGATAACCATGGACAAAAAAGAGCTCAAGCCGGGCGATTCAACCCTTCGCGAGAGATCCCTTAAGGACTCCTGCCTGGCTTTACCTAGGTTCATTTCACTTAAAGCTCTGGCAAACTCATCTGCTAAGGGCCCTTTCATTCTTTCAGCCACCTTGGCCAAGGCCAGGTCAAAACCCAGGCCCGCTTCCACGCTGACCACCAGCAGGTCAATAGCGTCAGGCAGCGCCAGCTCAATAGCCTTTACTCTTTTATCCACAGTCATATACAGCCACAAAAAAGACGCCAGCAGAAAAAACACCAGGACAATTATTGCCCAAAGAAACGCTTTCACCGGACCCAGATGAAAAAATATTAAAAATATAAAAACCACCGCGGCCAGAACAAGAGCCGCCACAATTACCGACGGGATAAAAACGCCGGCCTTTAATCCCTTTGGGTTCCCCCCCTGAATCAGCTTTTTTTCCACCGAAGCAACCAGGTTGGCCGGCAGCAAGCGGTTGAAAAAAGCAATCGTCCTGGTTATCAAGGGCTTTAAAATTCTTATCCGGAAAGGAAGACTTAAGGGTTCATCTTCTTCATCACCCATACGCACTTCCTGCAGAGCCCTCAAACGCGATCCCACACTGCGTTTGCTCTCAACTGCGCCCAGGTAAATAAGGAGCACCAGCGCAAAAACAATGAAAAAAGTCAAAACTGCCAGCACGTATAACAAAAAAGCGCCCCCTTCAAACCTTGATTTCCACGATCTTGCGGATCAAAAGAATACCCAGCACTTCGGCTGCCACGGCAATCAAAATCATAAGCTGCCCCCTTTGATCTGTAAAGAGAACACTGCTAAAATCAGGGTAAAGATAAAAAATGATAAGACCCATAATCACCGGCAAAAGGCAGATTATATACGCCGTCATCCTTCCCTGAGCGGTCAACGTCCTGATCTCTCCTTTTAGCCGGACCCTTTCCCTGATGGTATTGTTGATGCTGTCCATGATCTCGGCCAGGTTGCCCCCAACCTGATGCTGGATTTGAATGGCCACAATAACCAGCCCCAGGTCTTCGTCCTCAGTCCGTTTATCCAGGTCTGACAGCGCCTCCATCACGCTCCCGCCCAGGCTGATGTCCCGGACAAACTTTTTTAATTCGTCCGCCAAAGGAGAGCGAACCTCACGGCTTACCAGTTCCATAGACCGGGCAAAAGCATGTCCCGCCCTTAAGTAGTTGGAGAGCAGCATGAGCATGTCACCCACCTGGCTGCTTAAAAGGTGCTTAAGTTTGCTTATTCTAAAAGACAGGTAAATATTGGGGAGCATAAAACCTATGCCCGCGCTCACCAACACCAGCAAAATCAACTTGGCGGGATCCCTGGTTATACCCGGAAATTTGCCGCTAAGAAGTAAAAAGGCAATAAAAACAACCACTACCGCCATACCTGAAGAAAGCAGGAAGAATTCCTGCGGCCTATACAAAAGATGAGCCTTTTCCAGTTTTTTCCCCAATTTTTGAAAATATCTTTCCAGCACGGGAAATCTTACAGACGGCTTTTGGCCTGTTGATCCTTCCAGCCTCTCACTGCCGGTTTCCGCTGCCGCCGCTTCTTCTTTTCCGGTCAGGACGGTCTTGTCAAGATCCCGAATCCGGCCGGCCACCCGGTTGCGCCTGCCCAAAACCACTCCGTATAAAGCAAAAACACCAAAAAATACTGCGCCAAAGATCAAAGCGGCGGGCAAAAAAATATACATTGCTTCCTCACCCTTTACCTTAAGTATTGCGGAAGATCTGATGGGGAAGATAAACACCGGCTGTTTCTATTTTTTCAATGAACTTCGGCACTATGCCGGTTGGGACGTGGCGCCCCATCACCCGTTTCTTTTCATCTACCCCTTTTTGTTCAAACACAAAAATATCCTGCAGGGTAACAGTATCTCCTTCCATCCCGGTAACTTCAGTAATATTGGTAATCCTGCGGCTGCCGTCTTTAAAACGCTCCTGGTGAACAATCAGGTTGATGGCGGTGGCTATTTGCTCCCTGATTGCCTTTATCGGCAGGTCCATCCCGGCCATCATGACCATTGTTTCAATACGGAAAAGAATATCCCGCGGGCTGTTGGCGTGACCGGTGGTTATTGAGCCGTCATGCCCGGTATTCATGGCCTGGAGCATATCCAACGCCTCGCCGCCCCGCACCTCGCCCACCACTATCCGGTCGGGCCGCATTCTTAAACAATTGATCACCAGGTCGCGGATGCTTATCCTTCCCTTTCCCTCAATATTAGGCGGCCTGCTCTCCAGGCGGACCACATGCTCCTGCCAAAGCTGGAGCTCGGCAGCGTCCTCAATGGTAACAATTCTTTCATCTTCCGGAATAAAAGAAGACAGCACATTTAAAGTAGTTGTTTTTCCGGAACTGGTGCCGCCGGAAACAACAATATTTATCCTGCTTTCCACACAGGCTTTAAGGAATACCGACATCTCCGTAGTCAAAGTGCCGAAAGCGATAAAATCCTCAATAGTATAGGGATCGGCGGAAAACTTGCGGATGGTTACCGTTGGTCCGTTAATAGCTAAAGGAGGAATAATTGCGTTCACCCGGGAACCGTCCGGCAGGCGGGCATCCACAAGAGGAGAAGAATCATCCAGCCTTCTTCCCAGAGGGCTGATGATTTTTTCAATAGTCTGCCGCACGTGATCGTCATTCCGGAAGGTCGTACCGGTTTTAATCATTTTCCCTCTTTTTTCTACGTATATTTGCTTGGGACCATTTACCATAATTTCCATCACTTCTTCATCATGCAGGAAAGGATCAATAGGACCATAGCCGGTGATTTCATCTGTAACCTCATTTACAATTTTCTCCCGGTCGACCCGGCTGATAAACTTCCCTTCTTCCGTTAAAAGCTGGGTCAGCGTCTCAAAAACATTCTTTTTAAAGTGCACCTTCTCTTCCACGCAAAAACGATCCACAACGATAGAACCATTCATATTGTCAATTGTTCTCCTTAAGGTTCTTTCCTTAAGAGAATCAACAAAAGCAGCCTTTTCCGCCGCTTCCGGATTTTCTTGCGGCGACGCTCTTTTCTCAATCATATCCTTAGCCAACGCAGATAAAGGACTTTTTGAAATCCTTACATTCTTATCACTAGGCACTGCTTAAACATCTCCCCTTCTTTTGGTCAGGCAAACACGCGCGCAAAAAAACCTTTCTTTTTTACCGGCAGTTCCACTTCCCTCGCCCCGCCGGCCACAGCGTTGGCCAGCATCTGAAAACTGCGCCCAAAATCAGAATCAGGCAGGCTGTATGCGGCTGGAACTCCCTGGTTCAGCCCGGTAAGCACACTTTTGGCATCCGCCGGGATAGTAACAAAAATAGGCATTTTCAAGGTTGCTTCGATGTCCTTCGGATACACGCCGAATTCCTTGCCCACCCGGTTTAAAACCAGTTTCAACTTGGCCCGCGAAAAGTTCAGCTTATCCATAATGATCAGGCAAGCTTTCATGTTTTTAATGGTGCCCAGGTCAAGCGAACCAACCAGTAAAACCAGATCGGATTCCCGCATGGCCGCAGTAGCCGATTCGGTAAAGAAGGAAGGGGTATCAATAACAACATAATCCCACCTTTCCCTGGCTACCGAAATAATCTTGCTGACGTGGTCGGCAGAAACATAGTCGGCAAATTCAGGGGTAAAAGGCGCCGGCAAAACCATAAGGCCGGATTCATGCCTTTCCAGGTAGCCTTCCAGCAAGTCCTCATCCAGATACTGAATCTCATTCACCAGATCAGTAATATGCCGCCGCTGAACAATATTGGTGGCTACGGAAACCACCCCGTGGTGGAGATCCAGATCCCAGAGAATGGTCCTGCTTTGAAAATTTTTAGCCAGGGTCACTGCCAGATTTACGGCAACAGTGGTTTTTCCTACTCCTCCTTTGTTGCTGAAAACCGTGATTACCTTTGTCTTTCGTTTTTTAACTTCCTCCACCGTTTTGGAAGGCAGCAATACCTTCCTTTTCTTTTCGTACTCGTAGGCCTTATAAATGGCATCGATCAGGGCGGCGGGTTCAACCGGTTTAACAACAAAATCCCTGGTCCCGCTTTGCAGCAGCCTGCGATAAAAATCCTCATCCAGTTCCTGGCTAAGAATAACCACCGCCATATTTACAAAACGCTGGGTGATTTCCTCCGCCAGTTTTAATGAACCGCCCTCAACATCTTCATCTATTACCACCACATTGGGCAAAAGCTCGCTTAAGGTATTAAGGGTAGCTTCGCGGCTGTTTGCTTCACCTGTTATTTCGATGTCTTCGACGTTGGCCAGGATTGCAGCAAGGGAATTGACAACATCCTGGTCCGGCCCGGCCAGAAACACTCTGATGGGATACACTANNAACCGGCCGGTGTCTTCCGCTATAACCAACTGCATGGTTTCCGCCGGGGTCAAACTCAAGGTCAGAGTGGGAACAACACGCTGCTGCCCGTCCTCCTGGGGCTGAATTACACCCCCGGTAGCCAGGATCTCTTTGTTCTGGAACAGGGCTGAAACGGTAAGAACGCCTGTCTTTTCACTGGCCAGAAGGATGTCCACCCGGTCACCCACCGTGGGGAACCCGGCCACACCTGTAACCTCGGTTACAGCCAGGGTAATAGCCCTCTGCTTTTCCGGTATGTGATAAGAAAAACGGTTTGGCTGTTCCTTTGAGGCTACCTTACTGGTTAAAATCTGTTCGGCTTTCAACAACGGTGTTTTGCTTATTTTGCCTACCGCTTCCTCCGGGCTGTGCAGGGCGCTGGGGTGGGCAAAACCCTCCGGTATGTTTTTAACCGCAAGCATCTCTTTGGCAATTGCGGTGTTGACCGGTATATCCTGCGCCGCTACCAGAACCGGAACTGCTTTCCCCGAGCCTGCTCCCCCGCCGGAAATAAACCAGTAAACAAAAAAAGCCGCCGCAGCCGCCAGAACAACGGCAACAATAAGGATTGTCCGGTTGGTTAGTTTCAATATGGATACCTCCTAATCAATGAGCTTAACATAAGTGGTTGGTGGGTTATTAGGATCGTTTGGGTTATCCTGATCGCCTGGTTGAATTACTACGCTTACATCAACTGTTTCGCCTGTAAAATGACCAATTATGGTTCCCATTTCATAACTGGAACCATAATTAATGGGCGTCCCAGCACCATAATCAAAATCAGCGTGAGTTGAACCGTTGCCACTATTATCTGTTATTACATCCTCAATTAAAAAAACAGCAAAATATAGAATTGGCAAAACAAGTTTGCCTGTCTCTTTCTTGATACCACTTTCGTCAATTATAGGTACCAACCCATACATGGTTACTTTTTCCTGAGCGCACCTGTCCATCCGTTCTTCAATGCAGCCAATAAGAGATTGTTTATTCCCAGTCATACCCTCTTCAGGATCGTTAATAGATAGGTCACAATCCGATAAATCCCCCTTGAGAGCATCTTTCCAGGCATCACCTATCCCTATTTTGAAATAACCCCAGTTACCGCCAGTGCTTACGTCTCCTTCATTAATAATTAGTTTACCGTAATGTAAAGGTACAGTAGTACCTAAGGCATAACTACTATCGGTACAAAATAAAGGAAGTATACTGCCCCCAGTTACTTCCTTTACATAACCCCACGTAGCCACTGCCCCAGCCATAACATCTTTGCTAGTAAAGCCAAGCACTTTAGCAAAAGCATATTCTTTGTTGTGTCCAACATTGACTTCTATAACTTTTCTTGAAGCCCCGTCGTAAGTAATAGTTTTAACTTCGGGAGTTACCAGGCTTCCCTGCGCCTTATTGCTTATAGCATAATTGCTTGCTTCGGTTTCTGCATCTGTTTTCGCCTCGTTTTCTGCCTTTCCAGCTTTTAACGCTTCTACGTATGCTTTTGCTCCGGCCAGTGAAGCAGCGTCGGCGGAAGTAACCATTTCCCGCCTGGTTTTATAAAGCATACCTGCATCCACACAAAAAGCAGCAAAACCCATTAATACCACCAAAAACAAAGCTACCAGCACTAAAGTTGCGCCTCTTTGGTCAACTGCCAAGCCGGTTATTGTCTTTACAAGCTTTTTCAACATAAACATTTCCCTTCACCTCCTGAATACTAAAAATAAATATAATAAATACTAAGAATCATTCCAGCCTCATCTGCGCCGTTGTCTTTACAATCTTGAGATCTCCTAAAAAATCCTTAATTAAAGGTACAATGATCTTTAGTGCCCCTTTAACTTGAACCTCTACTTGTATGTTACCGGTACGATCAGATAATAAATAAGGAACAATGGTAAAATAAATTT
>DFZP01000098.1:14714-15433 GCA_002382125.1 Firmicutes bacterium UBA4053
GCAAACTCCACCAGTGACTGGCCGCTTTCCCGGTCTCTCCGTTTCATCGCTTTCTTCACACCTTCCCCAAAAACAAAGGTTTCAAATCAACTAAATAACTGGTTAACACTCCTAAAAAGATAGCCACCCCGTAAGGAACATACAACCGCTCTTGCGCACCGGCATTTTCATCGGGAAGCATTAACTCCTTGCCGGCCTTTCCGTCAGTTAAAACGAACAACTTCAACCCTATTCCAAACCTTTTCAAAATGCCGGGTCTTTTTTTCACACAAATAACCAGCAAGGCCAGCAAACCTCCCCACAAAGCCCCCAAGAGAGCTGTTTGCAGGACAAACTCCACCCCCTTCAAGGCGCCGATAGCTCCCATCAGCTTAACGTCGCCACCCCCCATGCCTCCAAGAATAAATGGAATTAAAAACACCCCGATTCCCACCAGCCACCCTTGTGCGCCGGAAAGAACGCCCGGCCAGCCGGAAATCAAAAAGCCACCAACTAAGCCGGTGGCCGCCATAGTAAGTGTGAGCCAGTTGGGTATTTTTCGCGTCTTCAAGTCAAGAAAGGCAGCCAAGACTGCGGTAATTATAACCAGAAAATCAAAAATTGTCAACATAAAACTTCACCAACCCCCATAAAAAAATAAAAAAATGAATAAAACGGGCAGGGAATATTTTCAGGGTTAGTTATACTGAAAACAAGTTTGTTATTAAAACATTAACCAC
>DFZP01000099.1:0-15699 GCA_002382125.1 Firmicutes bacterium UBA4053
CCTTTTCCCCGTTTATATGCTCCGCGTGATCATAATTTTCCTTGTACTCAGCTTGTAGCCAATTCCTTATTTTATTTGCCGCCAATTTTTTCGCCTCCAAATAGGTCTTCATGGCAACTTAGTTTATCATTTTACTAATATATAACCAAAAAAGAAAACTGTCAAGTCTTTTTTTAAAAAAATTTTAGGTTCTTCCAGGAAGTTTTTAACATAGAAAACAACCTTTCCTCACTCATTTCCCTACATTTGATATGCCGAAGGTTTCGGATCGTACATACGTGGATTCCTGGTGAGTCAGCATAGCAATTATGGCACTCCGACTACAATTCGCTAACCACTTCGCAGGTCTGTTTTTCGCCGTCTTCACCGAGCTATCATACGTCTTCTGGTTAGGCAGTTGACGCATGTCGGAGTATTAAGTCTTTCAACCAGGGTCGGTATTCCTTGGCGGATAGTGTTTCAACTATCAGATTAGGTACAGAATTCTAACNNTTCGCTGTATAATGTTTTCTCATGGTCTAATTGTATCTTAAATTTACCTTTTTGCTGTCTGAATTTCTGGGTCCATTATAGAAGAAAAACTAAGGCCCGCCTGCACAGGGCAAGGGGCCGGGTAAAGATCCTGCAAGAGAAAAAACACAGTTTTGCTGTTCTTTAAGTCTCCTCTTTGTTAGAAGAACCGGGTACAGACTCATCAAGCGCAGAATTGCCGTTAAATTTAACTTCCTCGTCATTGGCCGGCCTGCCCACCGAACTGGGCAAAAAAGGAACGGAAATAAGTTTCCTTAGGCTCCTTCCATTACAGGCAGGGCATTCAAGTCCATTATCAGGATGGCCGGGTAGTTGGATCACTTCAAAAACTTTACTACAGGAATTACATTCATACTCAAATATTGGCATGGTTTAGTACCTCCCGAAAATTGTTTAAACAAACCCTAATTCATATTTCTTCGACACGTCTTGCAAAATTCCTGCAGCCCTTTATTTCATAATAAGTTAGTTGCCGGATAAGCGAATCTGGTTGATCTCCCTTAAGCTTTCCAGGTCGTTCATTTTCACCAGGCTGTCAGAAACCGTATAAAGCACATTGTCTATATAAAGCGATCTTTTTACACCATAACCCGGGGCATGTCTTAATGGCGCTATCTCATCGTCCGGGTGGCTTACCTTTCCCCTTAACGCGATTCCGTTATCCAAAGTAACATCAAACACGTAAGCTCCCTGCCATCCCTGGTAATAAGGGATTCTTCTTGCCCCGTCCTGAATTCTCACCGGTAGCGGGTAGGAAACGGGCAAAACCAGCAACCTTTTCGTCTTGCTGAATAAAAACGCCTTGTGATCCCTAAGCGCCAGGGAATCAGAACCTTCTTGATCTACCACGTACTTGGATATTTCTTTTGGCCTGGCGGGGTTGCTGACATCAAAAAAGGCTATTTTCAGACCCTGCACCCGCGGAACAGGTGGAGGTACAATTTCTGGCCGGACAGAATCAGATTCCCTATTCCCCTCCATGTTTAACGGTATTGTCTCGGGCAACGGTACCGGTTCCGGCGGCGGCGCCAGCGATACTTCTTTGCCTATTCCAATGAGATGATTTTCATCATAAGGATGCAGATAATCCGAGTAGCCGGGAATCTTTAATTCTCCCAAAACCTTTGGATGGTATGGATCTTTTAAATCCACCACGAACAGGGGATCGATCTGTCGGAAGGTAACCAGGTAAGCCCTGTCACCCATAAACCTGGCCGAATAGATTCTCTCGGCAGGGGCTAACCCTTGCAGACTGCCGGCAATCTGCATGTTTTGATCCAGAATATATAGGTTATTGCGGCTGGATACTCCCTGGCCAAAAACAAACCTTTCGGTGGTGGTCGCCACCCTGAAAAATCCCTTGTGTTCGTCCATGGAAAACTGGTTTAAGACGTGGCCGGGAACTTCACCGGCACACTGGTATTCAACACTGCCATTGGCTATTGCCAGTTTATGCACGACTGTTTTCCCGGCCTCCTGGCGTATCTCTTCCTGTACCTTCCCGGTCAGTTTCGCGATCTTTTCTTCCCAGACCATCGTTTGCTCATCGCTTAAGCCATTAAAATACTCATTAACAATCTTTTCCAACTCCGGCGCTTGATCAGCCGGGTCAAGTCTGGAGAGTCCCTTGATCTTGCCGGCCACACCGGCAGGCAGCATTTTGGCCAGGCCGTCGCTCAATCTTTGCGTATACAGCGCTACATTCGGCGCCTTGGGACCTGTTAGATAAATATTGCTTTGAGAAGCATAGATATTCTGCGCCGTCCCCGTCAAAAAGGTTTTGCTGCTTATTTCCCGGCTGTCATTCTGTGTGTTGAACGAGACCACCAGCGTATATTGATACGAATAATCGGGGTAATCAAAGTAATGGATTTCTCCGGCCGGAATTATCCTGGTCCTGCCGTTGGCGGTAATTTCCGGCAGTTTTATTTTTTCCTCCCCGGAACCATCAGGCTTGTAATCGTTCACCGGCACATTTGCTATCACATAAACGCAGTCGTCAATCATCCTGGAGTTGACGTAGGCGCCGCGAAAGGCAACATCTCTTTTTAAAACCGGCTTTGCCCTGTTTGTTATATCGTAAACTTTAATTGCCACACCCGGTTCAGACCACTGGTTCTCAAAAACCACAAGCCTGTTCTTATTGATGAATACTTCGTTTGGACTCCCGGCAAAGCTAATCTTCGATAAAATTTTGGCCTCTTTAGCAGGATAAGCCTTTAAAATAACCACTTCCTTACCGGAAACCACATACAGATAAGAACCATCGCTTTTTACCAGATCCGCCTCATCAACGCCTGCCACCTGAATGTTGGTGGTTGAAAAATCATCAGTACCCTCGGCCGCAAAATTCCCATTCTCTCTTGCTTTGGTTTGCGGTGCGGATGAAGGAGCAGCCTCCTGTGAAAACACTCTTTCCGACATCCCACTTGCTCGAATAGCATCACCGCTATAAAGAAACATTCCGCCAAATCTGGCCAGGAGTTTCGTGTTTCTCTCCACGTAGCTTTTTAACTCCCCGTAAGACGAAAACTTTTTTACCTCGCCGGCATCTGATTTTTTGGGATATGCGGCGGCATTAATTAAGATTACAGATGTTATGAAGGCCAGCGCCAAAAACATAACCAGCGGCAATTGAAATTTTTTCATCTAGCAACACCCTTTCCTTTTATTATTCTTTCTACTAAGGATAGACGAACAAGGCGTTCGAAAAGTTCCACCAAAATATGAAAAAGGGAGGGGGTGTTGCTTTTCTTCCCGGACACCATAGCCATAGTGCTGGCGGCCAATGACCTTACGTTCGGCCATTACATGATTGACTTTGCCCTTTTTATTTCCATGTTATTCCAGACCCTAGTCTTTTCTTTGATGTTTTCCAAAGCCTTTTTTACCGTGAAAAATTTTCCGGTGAGATGAAAGCTTAAACTATTCATGCAAAGAAAGAAGGAGATGAAGTATAGAAGAGAGAATAAAATATTTAATTTTAATTGGAGGTGAAACTTAAAAACAGGGTTAAAAAGCTTTAGTGGAGGCTCGTAAGAGTTTTCGGGAATGGTGCGCATTGTTCCTACACAATGCCAGGTAGTAATGCCTGAATAAAAAGTAGACGTCAGGCATACCTGACGAACTGTGTTTCCGAATCATCGCCTGTCTGCGTGCGACGCACAGGCAGAGGTGAAATACCCGAATGCGCATGGAACGCCGGGTGAGCTAAAAGATTCACGCACGGTGTGAAATGGGAGGAAAGGAGCCCAAGCGGATAATGCCATTGGAGTATCCTTATCTATCATTATTATTCTACACTTAATCGGGAGGTTAAGACATGCAGTATGCTTTAACTGAAGAACAGGAATTATTAAGAGAGACTGTTAGAAGAATAGCCAGAGAAAAGGTAGCACCAGAGGCCGACAAAAGAGACCATGCAGGCGAATTTGACTGGGAAATGGTTAATCTTATGCGGGAAAACGATTTGTATGGTCTTGATTTTCCTGCCGAATATGGTGGAAGTGAAGCCGGAGTGTTATCCTTAGCTATTGCTGTAGAAGAACTTTCTAAGGTAGATGCTTCTGCTGGTCTTTTAATTGCCGATCAGGAACTGGGTACTTTGCCTATTATGCTGGCAGGTAACGAGGAACAAAAAAGAAAATATCTGCCTAAACTTGCTTCGGGTGAATCTTTAGCATCTTTTGCCCTCACAGAGGCCATTGGAGGTTCTGATGTTGCCGGCTTTAAATGCCGGGCAGTTAGAAATGGCGGCTTTTATACACTAAATGGAACCAAAATTTTTATTACCAATGGCGGCGTGGCTGAAATATTGACTGTATATACAATTACCAATCCCGAAAAGGGAGGCCACCGGGGTGCATCTGTTTTTGTGATAGAAAAAGGAACACCTGGTTTTACGGTGGGTAAAAAGGAAGATAAAATGGGGATGAGATGGTCAGAAACGGTAGAGCTTGTTTTTGAAGATTGCCGTGTACCGGCAGAAAACTTGCTTGGTGAAGAAGGAATGGGCTTTTCCATCATGATGAAAACACTTGACTTTTCACGCCTCGGCATAGGAGCCCAAGCCTTAGGCATAGCTGCCGGAGCCTATGAATATGCCACCGCCTACGCCCGGGAAAGAATAGCATTTGGCCAGCCAATAATTAATTTTCAAGGCATTTCTTTTAAACTGGCCGATATGTGCATCCAGGTAGAAGCAGCCAGGCAACTTCTTTATAAAGCTTGCGCCGTTCTGCAAGAATTACCAAAAGACATGTCCCGTCTGGCGCCAGAACCAATAAGGCTTTCCTCGATGGCTAAATGTTTTTGCTCAGATGTGGCTATGTGGGTTACTACTGAAGCAGTACAGATCCTGGGAGGATATGGCTATGTCAAAGAATTTCCGGTAGAGCGCATGATGCGGGATGCCAAACTTACCCAAATTTATGAGGGCACCAACGAAATACAAAGGGTGGTTATAGCAGGTACACTAATGTAACAGGAGAAACAGACAACTAATCACTTGCCTATACTGTTGCTAAAAAAAAGGGGTTTTCGACAGAGTCACAAGGGGTTATTTATACTTCTGGAAACTACTAAAAGCGCCACTTTAAGTGGCGCTTTTAGTAGTTTATATTTTTACTTTCCTTTATACTGTGGAGGTCTCTTTTCAGCAAAAGCCTTGCGGCCTTCAAGGCGGTCCTCCGTATCACGCAAGATACCCCAAAGCATATAATCCAACTGTATTCCCTGTTCTACCGGCAGGTCTGTGCCAATAACCGCCGCCTGTTTTGCCGCGCGGACAGATAAAGGAGCATTGCCGGCAATCGTATTGGCAATCTTTTTGGCAGTTTCCATTAAATCCTGGGGTTCTACTACGTCACTTATCAGTCCAACACGAAGCGCATCCTGGGCATTAATACGTTCGCCAGTTAATAACATTTTCATCGCCACCGCCCTGGGAATAGATCTAATCAGACGCTGAATCCCACCCAGCCCGGCCAGGCTACCCACCCTGACTTCCGTTAAACCAAAGGAAGCCTTCGAAGAGGCAATTCTAAGATCGCATGTCAGGGCCATTTCCAATCCACCACCCAGCGCATAACCATTAACAGCCGCTATAATCGGCTTCCACATTTTCATTGGCGACAGAAAACCTTCATAATCAAAATATGTGGAAACAAAGCTTTCTTCTGCCATTTTTGCTGTCTTTTTTAAGTCCGTACCGGTACAAAACGCCCGGTCGCCTATGCCGGTGACCACAGAAACCCAAATATCATCGTCCTTTTTAATCTTTTTCCAGAGTTCTCCCAACTCCTCCCATGATTCCGGCGGTAGGGCATTCAACGCATCAGGATTATTCATAGTAATATACGCTACATGACCTTCCTTTTCAAAAATCAAGAACTCACCCATTTAACATATCCTCCTTATTTTAGATTTTTAATTTTTTACATAATTATTGTCTGATACGGCTTTCCACTTCTTAAAATCTGCCTGGCCGTCAACCAGCGGTGAATTTCAGACGGGCCTTCTAAAATACGCCAGATGCGCACCATCCTGGCAACGTACTCAATTATCATTTCCTTACTCAAGCCAAGCGCCCCGTGTGCCTGAATGGCGCGATCGGCAACCCGGGTAAGCATCTCCGTGCCAAAAACCTTGGTCATTGCTCCTTCTACGCGGAGATCCCTTTCCCCATTGTCAAACTTCCAACTGGCATGATAAACCATTAAACGTGTGGCATGTAATTCCGCCGTGGAATCGGCAATCCATCCCTGCACAAACTGACGCTCCGCTAGCGGCTGTCCAAAAGTATTACGCACATTAGCCTGCGTAATCATCAACTCAATAAGCCTGTCTGCAAGCCCGCAACACTTGGCAGCCAATTCAACCCGGCGCACCCCCAACCGGTTTTGCAGGGGTACAAAGGCCTGCCCAACTTCCCCCAGCACTTTATTGTCATCCAGGATCACATCTTCAAGAACAAGTTCATAAACTAGCATATCGCCGATAACCGGAATATTGCGCATGATCTTAAAACCGGGAGTATCCCGATCAACTAAAAAGGAAGTAAATCCCCCCCTTTGTCTTTTTTCTTTATCGGTCACAGCTATCACAATAAAAAAATCTGCCTTGGGACCAAAACTAATCCACGTCTTTGTACCATTTAACACCCATTTGTCCCCGCGCCGCTCCGCACGCAATTGAATACCGGCCGCATCGCTACCTGCATTAGCCTCGGTAAGCGCCAGCGCGGATATTTTTTCTCCCCTGGCGTAAGGCAGCAGGTAATCATCATATTGCTCCTTTTTGCAGCAGGTTAAAAGTAAATTAAGATTCGGAGAATCCGGCGGCAGCATAATCCAGACTATCGATCTATTCATTTCTTCTTCCACAATGTTTTTAGCCAGCATTCCTAAATCTGACCCACCGTATTCTTCCGGAACGTCTATGCCCCACAAGCCTAATTCTTTTGCCTTGGCCAGAATTCTTTCTTCTTCTTCTGGTGGAATAGAGCGCATGTCACCCATTCCCCGGGCTGCTTCCCTTTCAATAACCGTGTTTTCCAGCGGCATTATTTCATTCTCGGTAAACTTACGTACCATTTTCTTCAACATTACCAGTTCCTCGGGTAAGGAAAAATCCATTTCTACTTTCCTCCCTAATTTACTTTAATCTTTTTTAAATCTATTCTAATACCCCTTCTGCTTCTAACTGATTTATTTCTTCATCGCTTATCTGCAACAAACCTTTAAGCACTTCCTGGGTGTGCTGTCCTAAAAGGGGCGCCGGTGTGCTTAAAAGCGGAGGTGTTTTGGTCATCCGCATCGGTGAGTGGTTGTACAGGGTAATACCTGCCTCCGGGTGATCCATATACACCCAAAAGCCCCTTTCCTGCAATTGATCATCTTCTATCGCGTCATGGACATTATATACCGCTCCTGCCCTTACTCCATTCTTTAACAACTCCAGCATCAATATTTTGTTGTACTGCCCGCTGGTCCACTCTTCTATTTTGGTATCCAGTTCATCTTGGTTTGCCAACCTGGCTTCTTTGGTGGCAAACTTTTGGTCTTCAGCCCACTGTGGATTACCCATGCACTTCTTTAAAGCTTCCCACTCCTGGTCGCTGAACACGGCAATGGCAATCCACTGCCTGCTTCCCCTGGTCTTGTAAACACCATGCGGCGCCGCGTCCGGATGGCGGTTTCCGATCCTGTTCTGGATACGCCCATTCACTGCATAATCCATCACGGCCGGCGCCGATAGCGCCCGAACCCCAGCCTGCGACTGCGCGATTTCTATATATTGGCCTTCGCCAGTTTTCCGGCGATGTCGCAAAGCCGCCAGAATGGCAAAAGTAAGATGGGTAGGCACGGGCACATGATCGGTGTAGTTTGTGCCGGTACCAAACGGCTCCCCGTCAGGAAAGCCACTTAAGTAGTTGGCGCCAATCAGAGCATTCAGCACCAGCCCGAAGCCCATATAGTCCGCATGCGGCCCTACGTTACCCTGCGCAGGCATATCAATGTAAATAATATCCGGCTTGATTTTTTTGACCTCTTCATAACCCAGATTCCACTTATCCATTTGACCCAGAGTAAAGCTATTGATTACCAGATCGCTCTTTTTAAGCATTCCAACCACAACATCACGTGCCTTGGGATGGCTCATATTTAGCGAAATACTCTTCTTGTTCGGGTTGCGGTTGCTGTAATACCCACTCCGCTCAATTCCTGGTTTTCTATCCTTGTAAGGAGGCGCTAGACGTAAGATCTCTGGACGCTTCTTTGTTTCTATCCTGATTACCTCTGCCCCGAACTCGGACAGGTAGCGGGTGGTAAGTGGACCTGCTCCTACCCAAGAAAAATCTGTTACCCTGATCCCTTCCAGCGGGAGTTTCTTAGCCAACTATTACACCCCTTCCTTTAAAGCTTCTACCTGCTCACTAGAATAACCTAATTCCTCTAATATTTCTTTTGTATGCTGGCCAAAAGTTGGCGCAGGTTTGATCTCATAGGGCATTTTCTCTATGTAGCAGGTCTGTCCGGGGTAATATACCTCCCCACCCAGGTGTTCATGATGCAGGGGTATAAAAAACCGGCGATAGTTTAATTGCGGGTTCTCATAAACGTCCTTGGGATCACTGATGGGATAACAAACACATCTTCTGCGCTGGCTTTCTTCATATAAGTACAACTTTTCATGTTTGGCCGCAAACCGCCCGAAGATTTCCCTGAATATTTTCTTTGCCTCATCTGTAGTCTTGTATTCTAATTTCCTCCATTCTTCGGTACCCAATATTGCTGCCCCTTCTTCCTCACCCTCATCTTTTAGCCACTTGGGCAGAGGATCCCACAGATAAGCATTATTACCCATAGTAAACATTGTGTAAACATATCCGTCTTTGCACCGGTAAACCCCCGTTCCAGCCCACACGCCTGCTCCGGCCCGGCGGATTGTTTTCTCCAGATCCCATTGCTGAGCTGCAAATTCTAGTGCCGTAGCCACACACGCCTGCATGGAAACATCTATAAACTGCCCTTCTCCTGTTTCCTCCGCATCATATAAGGCAGCCATGGTTCCTACTGCCGCGTACATCATGCCCTGCATATAGGACTGTTCTCCATAAGCACGCGCTGGTTTATCGTCACCTGCACCCGCCAGATATAAAAAACCTCCCAGGGCCGCTAAGGTAAGATCCGAAGCTGGATAATCCCGGTAGGGACCCTCCTGGCCAAAGGGAGTAATAGAGGCATGGACAAGCCTGGGATTTTCTTTCTTTAACTGTTCATAGCCCAGTCCTAGTTGTTCCAAATATCCCGGTGGAAAACTTTCAATTAAAATATCTACTGTTTTTATAAGTTTTAAGAATATTTCTTTTCCTTCCTCTTTCCTTATATCAAGCACCAGATCGCGTTTGTTGGTATTTTGATAAAGATATTTTAAACTGGTTTCACGATTGGGCATGTCCTTGTAAAACGGCCATTCAAACCTAACCGGATCTCCCTCCGGGGGTTCAATGTGAATAACGTCTGCTCCTAACTCAGCATATAATTTACCTGCATAGCTCCCTATTTCACCGGCAAACTCGAGCACTCGCACATCCGAAAGCGTGCTCATTATCTTTCTTTGCCTCCTTTATGTCTTTTCACAATTATATATTTTGGTGACACTGCTTAATACCCAGAAAGGAAGGCTCCTCACCCATGCCGAGGGAAAACCTTCCTTTTCTGCCGCTTTCATTAAAACATTCTACAGACTGGCAAACAAGCTTTTCCCCCCACAGACGAAAATAGTCTGCCCTGTTATATAACCTGCCTGATCACCGGCAAAAAACATTATCGTCCTTGCTATATCATTAGGAGTTCCAATTACACCCGTGGGCTGTATTTTCAAAAGGCGTTCCCGTGCCTGTTCGGGTACGGAATCCCAAAGCGCTGTCTTTATTATCCCTGGAGCTATACAATTAACTGTTATACCATGTCTGCCTAGTTCTAAGGCCAATGTCCGGGTAAGGCTTACCACCCCACCTTTAGAAGCAGAATAGTTGGCCTGCCCAGCCCAACCCAGCCAGGCGCGGGAAGAAATATTGACTATTCTGCCATATTTCTTTTCCCGCATATGTGATATTGCAGCCTGGCAGCATAAAAACATTCCCTTCAGGTTAACATCCAGTACGCTGTCCCAATCCTCTTCGCTCATTTTTAATATGCTTTTATCTCTACCTATCCCCGCATTGTTGACCAAAATATCTATCCCGCCAAAAGTATCTATAACTTGCTTAAACATTGCATCTACTTCTGCTTTTTTGGTTATATCTGCCGTAATTCCTATTGCTTCTCCGCCTTCTGCTTTAATCTCGCCCACTACCCTGCTGACTTTGGAACTATCAACATCAACAACTACTACCTTAGCGCCGTTTTGGGCCATTTTTTTTGCTACACCTTCGCCAATGCCGCTTCCCGAACCAGTAATTAATCCAACTCTATCTTTTACCGTCATCATCTTTTATTCCCCCCTTTCTTATACAGACAGCGAACTCAAGATACTCTTGCCGCCGCAAATAAAAATAGTCTGTCCGGTTACGTAACTGGCATCGTCAGAAGCAAAATACATTATCCCATAAGCTATATCTTCCGGTTTACCAATTTTACCCGTCGGCTGTTGTTTTAACAGGTTTTGAAGCTGTTCTTCGGTAAGCATGTCATAAAGCGGGGTTTTAATCAAACCGGGGGCTATGCAGTTAACAGTTATCCCAAACTTCGCTAGTTCTAACGCCAGCGTGCGGGTTAGACTCACCACACCACCTTTAGAAGCGGCATAGTTAGCCTGCCCTGCCCAACCCAGCCAGGCACGGGAAGAAATATTGATTATTCTACCATATTTTTGCTCCCTCATATAGCCCGCTGCTGCCTGGCAACAAAAGAAAGGCCCTTTCAAGTTGATATTGAGCACACTGTCCCAATCTTCTTCGCTCATTTTAAATATACTTTTATCTTTACCTATTCCCGCATTGTTGACCAGGATATCTATCCGGCCGAATTGTTCAACTGTTTTCTTGAACATGTCTTCTACCTGCTCTTTTTTAGATACATCCGCTACGATTCCCAGTGCTTCCCCGCCGGCGCCGCGAATTTCGCCTGCTACCCTGTCCACCTTGCTTTGATCAACATCGTTGATGACCACTTTGGCGCCGTTTTGAGACAGTGTCTTGACCGCACCTTCTCCTATTCCACTTCCCGAACCGGTAACCAAGGCAACCCTGTCTTTTACTTTCACCTTAAACCCTCCTTTCCTTAAAAACTATTTATTAAATGGTTAAAATAGTAACTGTACAGGCCGCATTGTCTAAACCATATACTCCTCCACCTGTCACATGCGTTAAGGCGGCTTTGCAGTTTGGTACCTGACGTTCTCCGGCCTCACCGCGCAATTGCCACGTCGCTTCCACAATTTGAGCGCATCCGCTGGCGCCGGTGGGGTGACTCATGGACATTAATCCGCCTCTAGGACTGAATACAACTTTGCCGCCATAATCGGGACCGCCGCTTCTGATAAATTGCGGCGCTTCACCATGCTTGCAAAAACCGAAAGCTTCATAGTATAAAAACTCGGCAATCGAAAACGCATCGTGACATTCAACCATGCTAATATCTTCCGGACCCAGACCTGCTTCTTCATAGGCATCTTTCGAACATCTGATACTGATTTCCATTTCAGTCATGTCCCTGAAACTATTTTTGAAAATACCGGAGGTTATATGAGAAGCGGCAATGCGAACAGGTTTTTTCCCCAGTTGTTTCATTTTCTTTTCCGAAGCTACTACAACTGCTCCTGCACCGTCACCATTCGGGGAACACATAAGGAGGGTAAGTGGATCGTTAATCATACGGGAATTTAACACTTCTTCTACGGTAATCGGCTTATTATAAGCTGCGTAAGGATTCATCGAGGCATGCCTTCGATTTTTAACAGCCACCAGGGCATAATCTTCTGGTGTTGCACCATATTCGTGCATATAGCGCTTGGCCCTCATGGCATAAAGCCCCGGCATCGTTACCCCTTGCATACCTTCGGGATCTCTGACATCCGGCGCAAATGCAGTGCCTCCTGTCCTCAAGGAAGAAAGATGTTCTACTCCAGCCGCTAAAACTAAATCATACTCTCCGGTGGCAACCTTATAGGCTGCCGCATTAACTGCCATCGCACCGCTTGAGCAAGCACTTTCTACATTTACAATCGGTATGCCTGTCAGACCCAGGGTTGCGCATACACGCTGACCAGCGGTCTGGCTAAACATATTACCTACAAAAGCAGCCTGAATATCTTTATGTGAAATACCGGCGTCTTTTATTGCATCAATAACAGCCTTTCTTCCCAGTGTATCATAATAATCCGCACTTTTAGCGGAAAACTTTGACATCCCTGCTCCAACAACATAGGCGTTTCCCATTTTTCTTTATCCTCCTTTAATTAACCGGTTTAAGCTTATAGCTTATAATGGGCTTGCCAGTGGCCGGATCCGGCCGAATTACACCTGTTGTAATTTCTACCTCCATATCACACTTCAGTTTGTCAGGGTCACCTTCAACTTGAGCGCATACCCGCAACCCTTCAGGGAAATCAACAAAACCAACAACGTAGGGTGCTTTAAGGGGTGGTGCAGCTACCCTCATTACGGTATAGCTATATAATTTTCCTTTCCGGCTAATAGGTACCTTCTCCAGGTTTTCATTCCAGCAGTTGGGACAAACCGGCAACCTGGGAAACCATATACTGCCACAATTTTCACAACGGTAAGCAGTAAGATAAGGGGGCTCACCGTTTTCTGGAATCACCAGTAATTCCGGGTGAAATAAAATATGATCCTCCTGGTTAAGTGTTTTTTCTGCCAAAAGAACACATCCTCCTTTTTCTTTTAGATTATTTAGTTTCTTGTAAGTTTAACAACTTTACGGGGATTCGTCAAGTACATTTACAAAAGTTCCAAAGATTAAAAACCTCAACCGCCGCAAGTGATAGAACTCTCCTTGCGCATCTGATCCCGGCATACTTCACGTACACGGCTAAAGTATTTGCTATAATCCTCGCTACGATAATCAGGATACGTCCAGGGCAAAGGCTTAAAACTGCCACAAGAATAGACAAGAGTTGCCTCACCGTAAATACCCCGGCCCAGGTAAAGGCGGTGGGAATAATCTTTGGTCGTAGCCAGAATCAGCTTGGCGGGCGTCAAGTAACCCGGATCGATATTCACCCTCCGCTGTTCTTTTACGGACAACTCCTTCTCCAGAGCATTGGTAAAAAGTTTTGCCTCCGGCAGGCAGCCCGGATCTGCAAGATTAGCAAAACTCATGAACTGACGCTTCAAGTTATTTCCCATCTCTTTCTCATAATATCGAGTATAATTAAAATCCATAAGTTCACTCACCTCATCAACCGGACCCCATTCTCCTTCAAGCTTCTCCCTGACGGTATCCAATAAAGTTAAATGGGCGGTCAGTAACCCAACTAAAAGCTTAACCCGCTTAACTTCTCTAATTTTCCCCACCAGTCTGACCCCTCTAACTAATTACCCCATAAATCTATTTAGCTCTTCCACCAACCCTTCTATTTCCTCCTGGGAAAGGTCTATTTTCTGTTCCAGTTTACCCATGTATTCGTCGAGCTTAAGGTTCTTTCCCCTGATCCTTGCTATTCTTCTATCCTGAATCTCTATATCACGGTCAAGTTCGCTCAAGTCCACACCCAGACTAAACCTGAAGTTTAAAAAACTTAAAAGGGCTTTATTTGCCCTTGGGTCTACCCTGTTGACCAGGTAAAAGGGCACATTTACCCAGCACCCAGCCGCTGGAATCTGCCTGTTTTTTGCCACCCATAAAAGAAACCCGTTCATTGAGGTAGTACCCTGATAATCGAGATTCATCTCCAGATCATAGGCTGCCAGATCTTCTTTCAACTGAGGAGAATTAAATACAGCCAGGACTTTTCTTTGCTCATCGGTATGGGCGATCATCGAAACTATTCCGCCAACCGTATATACTCCCTGGATGTTAAAGCCTTTAGCCACATCCAGGACCAGGTTCAAAAAATTATATCCCCCGGTACCAGGTATATTGCTTTTAAAAAAAATAAGATCTTTTTCTTCGGAAGAAAAAAACTTGCTCTCGGGAAACCTGCTTATATTATCCCTGATCTCTATTCCACCCAAAGAAAAAAAGCCCAAGGGTTCAATTTCAGCAAATTCCCTGGTTGAAAGGTGCTTATTTAAATAATCAACAACCCACCAGCCGGCCTCACCTGCATCCGGACTCCAACCGGCAACCAAAAACGGCGAACCATGTTTAGGAAATGCTTTAACTTTAACCATGTTCCCTTCCCTCCCGGAAGAACTCCTCCACTTCCTTGATGATCTTTTCTTTTTCTTCCTCGGTTATCGGCCCGGGATCAGTCTGCCGCACATAGCTAGCGTACTTTAATTTGTCCAACTCTATCCTGATCGGCAACGGTAAGCTTTCATATAAAAAGTCAATCTCCATTTCTACATTTTTAGCATAAACGTTAATATTAGCCAAATCAACTTCCACCTTCAGACTGGTGGATAATAATTCAAGGATAGATTCCGAGGCCTTGGGGTATAGAATGGTATGGCCTGGAAAATGAGCAATGTAGATGGGTATTTCACCAAGTAAGCAAATACCACCCAGGTTCCTTTTTTTAGCCACCCCAATGAGCACCCCGTTTAAGCCGGTAATGTTACCCCTTCCTCCCCTCTCTCCTGTCTCGCTCATAATAATTGTGTTCGGGTATCCTCTTGCTTCATCAACCAGCTCCCACTTATTGGGCACGGCCCAAACCCTCGGCGCCGAGGTATGATGAACAGGCGCAACTGCAGCCCCTGCCGTATACACCCTCCTGCACCCAAACTCTTCGGCCACGTCTAAAACATGATTGGCGATTTCATATATTTCTTCTTCTCCGGCAGGTTGCATTTCACCCAAAAAGATTATTAAATCTCTTTGTGCTTTTTTATAATAAAACTTATTGGCTGGAAACCCCATTTCCTGCAAAACACTATCTTTAACTGAAACTACCTTGGGAAAGAAATAGTGCCAGGGCTCTATTTCTCCGAATTCCTCAGCTTCCAACCTGTTTTTTAAATAATTCACCGCGATTAGTCCAATATTCCCGATGCCGGGCCATGCCGCGATCATATACGGGTCATTAATCTCCGGTTTCTTGGAAAATTTCAGAGCGCCTGTCATACAATCCCCCTCCTTCCCTATGTTTTTATGCGTTTCAAATCTGGTTTGGAAGTTCATATTCACCTATTACAAGCCCCTATCTCTTCGTGCCTTTGTGTTTACATGAGCAGTTACATTTTACTTACTTCTTGCGGGCAGTAAGGTTCCTGCCTACGATTACCCGTTGAATATCATTGGTTCCGTCAGCAGGAATCAAAAGCTGGGCGTCACGGCAATAGCGCTCCACAGGATAATCTTTCATACAGCCGTAACCGCCGTAGATGTCCATAGTTTTACGCGTGCAGCGCAAGGCAGCCTCGGTGGCAAAAAACTTTGTCGCCGCCACCTGGGTATCTGATCTTTGATTCTGATCAATGAGCCAGGCCCCATAGTAAGCCATCAACCGGCTGGCCTCCAGATCGGCGTAAATCTC
>DFZP01000099.1:15716-22911 GCA_002382125.1 Firmicutes bacterium UBA4053
TTCCATAATCATTGATTCCCTTTAAAGCAATAACTATCCCCTGTCCTCCTTCTCCCAAAAGATTCTCTTTTGGAACCCGGCAGTTTTCCATTACCAACTCGCCGGTAACACAGCCATGAAAACCAATCTTTCTTTCGACCCGGCCGGGTCGAAAACCCTCAGTTTTTCTTTCCACAAGGAAAGCGCTAAATTTCTTTTCCGGTTCATCTTCAGTTCTGGCTATGATTACGTGTAAATCTGTAAGACGAGAATTGGTAATAAACACTTTACGTCCATTAAGCAGATAATGTTCCTCCTGATCCACAGCCCTGGTGACAATGCCTGTAGGATCAGATCCCCCGCTTGACTCTGTTATTCCCTGGGCAACTAAAATTTTACCCTGGGCCAGGGCAGGCGAATATCTCTTTCTCTGCTCATCATTTCCAAATTTCATTACCATGCCTGCCCCTGACTGCAAAACCTGAAGGCTCATGCTCATCGCCGCCGAAACCCGCCCGACTTCTTCCAACATGATCATGCGTGCCACATGCCCCATACCTGTTCCTCCAAATTCTGCAGGTATGGTTACACCTAAAAATCCCTGGGCAGCCATTTTTTTTATTAAATCCGGCGGCGTCTCGTCGGTTTTTTCCATTTCTTCTACTAAGGGAGCAATCTCCTGTTCTGCAAATTCTCTTACGGTCCTGCGCAAAAGCTCTTGTTCGGTGGTAAGTTGAAAATTCACGAATCGCATTTCTCCTTTTTTTTGTAAGTATTCAGTAAAGCAGCTTATCCCTGCTTTGTAAATAATACTCCAAATATCAATATATCCTAAAAGCCTTTATACGATGGCTTCTTCTTTCCTAGGATTGATTCTTTAGAAAGTCTTTTTAATGATTTTAGCAAAACAGTCACCACCTCCCGGTAATCACCAACAATACCGTAATCCGACTGGCGAAAAACAGGAGAAAGCGGGTTGTTGTTAATGGCTACGATCACTTTTGCCTCCCGCACTCCTACCATGTGCTGGATATCCCCTGAAATACCCACGGCAATGTATAAATCGGGACGGATTGTACAGCCGCTCTGCCCGATCATTTGGTTTTCTTCTATCCAGCCGGCATCCAGAGCCGGACGGCTTCCTCCCAGTGATCCTCGCAGAACATCCGCCAATTCATGCAACAAATCCCATCCTTCACGGGAACCAACCCCCGCTCCTCCGGCCACTACGATCTTAGTTTCAGTTAAAGAAGAGGGCTGCATCTGCTCCCAAACGGCATCAGCCAGCATTATTTTCCCCGCCGGCAGTTCAACCGGTATACGCTCCGTCCTGCCCTCCCGGGACCCGGGCGCGGGCCTTGAAAAACCCCCCGGCCGGACAGTGGCTATCTGAGGCCGGTGAGCAGGAGTCACAATAGTGGCCATCATCTGGCTACCAAAAGCCGGTACAATTTGTAATAACCCGCCGTCCGCCTCCAGTTCCATGTCGCAGCAATCGGCTGCGCATCCCGTCTTGACCAGGGCGGCCACAGACGGAGCCAGGTCACGGCCCGCCGCACTGGCGCCAAAGAGCATTACCGCCGGGCGGTATTTCTGTATAAGCCGGGCAATCACAGGCGGATAAAGATCGCTGCGATAATATTCCAGTACGGGGTGTTCCAGCAAATAAACCAGGTCGGCGCCGGAAGTAATAAGAACCGGCGAAAGAGATTCTACGTCACGTCCAGCCAATATTGCAACTACCTGCCAGCAGGTTTTGTCCGCCAGTTGACGGGCCTTACCCAGTAACTCCAAACTGACACTGCATGGTTCCCCTTGATGTTGCTCAACAAAAACCCAGATATCCCGATCTCTTACTGCTTTCCCCATTATCCCAACACACCCGCTACCCCAGGCTGTCCAAGCAATTTCTCAACCTTTTCATCCAGCGAACCTTCAAGTATTTTCCCCAATCGTTTCACGGGCGAAAAAAACAAATCACGTACCTGCGTCGGTGAACCAGCCTGACCAACCTGTGATGGTGAAAGCCCCAATTCAGCCAGCGAGTATACTGTAATCTCCTTGCCGCCGGCGGCTACAATATCCGCCAGGGTAGGAATACATGGTTTATTAAGCCGGTGGGTTACCGTCATTACAACAGGTGGTAGAACATTCAAAAGCAGGTAACCTCTTTCCATTTCCATTTTTACTTGAAATGTACTTTCCTCCAACAAGTCTACCGAAAAAACACTGGTTACATGCGCCACCTCTAGGTGCACCGCCAGTTGAGGCCCAACCTGGGCGGTACCGCTGTCCAGGCTTTTAGCTCCACAAAGCACCAGGTCAAAGTCCGGCGCCGCCTTTTTGATCCCTGCTGCCAGCGCACATGAAGTGGCCAGCGTATCAGCGCCGGCAAAGCACCGATCGCTCAGCAAGAAGGCCCTGTCTGCCCCCATAGCTAAAGCTTCCCTCAAGTTTTCCAGGCCGGAAAGCGGCCCCATAGTAAGCACGGTTACTGTGCCACCATGCTTTTGCCGGATTCTGACTGCTTCTTCCAGGGCATGTTTATCCAATGGATTTATTACCTGATCAATACCTTCCCGCTGCAGCACGCCGTTTTTGCGAAATGTTATCTGCGACCACTGCCCGGGTGAAGGCACCAGCTTCACACATACCACAACCTGCACTGTAGCCTACCATCCCCATCTAAACGTAAAAACAATAAAGATAATATTCAATAACTTTTGTATTTTTTCCTGCTACTTATTCAAGCCAACCTGAAAATATTTTTGAAGGGGGTTTTTCAAGAGATACACTCTTTTATAATAAGGCAGGCGTTTTGACCGCCGAAACCAAATGAATTGGACATGGCTACCCTTACCTTTACCTTCCTGGCCTGGTTCGGAACATAATCCAGATCGCACTCCGGGTCCGGCTCTTCATAATTGATCGTGGGGGGAACAATACCTTCCTGGATTGCTTTGATACAGGCAATGAGTTCGGTAATCCCGCCGGCGCCCATCAAGTGACCGGTGGCCCCTTTGCTGGAACTTACGGGAATGTCGTAAGCACGAGAACCAAAAACAGATTTAATGGCCAGGGTTTCCACGCGGTCACCTAAAGGGGTGGAGGTGCCGTGAGCGTTGATATAATCCACATCTTCGACAGTAATCCCCGCTTTTTTTAAGGCTTCTTGCATACAGTGAATTTCCCCGTAGCCATCAGGAGCAGGAGCAGTAGTATGGTAACCCTCGCCAAAATTAGCATACCCGAGAACCCCGGCTAAAGCAAGGGCGTCTCTGTTCCTGGCATGAGTAAATGTCTCCAGCACAACAGCCCCCGCACCTTCTCCCAAAACCATTCCATCCCGCTGGCGGTCAAACGGCCGGCTTGCCTTTTCCGGCTCATCGTTACGTGTGGATACGGCTCTGGCTGCATACAACCCGCCAATCACCAGCGGACAAAAAAGCGCTTCCGCGCCTACCGCAATTATTACATCCGCCTCTCCCTGCCGGAGGAACATGGCGGCCACGCCTGTCGCATCTCCCCCGGAAGCACAGGCAGTACTGATAGTCAGGGCCGGACCTTTAAAACCGTAAGCAATGGCAGCCTGAGTGGCGGCAATATTCCCCAGCATCTTGGGTATAAAATGGGGGCTCATGCGAGTGGAGCCGGTGCGGGTGATCCTGTCCTGGTTCTCTACAATAGCCGGGATCCCGCCTAAAGACGTACCTAAGATGATTCCTACCCGGAAAGGATCCTCTTTCTCCAAAACCAGGCCGCTTTCTTCTACCGCCATCTGTACCGCTGCCAGAGCAAACTGCATAAACAACTCTGTTTCCTTGATCAACTTCTTACTCACAAAATCCCCGGCGATAAAATCTTTCACCTCGGCTCCGATTTGGCAGGGCAAGCCAGAGGGGTCAAAGCGGGTAATCCTTCCCACACCACATTTGCCATCTAACAGTTTTTTCCAATAGGTATCGACCCCTACACCCAGCGGTGTAACTGCTCCCATACCAGTAATTACTACCCGCTCCTGCATGAAATTTACACACCCCTTTAGCTGCTTTTTAAGCCTTTTCTATGAATCAGGTTCTACCTGCCCGCTTTTCTTCAACAACTGCTGGACATATTCGACCAGCTTATATTTTTGCACCTTTCCGGTGGCAGTAAAGGGCAATTCCTGCGCAGAAACAAAAAACACGTACCGGGGCACTTTAAATTTAGCCATGTTTTCTTTGCAATAGTTAATAACTTCCCGCCGTGTCGCCGTTTCTCCCGCCTTAAGTTCGATCAATGCCGCCCCTACCTCTCCCATCACCGGGTGAGGAATACCAACCAGGTAGGCCTGATTTACCTTCGGGTGGGTACTGAGCACATCCTCAATCTCCTTGGGAATTACATTTTCACCCGAGGTTTTATATATCTCCTTGCTGCGTCCGGTAAATTGAAACAATCCGTCAGGATGGATAATCACCAGATCACCCGTACGCAGCCAGCCATCCTTATCAATAAGCTCGGCATTAATCCGGGGACGCTTGTAGTAACCCCTGGTGACCACATTTCCCCGGCAAATCAAATCACCATCTTTACCAGGAGGTAATTCCTCCCCCGTACCCGGATCGATCACTTTACACTGGAGGTTTCCTCCTCCAAACTCCGGCAGGCCGCTGCAATTGGGAAGCATCATCCGACCCACCCTGGTAGTTGCCGTCTCTTCAGAATCACCCGGATGAGTCAGGGTAACTGCCCCCCCTGCCTCCGTCAACCCGTACCCGGTAGCAACCTCTTCAGGTTGCAGTACTTCCTTTGCTTTTTCCCACAAAGGTAAAGGCGCAGGAGCAGCAGCACAAAAGACAGACCGCAGGGAACCAAGGTTATATTTTTCAATCTCCGGGTAATTAACTATGGCCAGCAATAATGACGGAACACAGATCAATTCATTGGCCTTATACTTTTCTATAAGTTCCAAGGCCTGGCTGGGAACGAATTGAGAATGGGTAATCACCATTCCACCAACAAAAGTAGCCACCATAACCATGTAATTCCAGGCAAAAATGTGATAAAGGGGCAATGGTGAGTACAAACGCCTGCCATTCTCTATGGCCCTGGTAAAACAAAAAGCATAAACGTTACGTAAGCTCATATCGTGGCTGAGCATGGCTCCCTTGGGCATGGCAGTGGTTCCGGAGGTATACATCAGGTCAAATATGTCATCAGGATAAGCATTGGCCTCCTGCACTTTCGTAAGTTCTTCTTCCGGAATAGAAGCTGCCTGATCAAACAAGCTGTTGAAATCAATTATTCCCGGGTAACTATTCCCGTCAGGCGAAAAGCAGATTAAATGCCTCATTTTAGGAAAACGCGAGTAGCGAGGGTTACGCACCCCCGCACCTTTTGCATCATTTACCTCGGGGCAAAGACCGGTCATGATTTTCACAAAGTCCAGCCTGCCTAGGCGATCGTTAAAGGCCACCGCTACCGCATCAGAATCCTCCAGCAAAAAAGCTATTTCCCTCTCCAGCAACATCGTATTCAAAGGCACGGCTACCGCCCCGATTCTGGCCAATGCCAGTTTGAAAATAATAAACTCAGGATAATTTCCTATAATCATGGCCACATGCTCCCTGGGGCGGATACCCAGGGCAAGTAAACCTCTGGCCATCAGTCTTGACTTTTTTTGTATCTGTGCATATGTATATTCCTGCTCGGGAGTACAGATGAAAATACGATTGGCATATTTTTCTACCGCCCGGTCAAAATGTTCTGCCACCGTCCTGCGTGTCCACACCGGGTAATCTTCAATTAATCCAGGAATTCGCTGTCTGCTTCCGTTTCTCATGATCAAGCTGCTCCCTTCTTTTCACCTGTTTTAAGTGGCTCCCGTTTTAACAGGTCAAACAACAGAGCTTCTCCCAGAGAAGGAGACGCTTCTTTTTGATGTCAAAAGGTTTTCCCTGTGCGTCAACATAGGCGTGACTGGTCGTGCCTTCCGCCGCTAGAATACCATCCTCTTTTTTAAATACCCGGTATTTAAATTCCAGGCGCGTGCGTGTTAACTTTGACAACCTGGTTTCCAGCACTATTTTTTCCTCCGGCTTTAAAGAATGCCTGTAACGACAAGATGCTTCCACAGCCACCAAAAAAATACCCTGCTGATGAAAATCAGCCATATAAGGCAGCCCAACCTGTCTGAACAACTCTATCCGGCCATCAGAAAACCAGTCAAAATATTTCGCATAATAAGTTATTCCCGCCGCATCACAATCGCCCCACCGAACCTCCGTCTCCTTTCGACAAATTACATTTTCACCTGCCGGTTCCACCTCTCACCCCTCCCAAAACTGCCCGCGCTTAGTTTTTCTATCTTTAGGGTAACATAATGGGAAAAAAAAGTAAAACCCCAAGAAACCAAATATCTTCTGGACGGAAGATATTTGGTTTCTTGGGGAAGCATAGGAACATTCATTTTGCTTCCTTGTTTAGGCCCTTAAAGACTATATTTTGACTTAATCCAGTTTACCCGGGCAATCTGCCGTTGTGTTGCCCCGAGAATGTAATTAGACTGGAATTAGCAGCCTTGCTCGGCCGCACTACACAAAAATAATTTACACTATCTATGTTCTTTAAGGAATTGACTATCAACACTTCAAACTTGTGAGTCTTCACTTGGTCAAGAGTTCTCAGAAAACGCTGATAATTATCTTGGTCGCAGAATATGTCCTGCCGGTTAATTCCTCTTATCACGATGTGATAAACTTCGCTCTCACACCGCTCCCTTGCTTCCTTGCTTCTCAATATTCTTCCGGGTTAATCGAAAATTTTGCGTGTAGACTTTGCGTATAGGTATTGTTAAGGCTCAACAAGTAGCAAACATGCCGTATATAACTTTGAAGTGTAAAAACTAACATAATCTTAACGTAATCTTAACGTAATTTAACACTGCATTAATACTATTCGTTTATAATCAATTGCGTTAAATGCTGTTTTGGTTTTAGGTACTTAAAATAAAAATTAAATAAAATTCCCAGCTTTTGAATGTTGCGTAGCTAAAAAATAGGCAAGCCTTTATTGGGCGGGCAAAGGCAATAAAAAGCTGGGGTGTTTTATTTTAAGGCAGCTTTTCTAGATGTCTAGACAGGGGTTTAATAATGGAAGTAATAAAAATTGATAAAAGAAACGGTATTCCTTATTACCTGCAACTGGCCAGTATTCTTGGGCACCAAATTGAAAA
>DFZP01000002.1:0-16722 GCA_002382125.1 Firmicutes bacterium UBA4053
ACGTTATACGCAATCGGCTTCGGGATGCCAGAAGGTTTAAACTTTGAATAAAAATACAAGGAGGTTAACAGAAATGAAAAAAAATTAATCTTAGGGATTGTAATTTTGGCAATAGTAGTACTTGCCTCTTCTATTTGCTCATGTACAGAAAGACAGGGATCGGAACCGCCATTTGGACCCCCAACAGAACCAGCACCAGGACCGCTATCAACCCAAGGGTATGTCTATGACGATAAACTCGGCTATGGCTTTGACTATCCGGGTGGTTGGGAATTTCTTGTTGAGGAAGGCGACTTTCCAGATAAGAATATTAAAAAAGTCGTATCCTTCGAAAAGATCTTCAAAAAACAATTTGAAGGAAGTGATTACGAATCAGAAGTTTCAGTTGACCTCGAATTCATGGTAAAATCAGCCACAGATTTACAAGAAATTACAGATGAATTCAAGAAAAAAGCAGAGATGTCAGGCTTGCCAATCTTAAATGAGGCTACAATCTCAGTAAATAATATAGATGGGTACGATATACTCTGTGGAGACTCTGAAACACCTACTTGGAAACTGAGACAGGTAGTCTTTTTTGCCAATGGAACAGCTTATATTTTCACATATCAATCTCAGGAAGAGTTTTATCGCATGTATGAAAAGACTTTTAATAATACCATTAATTCATTTAACATAAAAAAGAAGGCATAGTGTCCCTTCGTCGACAGCGTATAACACGGGCTTTGCGGCTTCGTTTCACTTCGCCCAAACCGCCTGCGGCGGCTTCGCAAAGCCCGAAAACGATGGGCGGGAAATTCGCTTGCTTCGCTCGCTCATAAGCTTCCCACCCATCGGGGCGCGGGGCTTCGCCCCTTGATGGTCTCTGTTCGCCCATCTTCGGGGTTTGCGGTTTCGCTTCGCTGCACCCAAAGGGTGCGCTACGCGACCCCTTCGCAAACCCCGCGCCCCGTTAGGCGAAATCGTTAAAAATTACAAAAATATAAGTAGCAATGGTAAGGAGTGACTATGGAACAAATTAATTTAGAAAAACGAGATTTGGGGCTATTTTTTTTTGATTGCCTTTGCCTGGTCGTGGGTATTTTGGTTGCCTGAAATTTTATGGGACATTCGTTTATTTGTGGCTCCTTTTGGTCCGTTTGTTGCTGCCTTTTTTCTTACTTATTTGAATGAAGGGGAAAATGGAGTAAGAAGCGATAAGGATAAGGGTCAGGTCTTGAAATATCACTTTTTTGCTAATCCTTAATTTAATTCGGGGGAACACAATACTTATTTCTCTTTCACCCGAAAATCCTCATCTAAAAAGCCACCTTTTTTCCTATACAAAACGCAAAAGCACTTTTGGGTAGAGTGGTTAGTTTTGGAATGTGGGCAAACAGAAATAAGTTAAAGAATTTGACAACTGTCTCGATGATCTTATGCGAGCTTTTTGCGATGTTCGGGAAGCCAGGCAGCACAAGCGTTGAAAGGAACACAAAAAAAGATTTTACCCCAAAACAAAACGAGAAAATACGGTTTTACAGGGTAGAAATCATGGATTACTAAAGGCAGGCTTTGGGCAGGCAGGATGCCTACCCAACAAGCCTGCCCTACAAATCCACTTCAAGTAAAAATAATAATACAGGTGAGCATTTCCATGGTAAAATAGTAGCAACAAAACCACACATTAAACCAAGGAGGCTCACCTGCATGGCTACTATACCACAACTTCGCATTTTTGGCTGGAAGGAAATCGAAGAATTAGGTGACTCAAGACACGGTTACGTCTCGTGCTGGAATATATGCCGGACGAAAAACTAATGAGACAACTGGAAAAAGAGCGATATAAAGGTCGGGACGATTATCTAAGTAGCGGGCGATGTGGAACTCCGTACTCGCCGGCGCCGTGTTTTTCGCATGATAACGTAGAAAAACTACGCCGGGAATTAGCTCGGAATGGGCAATTACGGGAGATGTGCGGTTTTTGTGAAAAAGTACCCCCGGCGTGGGTGTATACGCGATTTTTGAAAAAAGCATTAAAACATACGGAAGAAGTGGATAAGATTTTCGAAAAGCTGGTTGAGCAGTTGTGGGAACTATTGCCTGATTTCGGCAAGCATCTAGCCGTAGACAGCAAAGCCATCTCATCCTTTGCCAAGCACAAGAATGGCAATCAGACCCCGGATGGCAGGCGTGATACAGATGCCGATTACGGGAAAAAAGAATACCGGGGCCAGCACAAAGACGGCAGCCTCTGGGAAAAGATCGTGAAATGGTTTGGCTACAAGCTGCAAGTAGGGTAGGCTTCCAGCCTGCCTTTAGTCGTGGATGCAACATATGAATTGCCCGTGGCCTACAAGGTTACGAAAGCTTCGGCGTCAGACATCAAAGAAGGGCACGCCTTAGCCGAACAGATAGAAGAGAAACAGCCGGAGATTTTGCGGACAGCCCAAACATGGGCGGGCGACAAGGGCTATGATGATACAAAACTGATCGAGAAATACTGGGATCGGTATCAAATCAAACCGGTGATCGACATACGCAACTTATGGAAAGACGGGGAAGAAACGCGCAAGGCTATAGCGGAAGAACCAATGTAACCTATAACTACAAAAGTAACGTTTACTGCTGTTGCCCGGAAACAAATACTCGACGGGAAATGGGCCATGGAGAATTTGAAAAAGACCGAAACACCTTAAAGAAATTATGTCCGGCCAAGCAATACGGAATCACCTGCCAAGGCCAAGCGGTATGTCCAGTGGCGCAAGGGCTTCGCATCCCGTTATCGGAAGATCGAAGAATCTTCACGCCGATTGCTCGGGCAAGCTGCAAGTGGGAAAAAGAATATAACAAACGTACCAGTGTGGAACGAGTAAACAGCCGGTTAGATGTCTCCTTTGGCTTTGAACTGCACACAATCCGCGGGATGAACAAGATGAAACTAAGGTGTGGATTAGCGCTGTGTGTCATGTTGGCGATGGCTGTAGGGCGAATCAAAGAAAAACAAAGAGAGAAAATGCGAAGTCTGGTGGCAGCAGCCTAAAAATTATCCACATGGAGATAACTTTTCCGGGAAAATATCCTCAGTCCTAAACTGTGGAAAATAGGGTAAGTATACTCATTATTATGGTAAAAATGAGGAAAATAATTAAATCAATAGAGAAATATGTCATTATTTAATGTAGCGCAGTTTCAATTTACCCATTGAGAACGCTTGACCAATAACTAAAAAGCCAAAAAAAACTTACAAAGCAAAAAGCTCGAAGAAGATTGTGCTTGTAATTGGTAAACGCAATGGGTATAATAATAGTAATGAGCACAAATATGTGCACAAGGGGGGAGGTTTATGAACCTTATTCGGGTAGGAGATAAGGTATTAAATCCCGAACGGATTCACCGCTCTGTGGATAAAATCCTGCAACTGCGACAGGAAGGGTTGTCTCAGCAGGAGGTGGCCGAGCGCCTGGGAGTGGACCGGACCCTTGTTTCCCGGTTGGAGAGCCTGGGTGAAATACGCAAAGGGGCACGCTTGGCCCTGGTGGGTTTTCCGGTGGCCAATGATGATGAGTTGACAGGAGTGGCCCGGGCTGAAGGCGTGGATTTTGTTCTGCTTATGAATGAAGAAGAACGCTGGCGCTTTGTACAGGAAAAAAGCGGCGCCGATTTGATCAACCAGTTCATGGCTCTTGTTGCCGAGATAGAGGGTTATGATGCCGTTATCTTTATCGGCTCGGACATGCGTATTAAAATGGTGGAAGCCATCCTGGGACCGCGAGTGATAAGCTGGGAGATCGGTATTTCTCCCATTAAAGAAGATCGCTGGGTCAACCCGGATCAATTGCGCCAGTTGATCCGCCAGTTGAAAGGTGTTAGTCAGGATAGTGGAGAGGGGGCGTCTGATGAGCAACTTTGCCGGGTATGTCAATCCCCACCTGGGCAAACTTTTGGAACAAGTACATCTGGATAAAGTATTTGTGCGCGGGGAAGGCAACTACCTTTATGATGCCGAAGGCAAGCGCTACCTGGACTTTATTGCCGCCTACGGCGCCCTGCCTTTTGGTTTTAACCCTCCGGAGATCTGGGGCGCCCTGGAAGAGGTCCGCGACAACGCCTGGCCCAGCTTTATTCAACCCTCAGCTTTGGAAGCCGCCGGGGAGTTAGCCCGGCGTTTAATTGAACTGGCTCCTCCCGGGCTTAAGTATGTAACCTTCACTAACAGTGGCGCGGAGACAGTAGAAGTTGCCATTAAAATGGCCCGTTCCGCGACCGGCAGGATGGGTATTCTAAGCACCATCAATAGTTTTCACGGTAAAACCCTGGGTGCTCTTTCGGCTACTGGCAAGGAGTACTACCAGGCGCCTTTTGGGGCTCCGGTACCGGGTTTTAAGTCCATTCCCTACGGTGACCTGGAAGCCTTGCAGGAAGAGCTGGAAAACAATGGCTCCGGCTACGCTGCTTTCATAGTAGAGCCGGTTCAAGGCGAAGGCGGGATCGTGGTGCCTGGGGCCGGATACCTGTCCCGGGCTAAAGAGATATGCTGCGAGCATGGCCTTTTGTTTATTCTGGATGAGATTCAAACCGGTCTGGGACGTACCGGCAGGCTCTTTGCCTGCGAGGAGGAGGGTCTTAGCCCCGACCTGTTGCTTCTGGCCAAGGCCCTGGGCGGCGGGCTTTACCCCATAGGCGCCTGTCTTTCTACTGCTGCCGCCTATACTAAAGACTTTGGGGATCGTCACTCCTCTACCTTTGCCGCCAACACCCTTGGCTGCCGGGTAGGCCTGAAGGTACTGGATCTTTTAACTAGGAATGATCAGGCGCTGATCCGCCAGGCGCATAGCAACGGGCAGCGCCTGCGTCAGGAGTTGCTTGCCTTGCAGCAGCGGTTCCCCCGGGTGCTAAAAGAGGTAAGGGGTCGCGGCTACATGCTGGGACTGGAATTTGAGATGGCCCGTTCCAATTTTTCCGGCTGTCTTTTAAGTGTGCTTTCTGAGCAGGAATCCCTTACCCCCCTGATTTCCAGTTACCTTTTAAACGTAGAGGGGTTAAGGGTGGCGCCTACTTTAAACGGCAACAAGGTGATCCGCCTGGAGCCGCCGCTCACTGTTACCAGGGAGGAGTGCCGGTGGGTACTTGAATCCCTGGAGCGGATCTTAACCGTCTTGGATGCCGGCAATACACTGGAAATTTTGCGCCCGGTTCTGGATCTTGACGAGCAAGCCGTTAACTATGTGCCCCGGGTGGAAAAAGACCCGTGGGACCGTTACCGGCCTTTACAAGATCCCCGGGAAGGCCGTTTTGCCTTTCTGGTGCATCCTTTGGATCTGGATAATTATTACGAGTTCGACGCCAGCCTGGCGGTTCTGTCAAGAGAAAAGTTGCAGCAACTGGCCGATCTGGGCAGCGAGATCCTCGAACCTTTTGTCATCGGTCGAACTACGGTGGAATCCCTGGCTGGTTATCGCATCTACGGCGAGTTTATTGCCCTGCCCCGTACTGCCAAGGAAATGCTTGAGCTTACACCGGGGGTGGTCTTGGAAGAACTGGAGAAGGCTCTTAAGCTGGCCCTGGAAAGGGGCGCCCGTTTGGTGGGGCTGGGCGCCTACACTTCGGTGGTATCCCGCGGCGGGACTCTTCTTCAGGGACGTTTTCTGCCCTTGACCACCGGCAACAGCTACACGGTAGTTGCGGGAGCCGAGGCGGTTAAACTGGCTGCCCGGCGGCTCTCCCTTGATCCTGGTCAAAGCACGGCGGCAGTAATAGGCGCCACCGGCTCTATCGGGCGGGCTCTGGCTGTTCTGCTGGCGGAGGAAGTGCAGCGGCTCTTTTTAGTGGGTAATGCCCGCCATCCCCAGGCCAGTTCGCGGCGCCTGCAGCGGGTGGGGATCGACTTATGCCGGCACCTGGCCAACCAGCTCAGCGCTGGTTGGACTCCGGCTCCCGCCAGCCTGGGTGAACGCCTTTTGCGACTTGACCTGCCGGCGCTTGATGCGCCTGGGGACGACTGGTTGCCGGTGGTTGAAAAACTGATAGAAGAAGGTCGTCTGGTAATTACCACCGATCTCAAGCTGGCGCTTTCCCGGGTTCAAGTGGTGGTTACCGCTACCAGCAGTGTAGAAGACCTGGTCAAGCCTGAATGGGTAGCACCGGGAGCCATTATCTGCGATATTTCCAAGCCTTCCAATGTCCACCCGTACATGCGGCAGTTGCGGCCGGATGTTCTGGTGATTGATGGTGGCGTGGTGGCTGTGCCGGGCCGCCCCTCCCTGGGGTGGAACTTTGGCTTCGAACCAGGTCTGGCCTACGCCTGCATGGCCGAGACCATGATGCTGGCCCTGGAACACCATTATACTGATATGAGTCTGGGCGCCGACCTGCGGCTGGACAACATGCTCTACCTCAGACAGTTGGCCGCCAAGCACGGCTTTGAACTGGCCCAGTTGCGCAGTTTTGACAAGCCCTTAAGCGAAGAGGAATGGCAGCAGGTGGTGGAAGCCCGTTCCCGGGTCATTAATTCTTCAAAAGCAGTTGCCAATTGTCGATGATGACTTTTTCCTTTAAAATTCCCTGCAGGAATCTGGTTATCCTTGACAGGGTAAAACTGATCAGATAGAATTGTTGGTATAAAGGTTTTGAGAGAAGATCAGGATAAGGATAAGGATAAGGTTAAAAAGGTACGGGAAATCATTGTGGAAGTGATGGATTGCAGGGAAAACAGGGAGTGAAGGAATGATCTTTGCCAGTCTTGCTGAAAAGTTACAGGAAACATTTCGCAGGTTAAAAAATAAAGGCCGGCTGACCGAAGAGGATGTAGATGAGGCTTTGCGCGAAGTGCGCCGGGCTTTATTGGGGGCGGATGTAAATTTTCAGGTGGTGAAGGACTTTGTAGCCAGCGTAAAAGAGCGGGCGATCGGGCAGGATGTGCTGGGCAGCCTGACGCCGGCCCAGCAGGTAATCAAGATTGTGCGCGACGAAATGGCTGCCTTAATGGGTGGGATGCAGAGCAAGATTAACATGGCTACCAAGCCTCCCACGATAATCATGCTGGTGGGACTGCAGGGTTCAGGAAAAACCACCACTGCCGCCAAGCTGGCTAACGTTTTGCGCAAGCAGGGGCGCCAGCCCTTGCTTGTAGCAGCGGATGTTTACCGCCCGGCGGCCATTAAGCAACTGCAGGTGCTCGGCCGGCAGTTGGATATTCCTGTGTTTTCGGCGGGAGACCGGCAGGACCCGGTGGATATAGCGCGCCTGGCGGTTGAACACGCGCGCGGTACCGATCGGGATGTGCTTATTTTGGATACTGCCGGCCGGCTGCATGTTGATGATAAGTTGATGGGTGAACTGGAAGCGATTAAGGCCCGGGTGCATCCTCATGAAATCATACTGGTTGTGGATGCGATGACCGGTCAGGTGGCTGTTGGTGTAGCCGGGGCTTTTCATGGCCGGCTGGGCTTAGATGGTGTGATCTTGACCAAACTGGACGGTGACAGCCGGGGTGGAGCGGCTCTTTCTATCAAAGCTGTTACCGGTTGTCCGGTAAAATTTGTGGGTACAGGTGAGAAGCCGGATGCATTAGAGCCTTTCCATCCTGATCGCATGGCTGATCGTGTTCTGGGTATGGGTGATGTGCTTTCACTGGTGGAAAAGGCCCAGGATGCTTTGGATGCGGAAAAGGTAGCCATGTTAAGTAAAAAAATCCGTAATGCGGAATTTAACTTGGAGGACTTTTTGGAGCAACTGCAAGAGGTCAAGAAAATGGGTCCTTTGCAGCAATTAATCGGCATGCTTCCGGGCATGGGAAATGTCAAAAAGCTCAAGGAACTGGGGGAGATTGATGACCGGGAACTGCTTTACGTAGAGGCTGTTATCAGGTCCATGACGCCCTGGGAGCGTTATCACCCGCATGAGATTAACGGCAGCCGCCGCCGTCGTATAGCCCGCGGAAGCGGGACTGCAATCCAGGATGTAAACCGTATACTCAAGCAGTTCGAGCAGACCAGGAAAATGATCCGGCAGTTAATGGAAGTAGAAAAAGGCGGAAAAAAGGTGGGTAAGCACCTGCCTGGCATTTTGGTTCCGGACAAACGAGGCAGGCCGTTGATTTAGGTGTTGCAGACAGTTGCAAACATATTTTTTGGGGGTGGAAACTAGTGGCCGTAAAGATCAGGTTAAAAAGAATGGGGTCTAAAAAGAAACCTTTTTACCGTATTGTGGTGGCGGATTCTCGGTCGCCGCGTGATGGTCGCTTTATAGAAGAATTAGGTTATTATAACCCGCTTAAAGAACCGGCAGAGGTCAAGATTGATCAGGACAGGGCGCAGAACTGGCTAAAGACGGGCGCCCAGTTGACCGATACTGTTCGGGCTCTGTTTAATAAAGCTGGTATACTGAATAGGCCTGCCGGGGGGAGCCAATAGCAGGGTAACGAGGGGGTACCATAAACAATGGAAGAATTGGTTGAGGTCCTGGCCAAGGCCCTTGTGGATCAGCCGGATAAAGTGGCAGTAAACATGTTCAAGGGTGAAAAGGCATATGTTATTGAGTTGAAAGTGGCTGCCGGGGATATGGGTAAAGTAATTGGCAGGCAGGGTAAAATCGCCAGGGCTATTCGTACAGTTGTAAAAGCAGCCGCCACCAAACAACACAAGAAAGTGATGGTGGAGATAGTTTAAGGTGGATAAGAGGGGGCTCCTGGTTAAACCAGCGCTCCTTTTTAATTTCTATTTTAAATTATTCGTGCATGGAATATTTTAAGCCTCGAAAGATATTTCCACCACGCGGCAGCGCCTGGAAAAGGAACGGCAGCGGCGGCTGGAGATAAGACAGCAGTTGGTGGAAAAAACTAAAGAAAGTGGGTAAACTGGCGCCGGGAGAAGAAGTAATCCATGGCCGGGTGGAGAGTATTGTAGAATTGAATGTGGGCGATGACTGGTATATCGTCATGGGTGTAGAGGTAGTTTTAGAGGATGGTAAAGTGATCGAAATCAGGCAGGGACGATGAAAAAGGAGTTGCCGGAGATGCAGGATACGCCTTTGATAACTGTTGGTAAAATATTAGATGCCCACGGCGTCCGGGGGTGGGTACGCGTGCTGCCGCTTACTGATTTCCCGGAGCGTTTCCTGGATATGGCCCAAGTGATTCTTTTACAGAATGGTCAATACATGGAGTACCGCCTGGCAGAGGCGATGCAACATAAACAGTTTGTGCTGCTGCGGTTTGAAGGGATATCAGATATGAATGTTGCTAAAGTTTTAAAAGGAGCGTTACTGCAGGTAACAAAAGAGCAGTTGATAAAACTGCCCGGGGATAGTTACTATATCTTTGACCTCCTCGGGCTTTCTGTATATACTACAGTTTCCGAATATCTGGGTGAATTGGAAGATGTCTTGCGGACCGGCGCAAATGATGTCTTTGTGGTAAAGGACGAAAGGGGGCGTTCCGTTTTGATTCCTGCGTTAAAGCAGGTGGTAAAAAAGATCGACCTGGACGCCCGCCGGATGGTGGTTGAATTGCCGGAAGGATTACGATAGGTGGGCCACGCAAATGTTGATTGATATTCTAACACTTTTCCCCGAAATGTTTAATGGTCCTTTTGACGCCAGTATTGTTAAGCGGGCAAAGGAAAAAGGCCTGGTGGAAATAAACCTGGTTCAGATCAGGGATTTTTCCCGAAACAAGCACCATACTGTAGACGATGCTCCTTTTGGTGGAGGGCTGGGGATGGTTATGGCTGCCGGGGCGATTTTTGAGGCGGTGGATTGGCTGAAGGAGAGGCGGGGTGAGCCAGACAGGGTGATTCTTCTCTGTCCCGGTGGCCGGCTCTTCAATCAAGACCTGGCCCGGGAGCTTAGCTGCCAGGAGCATATTCTGTTGATCTGCGGTCACTACGAAGGAGTGGACGAGCGGGTGCGGGAGCATTTAACAACTGATGAAATATCTATCGGTGATTATATTCTTACTGGGGGGGAATTGCCGGCCATGGTGTTGGTTGATGCTGTTGCCAGGTTGATTCCGGGTGTGCTGGGCAAAGATACTTCTGCCAGTGAAGAGTCTTTCAAGGATTCTCTTTTAGAATATCCTCAGTATACACGGCCCCGGGAGTATCGCGGTTATGCTGTGCCCGATGTGCTTTTAAGCGGCCATCATGAGCAAATACGTCACTGGCGCAGGCATCAATCGCTGTTGCGAACCCTGGGTAAAAGGGCCGATTTGTTGGCCGGAGCGGCGTTGACTGCTGAAGATAAAAAAATATTGAAAGAAATTTTAGCCTGTCTGCAAAGTCTTGACCTGGACGAATAAAAATTTTTACTAAAAGATTTCCATATAATGAAAGCCTGTTCCCTTTTAAAGGACAGGCTTTTAATTCGTTCCTTTTATTTTTGTTCATCGTTATCCGGAAGTCTAGTATCAATGCGTCTTAACGGCGTAACTTTATTTCTGCGTCCCGGCCTGTGCACAGGTGCTTCTTCCTCGGTAATTTCCAGGTAGAATATCTTTTCCGGATAGCAGAGTACAGTAACTACGCCACGTTCTGGTTCGGTAAGCCATATACCCCGGAACTCGATCATCTCTCCTAAGTCTGCGTTTACTTTCCGGGGGCCCTCCAGTATCTCCAGTTCCCAACCCTGGATGCTGACCACAATTGTTTTTTGGGGTCGCGAGTTTTCCATTGTCGATACCTCCTGTTTAACCGCTCTGTAATTTGCCACGGTGTACAAACGAAGTCATTATATCATGTTTTGCGTGGGAGGTGAAAGAAAACTTGAACTTGAACTTGGGGTCAGGTCTTGTAATTTGACATTTGTTGAGCCTTGCAGCAGGGTGGTCCCCTAAATGTACAACTAAAAATAGAAGGGGAGAACATATTAGGAAGCCTTAGGCGACGGATCCCGCTGGGGGCCAGGGTTACTTACATTCTTCAGGAAGAGCCGGTCGGGCCTGGTCCACGCCGTTTTGAATTCCTGTGTCCATTATAAACTGAAAATAAAAATTAAAGACGTGCCGGGATAAACGTTCTGGTATAAAATCCCTTCCGTTGCCATATTTATGGGGTATAGGGAGGGACAAACAGTGAGCAGGGTAACCCATCTTCCAAAACTTCACCTCACCGCCCAGCAAGCTCTGATTACCACAGAGGAAAACAATACGGCTGACGGCCGCAGGTTGTCCAAACCTGCCCCCTGGCAGGAAGTAATGCCGGTGCTGCCTGTTCACCTGCGCAGGTTGATTTCCAACCTGCCTTCCAACCTGCTGGAAAAATTAGAAGAAATTCGTCTCCGGCAAAACAGGTCCCTGATAGTCGGGCTCCCCGATGAAGATAGCTTTGTCAGTCAAAACGGCGTGCCCGTGAAAAATCCCGGGGAAGCCTATCTGGTTACAGCAGACGACATTCAGCGGGTTACTCAATTGATCAGCGGCTGTTCTCTTTATGCCCTCGAAGAAGAATTAAAGAACGGTTTTATTACTTTGCCCGGGGGACACCGGGTGGGTTTAACAGGAAAAACAGTTGTCGAAGGCGGCCGGGTTAAAATGCTGAAGTACATATCCGGATTGAATATCCGGATTTCACGGGAAGTAAACGGCATAGCAACCCCCCTGTTGTCTTACCTGATTGACCATAAATCCGGCAGTATTCATCATACCTTAATCTTTTCTCCGCCCCGTTGTGGCAAAACCACCCTGCTGCGGGATATTATTCACCAGTTGAGCAACGGTATCCCGGAACTGAATTTTCCCGGGCAGGTGATCGGAGTGGTGGATGAACGATCGGAACTGGCCGGCTGTTACCGGGGGATACCTCAGCGTGATGTCGGCGTCCGTACTGATGTCCTGGACGGATGTCCTAAGGCCGAGGGTATGTTCATGCTGTTGCGTTCCATGTCTCCCCAGGTTATTGCTACTGATGAAATTGGTGGCCCCGAGGATTTTGCTGCTCTGGAAGGAGTATTTAATGCCGGCGTCAAGGTGCTAACCACCGTACATGCGGCTTCTCTTACCGAACTGGCCAACAGGCCGGCCTTGAACAATCTTTTGAACATGAGGTTGATTGAACGTTTTGTTTTGTTGGGACGCTCACGGGGCATCGGAACAATAGAAAAAATTATTGACGGCAAAACAATGCGCCCCTTGTAGCCTGTGCATAAAAAGAGGTGTGTTCATGCTTAAATTACTGGGTTCTATTGTTGTGACCATTGCCGGCGGGCTGACCGGCATGGTAATTGCCAGAAGTTACTCGCTTCGGCCGGTGGAATTACGCTACCTGCAGTCGGCTTTGCAGATGCTGGAAACTGAAATTACTTATACGGCCACACCGCTGGCTGAAGCTCTGGGATTGGTAGCCGCCAGAGCAGACAATCGTGTCGCGCCCTTATTTGAACAAACCCGCGCCGAGTTGCTGTCCATGTCAGGCTGCACGGCCGGCGAGGCGTGGGAAAATGCGCTGCGAAAATTTTACCCGCAATCAGCTTTGTTAACATGTGACTTTTCCATCCTGCGCAGTCTGGGAAGCGCCCTGGGTATTTCGGACAGTCGCGATCAGAGTAAGCACCTGCGGCTGGCCATGGAACAAATCGGAATGGAAATAAACAGGGCAGAAAGCAATGCCTTACGACATGTAAAGTTATGGAATTATCTTGGCTTTTTAGGCGGTCTGGTGATAGTGCTTTTGTTTTACTGAATAAAAACAGGGATAAGGAGGACAGGCAAGATGGGTTATGATATTAACATCATTTTTAAAATTGTGGGGGTCGGCATTCTGGTGGGGGCGGCTCATTATGTTCTCAAAAATTCCGGCAAGGAAGATTATGCCTTTGTTGCTACTTTGGGAGGTTTGGGCATTGTATTGATCTGGGTGGTTCAGCTTTTGGGAATTTTTTTTGACCAGGTCAGATCGGTATTTAAGCTTTTTTAACTTGCTGGGGGAGAAAAAAACTGTGGAAATCATGCAGATTGTAGGGATAGGAATAATAACTGCGATTCTGGCGGTAACCATCCGCCAGAACAAGCCTGAAATGGCCGTTGCCTTGAGCATAGCCGTAGGCATTATTATCTTTCTGATGGTTCTGGGTAAAATCGGCTCGATTATCGACGTGCTCAGGGAATTATCCAATCGTGCCAACTTAAGTACAGTTTACCTGGCTACCATTTTGAAAATTGTAGCCATAGCTTACATAGCTGACTTTGGTTCCCAAATTTGCAGGGATGCCGGGGAGGGTGCGCTGGCAGTTAAGATCGAGTTTGCTGCTAAGGTATTGGTGCTGATGCTGGCCGTTCCCATTGTGGCGGCAGTGCTGCAGGCTTTGTTAAAACTGGTGCCTTGAGGTGGGACGGATGAATTGTTTAAAATGGTTGTTACTTCTCTGGTTGATATTTTTTACCGTTTGCCCTTTACCGGCATCAGCCACAACTACTAATTTTCCTGCTCCGGGTGACCTGCCTGCGCCGCATTTGACACGGCAGGCAGGGGAAGAAGGGCAGGACCTGGACATGGAGATGGTAGAGGGATTTATCAACCGCCTGGACTCGGAAATCCAGGCTTCCATTCCACAGATGAGTTTTAAAAATCTTTTAATCAAGCTGGCCAGAGGAGATGTCCAATGGAAGCCAGCCGATATTTTCCATAGCCTGCTGACTTGTTTTTTTAAAGAGGTGGTTGCCAACTCTGCCCTGCTCGGTAAGCTGATCATTCTGGCTATTATTTGTGCCGTCTTGCAGAACCTGACCAACGCTTTTGAACGGGGAACGACGGGCCAGCTCAGTTACATGGTGGTTTACCTGGCGCTGGTTACCATAGCGATCAGCTCTTTTGCCCTGGCGATAAATACCGGGCGGGAAGTGGTGGACAAAATGGTATCCTTCATGCAGGCAATCTTGCCCCTTCTGCTGACATTGCTGGTAGCGATGGGAGGCGTGGCTTCGGCCGCCATTTTTCATCCCGTTATCCTGGTTAGCCTGACGATTATCGGCACCCTGACCAAAAACGTAGTTCTTCCGCTAATATTCTTTAGTGCTATACTGGGTATTGTTGATCATCTTTCTTCGCATTTTAAGGTGTCTCATCTGGCCGGTCTTTTGAAAACCGTTGCCATGGGCTTGCTGGGTATATTTGGTACGGTATTCCTGGGCGTGTTGGCAGTTCAAGGAGTAGCGGGGGCTGTAAGCGATGGAGTTACCCTGCGCACGGCAAAGTTTGCCATCGACGTCTTTATTCCCGTGGTAGGAGGGGTATTTTCAGACGCCCTGGAGGCAATAGTCAGTTCTTCATTATTAATCAAAAATGCCGCTGGCATAGCCGGAATGATTGCCGTACTTTTGATCATGGGCCTGCCGCTGCTCAAAATTCTCACCCTGGCACTTATTTATAAACTTGCCGGGGCACTGGTTCAACCAGTAGCAGAAGGGCAGGTGGTTGATTGTCTAAACGATTTGGGGGGAAGCATGATCATGGTTTTTGCGGTGGTTGCCGTCGTGGGGCTGCTCTTCTTTTTTGCGATTACTATTCTTGTCGGCGTAGGTAATTTAACTGTTATGCTGCGTTGAGAAAAAGGCCGTCGACGGAAGGAAATGGGTTTATGGAAGTAATTCGTTTGCTCGTCCAAAATCTGATCGTTATTGTTGTACTGGCTTTATTCCTGGAAATGTTTTTGCCCCAAAGTGATCTGCGCCGTTATATAAGACTGGTGATGGGCCTTTTAGTTATTATTGCCGTTCTGCAAGCAATGAGCAGCCTGGTCAGGGGGGAGTGGAAACTGGACTTGCCCGAACAGGCTGTCAGCGATGAACAACGCAACCTTCCGGGATTAAACGAAATCATGGCTAGCGGTGAAAAGTTGAGCCGTGACCGGCAGGCGCGGGCATTGGATGAGTACCGTCGTGCCCTGGCCCGCCAGGTTAGTGCTCTGGCCAGTCTTAGCGGGAAAATAGATGTGCTTTCAGCAGAAGTGGAAATTTTCGACGAACCGTCCAGTACGGAATTTGGGCAGATAAAAAAGATAACATTGGTATTAACCTCTACCAAAGCAGATAAAAATAATGCGTCACAGTCAGCGGTAAAACAGGTGGAAATCAGGGCGGGGAAAGATGTAAAAACATCCGCAGGTGAAGAAAAAAGCGGGATGACGAAACAACCGGGGGGAAGCGATGGTGCAGTACTTTCCAAAGGAACCAAAGACAAGTTGGTAAAAATAATTTCCAGCTTCTATAACCTTTCCCCTGAACAAATTATTGTTACGTATCAAGAGTAAAGTTTTAACCACAGATCGCAGAGAAATCATAAAAATATATAGAGATTATTTTCTAAGGATGGAGGGCTTAAAATGATGAAGGGTTTTAAAGAATATCTGGATAAGTTTTCGGGCGGCAGTGGTAGTGGCGACTACCCGCCAAAATTACAAAAACAAAAGCTATTGTGGTTGGCAGGAATAATAGCCCTGGGTATTGTTTTATTGCTCATCGGCAGCAACAACAAGCAAACGCAAGCTCCGCAGCCGGAAACAGAAATCAAGGATCGTGCAGAACCACAATTTCACAGTCGTTCGGTGATGAACCAGGAAGAAGAAATTCTGGCCGGCAATTTGAAAAAAATATTAATTCAAATAGAAGGAGCCGGCCAGCTTGATGTAACGGTACGCCTGGCTACTTCCAGGCATGACCGGTATGCAGTAAACACCACCAGTAGCCGGAAAACCACCGAGGAAAAAGACCAGGTTGGCGGTGCCAGGTTAATTAACGAAAACAACGACAGCGGGCAGTTGGTCCTGATCCGCAACGGTCAGGAAGAGAATCCGATTGTGGAAGAAGCACGTTCGGCTCAGGTAGCTGGTGTACTGGTGGTAGCGCAAGGGGCGAAAACCCCTGAAATTAAAGCCCGGTTGTTTAAAGCCGTCCAGGTGGCATTGGGAATAGAGCCTCAAAAAATTTTGGTTCTGCCAAAATCAGATCCGTAAAAAAGGAGGCGCATAATAAATGTTCTCGCTCATCGTCAGAAGGCGAACGCTCTATTTTATACTGATGGTTTTGTCAGGATTCGCTGTACTGGCTTCAGGCTGGTTAGACATTCCAGGCAAATCAATTAAAGGAGAAAACGTTACAACAATAAATACCGAAGCGCCTGGCTTAAATAAAACACAAAATAACCGCGATCAGTCCGGGGAGCCAGTGATTTTGGACATAGAGCAGAACTCCGGCAAAAAAAGCAACCAGGACGAATCGGAGTTTTTTATTGAATATCGTTTAGATCGTGAACGTACAAGAGGTCAGCAGATAGAATTACTGCGTGAGATAATCAATAATCCTGCTTCCAGTCCCCAGGCGCGCCAACAGGCACAGGAGCGCCTTCTGGCGATCAGCAACAAGATGGCTAAAGAAATTGAAATCGAGCATTTGATCCGTGCCCGTGGATTCAAGGACAGCACGGTCTGTCTTGAAGAGAACGGAGTTACAGTAATTGTCCAAGCAGCAAATCTTTCTACCCAGGATACCGCCAACATTTGCGAGGTAGTATCCTGGGGGACCGGAGTGGGCGATCAGAACATTATCATCATACCCAAAAACTGACACCAAAAAAACCGGCTAAAGTTTCTATAGTCAGGGATAGATGGTTAAACTAATTTACAATAGATTCTCATGTCTTTGATAAGGGAGGTATTTTTTTGATTTAAATTTTTTATTGTATAGATTTGTATTGTGGTTGCGTAAACGTATCATCTTCAAGTATAATCAAGTATGTCCTCTTTTAAGCATCTGTC
>DFZP01000032.1:0-33263 GCA_002382125.1 Firmicutes bacterium UBA4053
GACTACCTGGATGACAACCGGATTAGTGTGATTTTAAGCCTGGACGGGCGTCGCGAGGTGCACGATAGATTGCGTGTTTTTCCCGGCGGCAGAGGTTCTTACGAAATTGTCGCAAATAACATTTCCCGTTTTTTAGACTCTCATCCAAAGGTGGATTATTACCTGCGGGGGACCTTTACACGATATAACCTGGACTTTGCCAGTGATGTATTGCATATGGTGGACCTCGGCTTTCCAAGGGTATCGGTGGAGCCGGTGGTAGCCTTTGAAGGGGAGGATTATGCCCTTCGTGAGGAAGACCTGCCTTTAGTTTATGCAGAATATGAACATTTGACACGAGAGTTGTTGGCCCGTTCCCGCCGGGGGCAACAGGTAGATTTTTACCACTTTAATATCGACATGGAAGAAGGGGCTTGCTTACCCAAGCGTCTTAGCGGGTGTGGAGCAGGTTATGAATACCTGGCAGTAACTTATAAAGGGGATCTATATCCCTGTCACCAGTTTGTGGGGCGGCCGGAGTACCGGATGGGTGATGTATATAAAGGGATAGTTAGAGATGATTTGCGGGATTTGTTCCGTCATGCTCACGTGTATTCAAAAGAAGGTTGCAGCGCCTGCTGGGCCAGGTTTTACTGCAGCGGGGGCTGCCATGCCAATGCTCATGCGTTTAACGGTTCAATCCACAAGCCGTATCAACTGGCTTGCCGGTTAATGCGAAAGCGGCTGGAGTGCGCTCTTTATTTACAGGCGTGGAGAACTCTGGAAGGTGGTTGGTGAAAAGTAATTATGGTTGTGAAGTTAAGTTGATAGTAAATATTTTTTTGCCTACGCCGGCATCTTGAGCATTCCTTATAGATTGCCAGCACGTTGAGTCGATCGATTGGGTTTTGTGTCAGTATTTTTTATTCATAAATGGAAATTTTAAGTTTTGAGGTGGTTTTACTTGAGGTTGCCTTGTTGGATGCGGGTTATTCAGAAGCCGCCGGCTTTTAAACAAATAATAGCGCTGGCAGGCATGTCGTTTTTAGTGATGGTGATGTTGGCGATTATTGTTAATGAGCAGCGCACATGGGCCGTACAGGTGGGTGACCGGGTGGTGGCAGTGGTTGCAGATCAGGAGGCTGCCCGGGCAGCGCTTAAGGAGGTAACTTTAAGCCGTACACAGGCTGCAGGTAAACCGGTGAGTCCGGCAGAACGGGTGATCATCAGGCGGGCTTCCGGTAATGATGGTAAAATGGTGGTAAGTGTTTTTGCACTGAAAGAGATACTGGAACAGGAAGTGTCATTTAAAGCTGGCGCCACTGCTTTAATGGTTAATGGGGAGAAAAAGCTTATCTTGCCCGATTACAAAACGGCCCGGGCCTTGCTGGAAAAAGTGAAAGAGCAATATAAACGTAATCCGGGAGATCAGGTTGCCTTTGCAGAAGACATACGGCTGGAAAATACTACAGCGCGACTGGAACAAATCCTGACCTTCGAGGAGGCTTTGGCGGCAATAAAAGGTGAAGCTAAAGGGGTCCACGCGTATACGGTTAAAGAGGGAGATACTCTTTGGGACATTGCGAAAACCGCTCGTCAGGATGTTAACAGTATTCAGTCAATTAATCATGGTCTTTTTCCTGAACGTTTGCGGGTTGGTCAGGATATTTACCTTTCCAGACAGGTACCGGTGGTTAACGTAGTGACGATCACCAGGCCTGTGGTGAAGGAAGAAATTCCTTTTTCTGTGGAAGAAAGAAAGGATAATAGTTTGTACAGGGGTCAGTATAGAGTTGTGCAACAGGGTGGACCAGGGCAGAAAGAGGTTACTTATGAAGTTACCTGTGTCAATGGTATTGAGAAAAGCCGTCAGGTTATAAAGGAAGAGGTTTTAAAAAAACCTGCCGTCCAGGTGGTGGCCAAAGGTTCGCGTTGGTTGCTTGCCTCCCGCTCCGGCGGGTCTGGCAGGTTGGCATGGCCGGTGGGGGGAGCTATTGTTTCATCCTTTGGCAACCGTAGGGGAGAATTCCATGCCGGGATTGACATAGGAGCGGCTTCGGGAGTACCGGTAGCAGCAGCCGAGTCGGGAGAAGTGATCCGTGCGGGTTGGTATAGCGGTTACGGAAAATGCGTGGATATAAGCCATGGAAATGGTGTTCTCACGCGTTATGCGCATCTTTCTGCAATCAGTGTGCGCGTGGGTGAGCGGGTTAACCGCGGCCAAATGATTGGGAGAGTGGGAAGTACAGGTAACGCCAGTGGTCCTCACCTTCATTTCGAGGTAATGACCAATGGCCGGACATTAAATCCGGTTCAGTTTTTGTAGAGACGAAGGGCGGCGGGCAAATATTTTTGGATGGTTCTTTTTGGCGCTTGATTTTAAAAGGGAGATGGGGTTAAAATTAGAGCGGTAAAGATGGAGTGGTAAAGATGGTTAAGAAGAAATCAACTTTTCATGATCGGCGCAGAAAGAAGCAAAGGATTGTATTTATTATACTTGCAGCATTTCTTTCTGTGGGCCTGATCGGTTCTTCGATGGTATGGATGGGCGGGGGCTACTTTTCTCCGCCGGAGGAGAACAAGGCCGGAATGCTTGCTCCGCAGGAAACCGTCAGCAGCCTTGAAGCCAAAGTAAAGGAAAATCCCGGAGATGTCCAGGCTTTAGTTGAGCTGGCAAGGGTTTATGCAGGTTCGGAACGGTCAAAAGAAGCATTGGAAACCTACGAGAAGGCCGTTGCACTCAAACCGGACGATAGCTCTTTACGCCTTGAACTGGCATGGACCAGTTTTTTATCAGATGATTACGATAATGCCATAACCAATCTGGAAAAAGAAATAAAGCGCCGTCCGGAAAATAAAGAGGCGTATTATTTATACGGTTATGTGCTGGCTGAGGGGAAAAAGGATTATCAGCACGGGATTCAACAGTTAGAAAAATTTATCGAATTGGCTAAAGAAGGCGACGAAGTGGTCAAAGCCCGCCAGACGATAGAGGAGTGGAAGCAGCATTTACAAACGAAGGGGTAGAATAGAGGCACAAAAGTCGCTCCTTATTTGTATTGGTGTATAGTAGTTACTTAGTTATTTGGTCAGAACCGGAGAAAGAAGAACATTTAAGAAATGTTTTTGTGACTTCCGGGCCTATGATTCACGAGTTGACTCACCTGGTGGTGGATTATATTACCGGGGGGAATGTTCCACGCTGGGTTACTGAAGATCTGTCCCAATACGAAGAATACAGGCTGACTGGTTTTAAATTCGGCGAACCGGCAGGTTTGCTTGAACAGACGCCTTATTTTTTTAAAACAATGGAGGAGGGGTTTGATGAATTGCCGGACCAGACCCTTGCTTACTGGCAGAGCCTCTCGGCAATCCAATATATTGTAGAGGAATATGGTAAGGATAGTGTTCATCAAATCTTGAAAGTTTTAGCTGGCGGTGATAGTATAAATGAAGCAATGTACGAAGTATTGGGTGTGGCGCAGAAAGAATTTCAGGCAGATTGGTGGCGTTGGGTAACAGTGAAAAGAGGTTTTTTGAATAATAGCCGGCAGGAACTGAAGGCCTTTTGAAGAATATTTTGGGCAAGGGATGTCGAAAAAGCAATTTATATGTGTAACTGCCGGGAGGCTGTAGAGTGTAATGGACAAGCTTATAGTTGCGGGAGGGAATGTTTTAAGGGGACGGGTACGGGTAAGTGGAGCCAAAAATGCTGCGCTGGCTATTTTGTGTGCTTCAGTAATGGCTGAAGGTACTGTGTCGCTGGAAAATATTCCTGATATTAATGATCTTCGGGTGATGATAGAACTTGTCAGGACTATTGGAGCAAAAATAGACTGGCAGGAAGACAATTTCCTGACTGTATCAATGTCTGGTTGCTGCGTGGGTATGCCTCCTTATGAATCGGTGAAAAAATTAAGGGCTTCTAACCTGTTGATTGGCCCGATGCTGGCGCGTTTTGGTCAGGCGGAGCTATGTCTGCCTGGTGGTTGTGACATTGGTTTGAGGCCGATGGATCTTCACTTTAAAGGCTTTGCTGCTTTAGGGGCGGAGCTTGCTTTAGAAAAGGGGATGATGAAGGCGCGTGCAAAGCGTCTTGCCGGAGCGAGGATATACCTGGATTTTCCCAGTGTCGGGGCTACTGAAAATATCATGATGGCAGCCTGCCTGGCAAAGGGGCGAACCGTTATTGAAAATGTGGCCAAAGAACCCGAGATTGTGGACCTGGCCAGCTTTTTAAATTGTTTGGGGGCAAAGATAAGAGGAGCCGGTACTGACGTAATAAAAGTAGAAGGTGTAAAGTGTCTGGGGGAATGTCTGCGTTACAATGTTATACCTGATCGTATTGAAGCAGGTACCTTTATGGTAGCAGCAGCCGCTACGGGCGGAGATGTAAAATTGGAAAATGTAATTCCTCTACATGTGGAACCATTAAGTGCTAAACTACGGGAGGCAGGGGTGGAAGTTCTTGAGGAGGGGGATGTTCTTTATGTAAAAGCGGCAAATTGTCTGCGCCCTGTTGACATAAAAACAATGCCTTATCCAGGTTTTCCTACTGATATGCAGTCGCAAATGATGGCCTTGCTTTCTGTTGTGCCTGGAACAAGTGAGGTTGTGGAGAATGTTTTCGAAAACCGGTTCCGTGTTGCCGGTGAGTTGAGGCGTATGGGAGCCGATGTCGAGGTAAAAGGCCGGATGGCTATAATTAAGGGTGTGCCCGAATTGTTCGGCACACGGGTCAGAGCAACTGATTTGCGGGCAGGGGCTGCCCTGGTGGTGGCTGGTTTAATGGCCAAAGGAGAAACCGAAATAGCCGGCGCTGATTATATAGACAGGGGTTATTACAAATTAGAGGAAAAACTGGCTTTGCTTGGAGGGAAGGTCCGGCGCGCTTAAAAAGACGGTTTTCTTAATGCCGGGCGCTGGCAGGCATCGACGTCTGGCAGCGAATACCTGTGGACATTAGCTGCTTGTCTTGTGAAGATTAGTGATAATCTTGTGTTTGATTTTAAGGAAAGTGGTTGCCGGATAATTTGAGTAGATGTAGTCTTAGCCAGTGGGTGTGTTGTTTTTAGGGAGAGAGATAGAGAAATATTTTGAGGGCGTTTGAAAAACCTGTTCTTTTGCCTTAAGAATGCCGGATATGGGCAAGTTTAAGGTGAGTTGGTGAGAAAGCAGAGTATTTTAAAGCTAAAAAATTTTATGGAGGTGCTTTAAAGTAAATGTTAGCCATCAAGCTTGGGAATGTTGAAATTGAAGTTGATGAAGACGGATTCATTCAAGATCCGGCTTTGTGGAATGAAGAAGTAGCCAAAGCCCTTGCGTTTACGGAAGGCGTTAATGAACTAGGCGAAGATCACTGGAAGGTAGTTAATTACCTACGTGATCATTATTTAAAGTTCCAGATTGCTCCTATGATCCGGAAGCTTTGCAAAGAAACCGGTTTTAGTTTGAAGTATATTTATGAGTTGTTCCCCTCGGGTCCAGCTAAGGGTGCGTGCAAGGTGGCAGGTTTGCCTAAACCTACTGGTTGTGTATAAACTGATAAGGAAGAATAACCACGAAGTCTATACCCGTGTTATCCCGGAGCTAAGTAAACACTGCCCGTCCCTATATAAATTCGTATGGGGACGGGCAGTGTTTTGATTTTGTCGTGGATATGGACCTTTTGACCTGCCGCCGGGGAAATTAAAAGCTTAAGATCCCTTCTTTGTTCCGGATCAGTCTTAAAACCTGTTCTTCCTTGCCGTTCAACGCGTTAATATAAATTAAAAAGGTATCGTTGTCCAACTGGCCGCGGAATTCATAGGTGAGTTTTTCTTGCTCCATGCCTGCCGGAATCAACACCAGGCGGCCGCCACTTATATTCTTAAGATGTGCGCTCAATTTAGCCCGGGCTTGCGATGGCATCAGGCGGGGGATGGGCAGCGTGCGCCGGTGATGGGTCATCAGAAAACCTGTCGCTTCAACTCCCAGTACCTGGCCGTTGTCAAGCGCAACGGTGACCTTGATCTGATCCGGGTAGAGGATAATTCCGTCCTGCATCGCGGCAAAATTAAATATTGCCAGGCCGCTTCCCTGTTCATAATAGATCGGCGCCATGTTTTGATAGCCTTTTTGGACCAAAAATTTCCGTGCTTTTTCTCTGGCTGCGGCAATGCTTATTTTATCTTTGCCAATGTCGCGGGCAGATGCGTACCATAACAGGCGGCCGCCCTGCCGGCTGATGGCTACAGTTATCCTCTGGTTTGCCTGTGGCGGAGGTGAGGCTATTTCTACGTGGTAGGCCGGTATTTTACCTTCGCTTGTGCGGGTTCTTGCTACTGTATAATTTGTGCCGGGGTGGCGGTCAATGAACTGTAAGGCATGATCCCCGGCCTGAGCGGCGCTGATTTTTTTGCCTGTTAATCCTTTAGGTGTCCTTTTTTCCAGATGATCCGAAAAAGGACCGTCATAGATTAATGTGGGAAAGTTTTTCAGGTGTTTTTCCATTTCCTGAAAGTTTCCATTGGCCAGTTTTGGTCCTTCTCTCCGGATCAGCCACCCGGTTTGCCGGACCAGTTCACTCATATAGAGCTTTCCTTCAGCAATCTTTCTTTCCATGTCCTGGAGTTCTGTGTTTAGGGCAGATGTTTGTTTGTAGAGTTTTCTTAAGTTTTCCCAGTCTTTCTCATTTTTTGATTCTCCTGCCGCTACTTCGCCCAGCAAAGAGTAAGAGTAATCTCCTACCTGGGTGAGAAACTTGGAAGTGCGTCCCATGGTAATGTCAGGCAGGGGCAACTGATTCAAGTTGGTTTGGGCAGCGTTGGCCCGCTGCCATATTTCTGTGAATATTTTGCTGTCCTGCTCGGGGGCCTGTGCTACCAGCACTTTAGAGAGCAAGACTTCCACGTTTTGCACATTTTCCAGCAGGTCGTAAAAAGCACAGTAATATTTATTGCTTAAGGCAATTTCCAGTTGTTTGCGGATAGTGAATTGCTGATAACTCCAGTAAAAAAAGCTGCCCAGCAGTACTACTCCGATTACCGAAGGTAAAAGCCAGCGCCAGCGCGATCTATGCAATTAAGCTATCCCCTTCCGCCTCAGGTAAATTATGATCTTTATTTTTAGCGCAGGGACGGCGAAATATGCACGGAGACTTTATTTTCAGGCGTTTTCCAGAAGTTTTCTTTTGAGCAAAAATTCCAGGGCTGCAGGGAGTTGTTCAATTGATTCCATCAGGTAAAGTTTAGATCCGTATTGTTCCTGGAATTGTTCTTTTAATTCATCATTAAAGCCATATCCGATTGTGATCAGGTCTATATTTTGTTTCTGGCAGAACTTCAGGGCCTCACCAACACTGACCCCGCAATTTGGTTCCCCGTCGGTGATGTGAATAATCAATCTTTTTTTATCTTTCGGCGTGCATAGGCCGGCGGCAATTATTGCCTGCCCGGTAGGGGTCCGGCCGGCCGGTGAGGCGGTGTACAGTTTGTTGTGATGAAGTACCCGCATCACATAACAGCGCCCGCTTTGTTCCTGGTAGCAAAATACGTTGAGTTTATTTCCGAAACCTTTTGCTGCTTCGTATAGGGAGACATAAGTATTTTGCACCATCAGCCAGTCTCCCCCTTTGCCCCCTCCTTTTTTTAGGGCCATGGATTCTGAAGCGTCTACCAGGATGGTTATGTTCCAGAATTTGTTTTCAAAGGTGCGTTCCTTTTCTTTAAATACTTTCCCCTCTAATGGAGTTCTGTACAATTTCCTGCCGTCAATCTTGCCGTAATCAAGACCTCTGTTTACCCTTAAAGCGGTGGGATTAGCCTTCTGCTGGGCCAGAAAAATGAGCTTCAGTCTTTTGACCAGGTAAGGATCGGGCAGTGCCCTGCAGGGTTTGGTTTCATCCCAGAAACGGGTAGGAACAACCTGAAAACTTTCCTTCCCGGCGATTGCTTTTATTTGCCTGGTCAGGTCCCTTTCTTCATCTTCCTCTAAAACTTTGTTAATAGATGATTCTAAGTCAGCGGGTAGGGGTTTTACCTGCCGTTTGATTAATTTATCCCGTTCCTGCAGTTCTTCCTGATCTTCTTCGCATTCCTCACAACGGTTTTCATCGGCCGTAATAAGCTCTTCTATCTCGGGTAGTTCTGTCTTCCATTTTACGAGATAAATTGACAAAGCTTCCCACATTTCCTGGTATAGAAGCGCTCTGTAATTGCCTCTTTCCGACGATGAACCATTATTCTTGGAATGTTTAATTTCATCAGTGCTTGATAATAAAAAGTTTAAGGGTTCAATGTAATCGGGATGGATAAAATGGTGAAGCTTATTTTCAAGTACTTGCTCCCCCCAGATTTGAAAGAGTGATACGAGGGTAGGGGGAGAAAGAGGATTAACATTTATCTTGCGGTTGAACCACTTCCATGCGTTGGAAATGTAACGGCGCCATACAATATTGTCTTCCGCTACGTAATTAATATAAATATCTTCCGCCACTTCGAAGAAATTATAAAGGGCAAAACGAGCTGCCAGACCCAGGCCCGTGATGTTTTTTTCTAAGATAGTCCAGACTAAGTCGCTTAGTTCTTTACAATGCAGGGCTTCATGAGCGACCCATCCTACCAGAACGTCCATTTTTCCCGGAGGAATAGGGTAGTCGCCTAAAACAAAACCGGGATCGAGTAAAATCTTTCCCTCGGTTAAATCGGACATTCCCGCCCATTCAATGGTCTTTAAATTTGAGGTAATATACCCCCCCACTTTTCTGAGCGCCTTAAGAGCATAAGCCATTTCTCTCGGTTCTATAGGTGATTTGTTTTTTCTCCAGTATTCCGAAAAACCGGCCTTAAAATCCTGTTCTTCGGCATCACGCAGGCTGGCCACAACCATCACCCCCGACCATATCCGGCTTGAAGATCAGGTAGCTATCCTCTCTAACCTGCATGTCTTTTGTTTCTATATGAACAGATAAAAGGACAGACTCCAGTACATCCTTGGAGACCTGAAGGCTGTACGTTATTGCCTCCTTTAAGGAGGCGCCCATAGCTACTAATTCGGCGATCATTAAACTATGCCTGGTGGAAACCGGAATGGGAACCTGGGAATCACCTCTTAGCTTATGAACGATTCTTAAAATAGTTGAGGCATCTTCTTCTTTAATGCCTGTTTTCAAAACAAGAACTTTCCGTTCCACGGCAAAAGGGAGGTAATCCATGTTAATAACGTAAAATCTGTCGCGCAAGGCCACGTCTAACGCTTCTGTGCCGGTGTATTCCTCGCCCTCGTTCATGGTGGCAAAAAAGACTATTTCTGGAGCAACTTCAACCAATCCCAGTTCGTCTACCCAGATACATCTATCTTCAGATAAAACGGAAAACAGCTCGTTTAAAGCTTTCGGATGTTCTGGTCTGTTTATTTCTTCCAGATGAATTATGCACCGGGGTGTGGAAATAGCCTTTGGGAAGAGAAATTCCTGATAATAGGTTTCTCCGCCTTTGAGTCCGTGTTGCCCAAAAAGTTGGCCCGGCTCGGAAAGCAGGCCTACCTGGAATACAGCCAGCGGGCGATTATAAAAAGAAGCAAATTGACGCACCAGAGAAGATTTTCCACACCCCTGCCTGCCGGTAATTAAGACGTTGATCGGGTGCTTTGAGGATAGCTTTTCCATTCTATCCAAGGCATTGATAACCTCTTCGGGGGCGAAAAAAAAAGCATCCAGCGATGGAACTCTTAGTTGTTTGCTATACTGCATATATATCACCTGTACCTTATAAATTTTTTATTTCGCCCATTTTAACATTTTTAAATTTTATGTCAAGATGTTTTTTTGAGTGATATTTCACTGCGGCCTCACCAGGCAAATATATGACGTCCGATTTGGGTCAGGATATTTCGTGTCCAGATCCAGGTGTTCACTGTCTTGGACGGGTTCCAGAAATAAATTGCGCCTCCGGTTGGGTCCCAGCCGCTCATGGCCATCAAGGCTGCCCTGAGTGCTTCCTGGCTTACCGGCCGGTTGTACTGCCCGTTGCTTACCGATTCGAAGGCGCGGGGCTGGTAAATTACACCTGGCAGGGAATGAGGAAAAGCTGCGCTGCGCGTCCGGTTAAGGATTACCGCTCCTACTGCTACCTTTCCCATAAAGGGTTCATCTGCCGCCTCTCCTTCTATTACCCGGGCCAGTAAATAAGTTTCATCCCGGTTGCTGATCCCGCGTGATACGCTTACAGGCCCAGGTAGATGGTAGTTACCGTAATCATAGGAAAATCCCAGTGCCGCCCACGTATTCGGACCTGCTATGCCATCCGGCGCCAGTCCGTTGCGAAGCTGGAATTTGATCAATGATTGCTGAGTTATACTGCCAAAAACACCGTCCACCGGTCCGGAGTAGTACCTCCATGACGCTAACTGTTGCTGAAGGCGAATTACATCATCGCCTGAAAGACCCCAGTATATTGTTCTATACTGGGCAGGAGCTTTTTGCGGATCCAGAAAAAAAATGCTTCCCGCCAAAACAAAAAAGGCAATAAGTAAAAAGATGGTGTGTTTATATTTATTCATTTTATGACACTGCTTCTCCTTTCTGTGATTATTTAGCAGTCAACTGTCAGCCGGCTCATTTTATAGTTATAGTTTTTCATCAGGGCTGGTTTTATATGTACAATGATTGAAAGACCTGCCTTATGAATGGTATAATGCAAATGCGGTTTGTTTTGGGATAGAGGAGGTTTTGTGCTTAAATGAGAAGAGAGCAGGAGTTAATCCGTAATTTTTGTATTATTGCCCACATCGATCACGGAAAGTCTACCCTGGCAGACAGGTTGCTGGAGTTTACCGGCGCCCTGAGCAAAAGGGAAATGATGGAGCAGGTTTTGGATCAGATGGACTTGGAGCGCGAGCGGGGTATTACCATTAAAGCACAGGCGGTACGTCTTGTTTACCGGGCGCGTGACGGCAAGGAATATCAGTTGAACCTTATTGATACTCCCGGTCATGTGGATTTTAATTACGAGGTGTCCCGCAGTCTGGCTGCCTGTGAAGGCGCTTTGCTGGTGGTGGACGCTGTCCAGGGTATCGAGGCGCAGACACTGGCCAATGCTTATCTGGCTATTGAAAATAACTTGGAACTTATTCCTGTAATTAATAAAATTGATCTACCGAATGCCGAGCCGGAACGGGTAAAGAAGGAGATCGAAGAAATGCTCGGACTCGATTCATCCGGGGCCGTGCTGGTCTCCGCCAAACTGGGAAGCGGGATAGAAGAAGTATTAGAGCAAATAGTGGCTAAAATTCCTCCTCCCGGTGGCGATTGTAATTCTTCACCCCGGGCGCTTATTTTTGATTCTCACTATGATTCTTACAAGGGTGTTGTTGCTTATGTGCGGGTTGTCGATGGTTCGCTATGTACGGGCATGCAGATTAAGGCAATGTCCTCGGGCAAGGAATTTGAGATTAATGAGGCAGGTATTTTCCGTCCGGCGATGACTCCCACAGGAGAGTTAAAAACAGGAGAAGTGGGCTTTATTGCAGCCAGTATCAAGAACGTAAAAGATACACGCGTGGGAGATACAATTACTGCTGCCGGCCATTCTGCTGCCGAACCCCTGCCTGGTTACCGTAAGGTAACGCCCATGGTTTATTGTGGTCTTTATCCTGTAGAGACGGCAGACTACGACGATTTGCGTGATGCTCTGGAGAAGTTGCAGCTCAACGATACGTCTTTGGTTTTTGAGGCGGAAACTTCCGTCGCCTTAGGCTTTGGTTTCCGGTGTGGTTTTTTAGGCCTTCTGCACATGGAAATTGTTCAAGAACGCTTAGAGCGTGAGTACAGGCTGAATCTGATTACCACTGCCCCCAATGTGGTTTACAGGGTTATAACTACTACCGGTGAGACAATGGAGATAGAAAATCCCAACAGGCTGCCTGCTGCGGGCAGGGTGGAAGAAATGGAGGAGCCCTTTGTTGTAGCTGTGATTATGATGCCTAAGGAATATATAGGTGCGGTGATGGAGCTTTGTCAGGAACGGCGGGGCGTTTTTAAAAACATGGAGTACCTGGGAGAAAACCGCGTTATGCTTTCTTATGAACTTCCTTTGAGCGAGATCATCTATGATTTTTTCGATCATTTGAAGTCCCGGACCCGGGGATACGCTTCTTTGGATTACGAACTTTCAGGTTACCGGGAGGGCAGGCTGGTCAGGCTGGATATTATGGTCAACGGCGAGCCTGTGGATGCGCTTACCTTCATTGTACACGCCGATAAAGCGTACCAGCGCGGGCGGCATTTAGTAGAAAAATTGCGCGGCCTTATACCCAGGCACCTTTTTGATGTGCCTGTCCAGGCAGCTATCGGCAACAAGGTAATTGCGCGGGAAACCGTTAAGGCCAGGCGTAAAGATGTGCTGGCCAAGTGTTATGGTGGAGACGTTACCCGCAAGCGCAAGCTTTTAGAAAAGCAGAAAGAAGGCAAAAAGCGGATGAAGCAGGTAGGCAACGTAGAAATCCCCCAGGAAGCTTTCATGGTGGTGTTGGATACCAGGGACGAGTAAATTTTATTTGTTGGCGATCAAGTTACTTTTTCACCAGTTCGTCCAGGGTTTTGAATGTATATCCCTGGGCTTTAATGTCCTTGATTATTCTTTCCAGGGATTCCGTGTTGTCTTTGGATACTGCATGTAAAAGAATGAGTGCGCCGCTATGCACATTATCCATTACCGACTGGTAGGCTTCTTCCGGTCCACCCGGCATGGGTACCCAGTCTACCAGCGCCAGGCTCCAGAAAATGTTATAGTAGCCGAGGGCTTTAGTTTCGGTCAGGGTTTTTTCACTATATTCTCCTTTGGGTGGGCGCAGGTAGATCATCTTTTTGCCGGTCAATCTGAAGAAGTCTTCTGCTAATTGTCCGATCTCCTTTTTGACTTCTTCGCCTGTCAAGTCCGGCAGGCAAGGGTGATTTACCGTATGGTTGCCTACAATATGCCCTTCTTGTACCATCCTTTTTACCAGTTCCGGCTGAGATTTCAAGTAATGCCCGGTAATAAAGAAGGCTGACTTTACATTTTGTTCTTTTAAGATGTCTAAAATTTTTGAGGTGTATCCGTTTTCATAGCCCTCGTCAAAAGTCAGATAAACAGCTTTTTCTTTAGGATCGCCTATCCAGTAAGCGTCATACAGGGCAAGGGTATCGCAAATGCCGGCCGGTACCTCGGGTTGTTGGTGATTGCCTTTTTTCTTGATTCCCCAACCATATTTTTTGTCGGGTAAGTTACCTGTCGTAGTGGTTTTTTGTACGTCTTCGTTTTTTGGCGTGGGGGCTGTGTATTTTTTATTTCCATAGCTGTTTTGGGTAGTACTGCTTTTCAGATCAGTTGTTTGTGTTATATTATTTCCATAGCTGGTTTTGTCTGCCGAACTTTCTTTCCAGGTGGGCAGGTGGTTCCTGCCGGCGTAGCCGGCAATGCCAGCCACCAATAGGATTACTGCTAGAACCAACAGCTTTCTCCTCAATGTTTATTACCTCCACTATGTTTTTATTTAAAAATTTTTAGATGTCTTTCAAGGATTAGTGTTGGCAAAGGGTAATGGCTTTATCCACCGTGTTTAAAGTTCGACATTATTCGATTAAATTCCTCTTAAATTCCTTTATTATTGCCGGGTTCGTTATCCACCTCCGTGATAGTCGTGATTTTATGGATTTTATAAGGCGTAATCTTATTGACACAGACGAGATTTTTTGTTACTATAAATGTGCGTGAGTCAAAGATGTATCGGTTTGTGCTTTCAAATTGCCGGGGTTGCCGGCGTAGCTCAACTGGCAGAGCGGCTGATTTGTAATCAGCAGGTTATGAGTTCAAGTCTCTTCGCCGGCTCCATTTTGGTTGTTGTGAGGCGGAAGGTAATATATCCTCTGGAGTAAGTAACAGGAAAGCGGAAGATAATTTTATCAAGACCTCCGGCATCCGACGACTGACATCCATTATGGAGGGGTTCCCGAGTGGTTAAAGGGAGCAGACTGTAAATCTGCCGGTTGTCGCCTTCGCAGGTTCGAATCCTGCCCCCTCCACCAACTCAGAAGTCAGAAGTCAGAAATCGGAAAAAAGTTGCGGCTCCGCAAAAACTATTACTCCGACATCTGACGACCAACCTCAGTTATCGCGGGGTGGAGCAGTTGGTAGCTCGTCGGGCTCATAACCCGAAGGTCGTAGGTTCAAGTCCTACCCCCGCAACCATGCCACTATAGCTCAGATGGTAGAGCGCGTCCTTGGTAAGGACGAGGTCACCGGTTCAATCCCGGTTAGTGGCTCCAGTTTTAATGTGGCGGCGTAGCTCAGTTGGTTAGAGCACGCGGTTCATACCCGCGGTGTCCGGGGTTCAAGTCCCTGCGCCGCTACCATAGAAATGCCGGTCGGGACGATCGGTGTTTTCTTTTTACCATATATTACCTTGTTTTCCTAAATAGGCACAATAACCCCTTGGGTTACTGATTTGTAAATTGAGGTAGCGACCGAATACAATCGAAATAAAAAAATGAGCGTGAAAGAGCGTCTTCAAACCATGGAGGCTCTTTGGGATTCGTTTCTGGATGAAGAATCCGAAATTGAGTCACCAGAATGGCATCGGGACATTCTCGAAGAGAGAAAGAGAAAGATTAAAAACGGCAAAGCGGAATTCATTTCTCTTGAAGAGTTGAAGGCGAGTCGCAAATCGTGAAAATCAGAGATGTCGTTGCATTAAAAGAAGTCGCAAATGACTTGAGCGACGGGAAAGCCTTTTATGATAGAATAGAAGCAGGCGCTGGTGATTATTTTTGGGATAGTTTAGTTGCCGATATCGAATCCTTAATAATCTATGCGGGTATTCATAATAACTACTGTTAGATCTGCCGAAGGAAAACCAAAGGCAGGTAAGAGAGGCTTATGCTCAGTTCAAAAAAGCGGTCTGTTAGAAAAACATCCTGAGCATCTGAAAGTTACGCTTTACTTCGTTTTGCCCATGGACAAAGCTACCATATTCTGTGGAATGACCCGGAAGGAGATATTCCACCTCCAGGGCAGATAGTTTTTCAATGCTTTTTCCCATGGCGCTTAAGCTCCCGCCGGGAAAATCTGTTCTGCCTATACTTCCGTAAAACGCCACATCTCCTGAAAACAACACCTTTTTTTCCGGCCAGTAAAAGCATAGAGAACCTGGCGAATGGCCGGGAGTATGCAGTACCTGCAGGGTAATATTTCCTAATTTCAATGTGCCTTCGCCCAGCAAAAAATATGGGTCAATTTTTGGTGGTTCGGTCCCCAGCAGAGCAAAAAAATTTTCGCCGGTGGCTAAAAAAAATTCATATTCTTCCTTTGAGAAGGCAATCAACGGTGATTCTTTTCCCCTGGTTCTTTGTGCCAAAGCTCCGCTTGCCGCACAGTGGTCGGGGTGGGAGTGTGTGTTGATGATTATTCCTATTTCCTCGTCTTTGATTCCGTCTGCTTTTATTGCTGCTAGAAGTTGTTCAAAGCACGGCTCGCGAAATTCATTGACAATGCTTCCGGGGTCAATGATCACATGAGGATATTCTCCTGGCAGAATGTCAGTCAGAAGATAAGAATTGCAGTTATTTCCCCTTCCCTGCCAGAAATAACAATATATATTAGCCAATATTTTTACCGGTTTGTAAGAATCTGAGTGCAACATAGCTCCTCCTTAGAAATATTTAAAATGTTCCTTTTAAAAGGATTATATTATAAAATAAGCTTGAAAGCTATAATTAGTTTATTTGAAGGAGATGACATAAAATGAGCAAGATAAAAAGCGCCTGGGAAATTGCTATGGAGAAGGCGGCGAAACTTGAAGTAACTGCTGAAGAACTCCAAAAACAGGTGCAGGAAAAATGCCGGTTTGCCGGCGGGGCACTGGCTGACCGGTATTTAAATGATTTTGACTTAAAACAATTAAAGTCTGATCTGGAAAAGTATCAAAACGAAGAAAAGGATCTGGTGATTAAGGCAATAGTATCAGGGTTAATAGAGGCGCTCGAGTTGGGGAATTATGAAAAACTGGAAAAGGTAGCAGAAGGAATTTTTAACCTTACCGGGAATAAAAAGGTTAAAGAAACGAAAGGCAGATTATATATAATTTTTGATGGTTTTAAAAGTGCAGAACAGAAAAAAAGAAGGGAAATTGAAGAGTCGGGAAGAAAATTATTAAACCGCCTGGGGATTTCCGGTGAGGCTGTGGAAATTATTAATCCTGGCGGAAATGAAGAATGGGTACGGGAACTGGAAAAAACTACCCGGCCATTTAAAGAAGAGTTCATAAAGATGAAGGAAGAACTGCTCGTTTAAAGATCAGAAGGGGTTATTGAATGCCATTGACAAATAACGGCAGGAGTGAACATAATGCAGGAAAAGGCTTATTGGCTGGGCTGGCAAATTATTCTTCCCGGCATGGCCAAGCGCATCTGGAACTTAATTGAACGTTTTGGTTCACCTGCCGCGGCCTGGAACGCAACGGCAGGTGAGTTGGTAAGAACAGGCGGATGTTCTGTAGAAACGGCATCTGCCCTGGACAAACGAAAAGCCGGCCTGGATTTGCAGATAGAACTGGACCGTCTTGAAGAAGCCGGTATAACCTACATATTATATGAAGAATCTTCGTATCCTGAATTACTGAAAACTATTTTTGACCCGCCGCCCGGTCTTTTTATACGAGGCTCCTTATTGCCTGCTGACAGTCTGGCAGTGGCCGTTGTGGGTTCCCGCCGCCCCACTCCTTACGGACTTGCTGTGGCCGAAAAGATGGCTGAGGAGATGGCCCGGGCCGGTATAATCGTGGTCAGCGGCATGGCTCGCGGTATTGATAGCAGTGCCCACCGGGGAGCGCTTAAAGCGGGAGGATGTACCATTGCTGTCTTGGGCTGTGGTCTGGATGTGGTTTATCCCCGCGAAAACCGGCGCCTGAAGGAAGACATTTCCTCCTGCGGCGCCGTAATAAGTGAGTATCCGTTGGGTTCTTTGCCGGAAGCGTGGCATTTCCCTGTGAGAAACCGTATTATTAGCGGTCTTTCTAAGGCAACGGTAGTGGTGGAAGCAGGTGAACGCAGCGGGGCATTGATCACTGCCGATTGTGCATTGGAGCAGGGGCGGGATGTGCTGGCCGTACCGGGCAATATCAGCAGTCCATTGAGCAAAGGACCCAACCGCCTGATTAAACAAGGTGCGCGCCTGGTGGAGAAAACAGAAGACATTTTGGAAGAAATAGGGGTGGGTTCCTTGTTCGGGGCGGAAAACGGTAAAACACCATCCCTTCCGCAGTTGACTGAAGAAGAAGAAGCTGTTTACCGCTTGCTCTCGCATGAGCCGGTAGATTTAGATAAATTGGTTGCCCTGGCAAACTTGCCGGTACAGGAAGTTCTGGCAGCCCTGATGTTTTTGGAGATAAAAGGTCTGGTACGGCAGTTGCCAGGCAGGCTTTATGTTTTGCGGGGCCTGGCTTGAAATTATGCCTTGACCCCTCCCCCTAACCCCCTCCCTCAAAGGGAGGGGGTTAGGGGGAGGGAGATTTGAACTTTTTCGACAGTTTCTTTTAAGATGGATTTTTCCGGTTAATATTAGCATATAAGAATTACAGGCGGCAGATACTTCAAAAAGAGGAGTGAATGTTATTGCCAAAGACGCTGGTAATCGTTGAATCCCCGACCAAGGCAAGAAGCCTGAGTAAGTTTCTGGGCAGTAAATATACCGTCAAGGCATCAATGGGACATGTGCGTGATTTGCCCCGCAGCCGGCTGGGTATAAATACGGAGGATAATTTTCAACCCAGGTATATCACCATCAGGGGCAAGGGAGAAGTTATCAAAGAGTTAAAAGCAGCAGTCAAGAAGGTTGATCGGGTATTGCTGGCCCCTGACCCGGATCGTGAGGGCGAAGCTATTGCCTGGCATTTACAAGAGATGCTGGGAATAGAAAACGGACCATGCCGTGTTGAATTTAACGAAGTGACCGGGCAGGCTGTTCAGAAGGCAATCAAAGCCCCCCGTGACATTGACTATAACCGGGTAAATTCTCAGCAGGCGCGGCGAATTTTAGACCGCCTGGTGGGTTATAATTTGAGTCCCCTGCTGTGGCAAAAGGTGAAAAGTGGTTTGAGTGCCGGCCGCGTTCAATCGGTTGCTGTTCGCCTGATCTGTGACCGGGAAGAGGAAATTCAATCCTTCGTACCTGAAGAATACTGGACGCTGACAGTTGTTTGCATACAAAAAGACGGTATTTCCTTTGATGCCCGTCTTTTCAAAATTGGTGACGAAAAAGCAAGGATTCCTGATCGTTCCCGGATGGAAATAATCTTAAAAGATCTTGGCCCGGCTTCCTACCGGGTAGTTAAGATCAGCCGCCAGGAAAAGCCTCGCTATCCTGCCCCGCCCTTTACTACAAGTACTTTGCAGCAGGAGGCTTATCGCAAGTTGAATTTTACTGCCCGGCGAACCATGGCAGTAGCCCAGCAATTGTATGAAGGCCTGGAGGCGGGTGAAAAAAGCCCGGTTGGCCTGGTCACATATATCCGTACCGATTCCACCAGGGTAGCCGAATCTGCCCGTGATGAGGCACGGGCCTTGATCCGTGAAAGGTTTGGACAACAGTATGTTCCTCATTCACCCCGTCAGGTAGTGTCAAAGGGGAAAATTCAGGATGCCCATGAAGCAATACGCCCTACTGATGTTTGCCGGGAGCCGGACGCTGTCAAAAAATACCTGACTCAGGATCAGTACAAATTATATAAGCTCGTCTGGTCCCGTTTCATAGCCAGCCAGATGAGTCCGGCGCTGATTGAAACTACCGGTGTTGATCTTGTTGCCGGGAAATATACTTTCCGGGCGACGGGTTCGGTGATCAGGTTTGCTGGTTTTATGCAGGTTTATACTGAATCCACGGATGATGGGACAAAAGAGATTGAAACACTCTTGCCTGACTTGGCGGAAGGCGATATTCTCAAGGCCAAATCATTAATCCCGAAGCAGCATTTTACTCAGCCTCCGCCGCGTTACACGGATGCTACTTTAATTAGAACGATGGAGGAAAAAGGTATAGGCAGGCCCAGCACGTATGCTCCGATTGTGGAGACGATTCAAAAAAGAGGTTATGTTACAAAGCAGAAAAAGCAGTTTGTTCCTACTGAACTGGGAATGATTGTGGTAGGTCTGCTGAAAAATCATTTCTCCGAAATAATTGACGTGGAATTTACCGCTATGATAGAAGAAAAGCTGGATAAGATTGAGGAAGGAGAGCTTGATTGGGTTCAAATGATCCAGGAATTTTACTACCCGTTTCAGCAGACGGTGAAAAAGGCCGGAGAAGAAATAGAGCGGGTAACGATCCCGGATGAGGTTTCTGAAGAGATATGTGAAAAATGCGGACGCAACATGGTGATTAAGACCGGCCGGTACGGCAGGTTTCTGGCGTGTCCCGGATTTCCGGAATGCCGCAATCTTAAGCCGCTGATTACATCTACCGGTGTGTCCTGTCCTCAATGTGGAGGCGAATTGGTGATCCGGCGAAGCAAAAAGGGCCGCCGGTTTTATGGTTGCAGCCGCTTTCCGGAGTGTAATTTTGTTGTCTGGAATGAACCCAGCATCGAGCCGTGCCCGCAATGCGGCGGCTTGCTGGTGATCAAAAACAACCGCGGGGAAAAAGCGCAGTTGGCGTGTGTAAATGGTAGTTGCGGCTTTAAAACGGGGAAAGAAAGTCACGGGACGGGGAAAAGGCCAAAGCAGTTGAAACAAACGCTAAAACCATGATATAGCCACAAACCTTGATGCTTAAAGAAGTAGGTGTTCAGTTAACCTTTTCCCCTGTCAGGAGGTGAATTCTGATCCATGTATACATACATTGATATCTTTATCAATTATTTACAGGCGGAAAAAAATGTATCGAAGCACACACTGGAAAGTTACCAGCGTGATCTATTCCAGGGAGTGGATTTTTTTGCCCACCTGCTGGGGAAAAAAGATGCGCATATAAAGCCGGAAGATATTAACTATCCGCTGGTGCGTGACTATCTTTCCAAACTGCACAGGGATAGATTGGCCCGTACCAGCATTAACCGTAAACTGGCAAGCTGGCGTTCTTTTTTTCGTTTTTTATGCCGGGAAGGGATAATAACCGGCAATCCTCTGGCCAGGGTTAACTCTCTCCGGTTGGAAAAGCGCCTGCCCTCTTTTTTGTTTGAGGAGGACTGCCGGACGCTGGTGGAAACTCCCTCAAAAAACGATCTCTTAGACTTACGCGACCGGGCGCTGTTGGAAACCCTGTATGCTTCCGGTATGCGGGTAAGCGAACTGGTAAACCTGAACACGGGGGAACTGGATTTATCGGCGCGATATATAAGGCTTTTGGGCAAGAGAGGAAAAGAGAGAATAGTGCCTGTTGGTTTTCCGGCGGCAGAGTCTCTTCAACGATACCTGGACGCGGGTCGGCCGCTGCTGGCGGCACGGGGAAAACCTGCCGGCCAGGCAGTTTTTTTAAACAAGTACGGTAACCGTCTTTCGGCCCGCGGGGTGCGCAAAATTATTAACAAGCATGTTCGCCTTTCCTGCCTGGGACGCCATGTAAATCCTCATATGATGCGGCATTCATTTGCCACTCACCTTTTGGACGGGGGAGCGGATATACGGGTGGTACAGGAATTGCTGGGCCATGCGCGTTTATCCACCACCCAGATATATACTCATGTTACGCGGGAGAAATTAAAGCAGGTTTACCAGCAGGCTCATCCCCGTGCCTGATATGGCAGGTTTTGGAGAAAAGGAGAGAGTATAGTAATGTTTCACTCTACCACAATTGTGGCGGTAAAAAAAGGTGACCAGGTAGCCGTGGCGGGAGATGGTCAGGTTACTTTCGGACAGAATACGATTTTAAAGCACCGGGCCAGGAAGATCAGGCGCCTGTACAACGACCGGGTGCTGGCGGGTTTTGCCGGTTCGGTGGCCGATGCCTTTACTCTTTTTGAAAAGTTTGAAGGAAAGCTGGAAACCTACCACGGGAATATTCAGCGGGCTGCCGTTGAACTGGCCAAGGAGTGGCGTACGGACAAGGTCCTGCGCCGCCTGGAGGCGCTGTTGATTGTTGCCGATGGTGATCATTTGCTAATTATTTCCGGTGGTGGAGAAGTAATAGAACCTGACGACGGCGTGGTGGCAATAGGCTCGGGTGGTCCCTATGCCTTGGCCGCGGCCAGAGCACTGATAAAACATACTGAACTGCCGGCCACAGAGATAGTCCGGGAAGCCATGTTCATCGCAGCAGAGATATGTGTTTATACCAACAAGGAAATTACCATAGAAGAACTAAACGTAGGAGGGACTTAAGTAGTGGAAAACCTTACCCCGCGGGAAATTATGAATGAGTTAAACAAGTACATTGTTGGGCAGGAAAAAGCCAAGAAAGCAGTAGCCATCGCCTTGCGCAACCGCTACCGCCGCAGCAAGCTGCCCCCGGATTTGCGCGAGGAGGTAATGCCTAAAAATATTCTCATGATTGGTCCGACTGGCGTAGGTAAAACAGAAATTGCGCGCAGGCTGGCCAAGCTGATGAAAGCCCCGTTTGTCAAGGTGGAAGCCACCAAGTTTACCGAAGTAGGTTACGTGGGCCGGGATGTGGAAGGAATGATCCGTGATCTGGTTGAAACGTCGATTCGAATGGTGAAACAAGAAAAAATGTCTCTGGTTGAAGAAAAAGCAAAAAAGGCGGCCGAAGAACGAATTGTCGAATTGCTGGCTCCACTGCCCGGGCAGGAACCTTCTTTCCGGAACCCCTTAGAGTTGCTCTTTGGTGGAGACAAACAGGCTGAACCGGCAGATCAGGCGCGGGAACAAAAAATTCGCCGTGTTCAGTTCGAAAGAGAAACCCTGCAGGAAAAGCTGGCCCGTGGTGAACTGGAACAGGAATATCTGGAGATTGAGGTAGAGGATACAACCCCTCCCATGCTGGAAGTCTTTACGGGTTCTGGTGTTGAAGAAATGGGTATTAATATCCAGGACATGCTGGGAGGCCTTTTGCCCAGGCGAAAGCGCAAACGTAAAGTAACAGTAGCGGAAGCCCGTAAAATCTTAACGCACCAGGAGGCGCAAAAGTTAATCGACATGGACGAGGCAAATTCTGAAGCTGTAAAAAGAGTAGAAGAACACGGAATTGTTTTTCTGGATGAAATTGATAAAATAGCCGGGCGGGAAGACGGGTTGGGACCTGATGTTTCCCGGGGTGGAGTGCAACGGGACATATTGCCCATCGTAGAAGGCTCTACGGTAATGACCAAATACGGTCCTGTAAAAACTGACTATATTCTTTTTATTGCGGCCGGCGCTTTCCACGTCGTAAAACCATCTGACCTAATTCCGGAACTGCAAGGCCGGTTTCCCATCCGGGTGGAACTGGAAAATTTGACTGAAGAGGATTTTCTGCAGATTTTAACTGAACCGCAAAATTCTCTAATTAAGCAATATACCTTCCTTCTGGCCACCGAAGGGATGGAAATAAAATTTTCAAAAAATTCTCTTGCGGAAATTGCAAAAATCGCGTATACTGTAAATGAGCAGACTGAAAACATAGGCGCCAGGCGGTTGCATACGATTATGGAAAAGCTGCTCGAAGATATTTCGTTTGATGCTTCAGAGCTAAGCGGAAAATCTTTTGCTATTGACGAGGAATATGTTCGTCAAAAACTTGGGGAGATAGTTAAGAACGAGGATTTAAGCCGTTATATTTTGTAATCTTCGCTTTATTGCTTCTCTTCAAAAGCTGTTTTCCCGGTTTGAAAGAAGATATAAAAAGGAGAGGAATCGGTTCAAATGCGCAACTTATTAGAAAAAACACGTTCTTTAAACAAGCTGCTTCAAAAATCAGCCGGCTACCCCGTAGATTTTAAGGAAATAGCCGCCATCTTAGGAGATAACATTGGTTGCGGTGTCTACATAATTGATCGCCGGGGTAAAGCACTGGGATACGCTTACCTGAGGGGTTTTACGTGTGACATAATGTATAACTTTGTGGAATTTCCGGATGGATTCCCGGAGGAATACAATGGAACCCTGCTCCGTATGGATGAAACGCACGCTAATTTCTGTCAGACGGAAAATATCTGCGTTTTTAACCAGGAGATACGTTGTAAATTTAACAATAAGGTAACCACCGTCGTGCCCATTGTGGGGGCCGGATCGAGACTGGGAACACTTGTGTTGGCCAGGTTCGACACACACTTCACGGACGAAGATCTGATCCTGGCGGAGTACGGCTCTACAGTAATCGGTATGGAGATTCTGCGGGCGCGGGCAGGACGCATGGAAGAAGAAGCCCGCAAAAAGGCAGCCGTTCAGATTGCCGTTGGTACCCTGTCATATTCCGAGTTGGATGCGGTACAGCATATCTTTGAGGAACTGGCCGGTGAAGAAGGGTTGCTGGTAGCCAGTAAAATTGCCGACCGCGTTGGGATTACCAGATCGGTTATTGTAAACGCCCTGCGCAAGTTTGAAAGCGCAGGAGTAATCGAATCCAAGTCGTTGGGAATGAAAGGCACATATATAAGGGTGATCAACGACAGGCTGATGGAAGAATTGGAGAAGCTAAAGCATTATTAAGTACAGAAAGCCACAAAACCACAGTTTCTCGAAGAAGAGACTGTGGTTTATTGGTTTTTAACAGAAGGTTGCTTATCCCGCCTGTTAAATGCTATAATAACTTATAATTTAACATTAAAGTTTTGTGTCTGACCTGTCTGCGTGCCTGTCTACGTGCGACGCACAGGCAGGTATTTTTCGAGATAGGGAGAGTTTACCGCTTGTTTGGGCGTTTTAAAAAGGATATTCAAGCTGTTTTTGACCGTGACCCGGCAGCCAAAAGCCTCTTCGAAGTACTCCTTTGTTACCCCGGCCTGCACGCTGTTATTTTGCACAGGCTGGCTCATTTTTTTTACCGCTGCCGGCTTTTTATTGTGGCGCGCCTGATTTCCCATTTCTCCCGCTTTTTCACACAGATTGAAATCCATCCGGGGGCAAAAATTGGAGAAGGATTTTTCATAGATCACGGCGCGGGTGTGGTAATAGGAGAAACAGCAGAAATAGGCAATAACGTTACCATTTATCAGGGAGTTACCCTCGGCGGCACCGGCAAGGAAAAAAGCAAACGCCATCCTACTATTGGGAATAATGTAGTGATCAGCACCGGCGCTAAAATCCTGGGTTCGTTTATCGTAGGGGATAATGCTAAAATTGGGGCCGGTTCGGTGGTGTTGAACAGCGTGCCTCCTAACAGCACGGTAGTAGGAGTGCCCGGGAAAGTCGTTTCCCGTGACGGGCAAAAGACAGATGAAAAAGGATTGCCTCTGATCGATCTCCGGCACGATCAGCTTCCCGACCCAGTGGCGGAAATAATCAACGGCATGCTGCAGGAGATTGAAGGCTTGAAAAAACGCGTGTTGGAACTGGAAGAAAGATCATAAGTCTATTTTTCGAAGGAGAAGGTATCGTTCCATGGAAATATACAACACTCTCACCAGGCAAAAAGAGAAATTTATTCCCCGCCAGGCCGGGAAGGTGTCCATCTACGTTTGCGGCCCTACTGCCTATAATTACATTCACCTGGGGAATGCCCGCCCCCTGGTGTTTTTTGATACCGTCCGCCGCTACTTCCAGCAGAAGGGTTACGAGGTAAGATATATCCAGAATTTTACCGATATCGACGATAAAATCATCAAACGTGCTTTAGAGGAAAAGGACGACCCCTTGCGCCTTGCTCAAAGGTATATTGACGAATACTTTAAGGACGCTGATGCTTTAAACGTAAAGAGGGCTGATCATCACCCCAGGGTTTCTGAGCACATGGAAGACATTATCAGACTGATTGAGATATTAATAGAGAAGGGATTTGCCTACGCGGTAGAGGGAGATGTTTATTTTGATGTTTCCTCTTTTCCTGAATACGGGAAGCTTTCTCACCGGTCTTCCGATGAAATGCTTGCCGGGGCAAGAGTAGAGGTGGACCCGCGAAAGAAGAATCCCATGGATTTTGCGCTCTGGAAATCTGCTAAGCAGGGGGAGCCTTTCTGGGAGAGCCCGTGGGGCCAGGGACGCCCGGGCTGGCATATGGAATGCTCGGCCATGTCCTTAAAGTACTTGGGTCCTGGCTTTGACATCCACGGAGGGGGTATGGACCTGATCTTCCCCCACCATGAAAATGAAATTGCCCAATCGGAAGCGGCTACCGGTAAACCTTTTGCACGTTACTGGGTGCATAACGGTTTTATTACGGTAAACCAGGAAAAAATGTCAAAATCTCTGGGAAACTATTTCCTGATAAGGGAAATACTGAGCAAGTTCCCCCCCCTGGCAGTTCGCTTTTTTCTGCTTTCAACTCATTACCGCAGCCCGCTGGATTTCGATGACGAAAATGTGGCCGCGGCAACCCGGGGTCGGGAACGTCTTAAAAACAGCATAGAGCTTTTAAATGAAGCGCTGAATCATCACCGGCACGAAGAAATCCGGGAAGAAGACGAAAAATTCCTGGTCAGATTGGAAAGCTGCCGTTCCCGCTTTATGGAGGCCATGGATGACGATTTTAATACCGCCCTGGCGATTGGGGTTTTCTTCGAACTGGCCAGGGAAGTAAATATTCATTTACAGGAACATGGCAGGCATTATTACCCTGCCTGCCTGTGCGGTGCACGCAGACAGGTTTTAGAAAAGGCTATGGAAGCATATAAGTATTTCAACGCAGCGCTGGGATTGTTCAAGACGGATGCCGGGGGCAGGATGGTTTTCGACGATCAACCGGATGCTCAAGGAGATCTGGTTCATTCATTAATAGAGTTGCTTATCCAGGTGCGTGCCGAAGCGCGTTCCAAAAAAGACTGGGCAGCGGCAGACCGCATCAGGGATGGCTTAAAGGAACTGGGGATAATGATCGAGGATACACCGCAGGGAGTGCGCTGGAAAAAGCTTTCGTAGACGATTGAGGCGGTGAAGAACTTTTTGTTTAAAGCGGACGTAAAAGCAGAAGAAGTTCCCATTCTTGTTCTGGCCTACATTGGGGATGCTGTCTATGAGCTGTTGATTCGCCAGTACCTGGTCGGCCGGGGTATTACCAGGCTCAATCAATTGCATGATAGGGCCACCGGATATGTCAGGGCAGACAGCCAGGCGGCAGCCATGCGGGTCATCAAGGATAAGCTTAGTGAGGCGGAAGCGGCAGTGGCCCGGCGTGGCCGGAACGCCAAAAGTGGACACCCCCGGCGTGGAACGGAAGTTAATGATTATCGCTACAGTACGGGCATGGAAGCGCTCATAGGTTTTTTATACCTTAAAGGTGAATACAACCGGCTAAAGGAAATCATGAACATGGTCCGGCAGGCTATAGAAGGATAAAGGGTGCCGGACACGAAGCAGGTGGATTTTTGTAATGAGTTTTAAAGAACCACCGCAGGATGTTATTGCTGGCTGCAATCCAGTGCGGGAGGCGTTAAAGGCAAACCGGCCAGTAAACAAGCTGTTGGTGGCCAGAAGAATAGAAACAGGCGGCTGGCAGGAAATAAGGCGGCTGGTACAGGAAAAGCAGATACCTGTACAGCAGGTGGAAAGGGTTTACCTGGATAAGCTGTTTCCCGGTACGGTTCACCAGGGAGTAGTAGCTTTAACTGCGTGCAAAGAGTACCTGTCAATAGATGAGGTATTGCTTGCAGCGGGCAAAGAACAACCCTTTCTTATCCTCCTGCATGAAATAACCGATCCGCATAACCTGGGCGCTATTATCCGTACCGCTGAAGCAACGGGCGTACATGGAGTGGTCATCACCTCACATCGTTCGGCGTCTCTTACCCCGGCGGCAATGAAGGCCGCGGCAGGGGCGGCGGAATACGTGCCGGTATCCCGGGTAACAAACATGGCGCAGGCCATTCGATACCTTCAACAGCAAAATATATGGGTGGTCGGCGCTCACCCGGCGGCGAAAGATATCTTTTGGAACGCCAGGCTGGACGGCCCAATTGCCCTGGTTATTGGCAGCGAAGGAAAGGGTCTGGGTCCTCACATCCGGGACAACTGTGATCTTTTGGTGCGCCTGCCAATGGCGGGAAACTTAAATTCTCTTAATGCTTCAGTAGCGGCAGCCGTGCTTGCTTATGAAGTGTTCCGGCAAAGGAGAATGGCTGCTCATGGGAGAGTACCTGATTGTTGATGGATATAACGTTATTTTTGCCTGGCCAGAGCTTGAAGAATTGAAAAAAACCAGCATGGAAAATGCCCGGCTTAAACTCATTGATATTTTGATCAGCCATGCGGCATTAACCGGATTCCGGATAATCGTGGTTTTTGACGCCCACAGGGTAAAGGATGTTCAGCAGCGGGTGGAAAATGAACATGGACTAAAAGTGATCTATACGGCAGAAGGAGAAACGGCCGATACCCTGATTGAAAGGCTGGCGGGAGAGTTTTCCAGACGTTCTACCTGTGCGTTGCACGCAGACAGGGATACCGTTTATGTTGCCACTTCTGATTGGGCGGAGCAACGAATGATCTTCGGCCAGGGAGCCTATCGCATTACTCCAAAAGAGTTGTTACGATGGGTGGAACGGGTGGAAAGGGAGCCAAAGTATCATTATATAGGCGGAACGGCTGCCGACGATTACCTGGAAAACCGCTTGAAGGAAAATATACGTGCTGTTTTAGAAAAATGGCGGCGCAAAAAAAGCTAAAATGTTATTTTTTCTTGACGCGATTTTTACCCTAAGTTATAATAGTCGAGGATACAACAAAACACAGCAGTTATTAACTGACTAAAAGATTAGATTTTTGGTTGGGGAGCTTGATTGATAAAGCGGGGGGATACAGTGATTTCATACGCCCAGAGAGATATTGCTACCTCTTACCAGTTAATGATCGATGAAGAAGTAGTTGGATTTGCCAGGGAGGGTGATGATAGCGCTTTAGAATACCTGATCAATAAATATAAAAATTTCGTTCGGGCCAAAGCTCGTTCCTATTTTTTGATTGGAGCCGACCGGGAAGACATCATCCAGGAAGGCATGATTGGGCTTTATAAGGCTATTCGCGACTTTCGGCTGGACAAGTTGTCATCTTTCCGTGCTTTTGCCGAATTATGCATTACGCGGCAGATCATTACAGCCATCAAGACAGCCACACGGCAAAAACATATTCCTCTCAACTCATATATTTCCCTGAATAAGCCTGTATATGAGGAAGATTCCGACCGTACTCTTTTAGATATTATTTCCTGTGCCAAAGTGGCCGATCCGGAAGAAATGATTATTAACAGGGAAGAATATTTTGATATTGAAGAAAAAATGTGTGAAATCTTGAGCTCTTTAGAATGGAAGGTGCTCATGTCTTACCTGGAAGGCAAGTCCTACCAGGAAATTGCCGAAGACTTAAAACGCCACGTTAAATCCATTGACAATGCGCTGCAGAGGGTAAAACGCAAGCTGGAGAGGTACCTGGAAAAGCGTGAGGTATAATTGACAGAAAAAAGATCTGTAATGTCACCGGTTGGTAGAGCAAATCCTTTTTTCTTTTCTATACCTGCCTGCCTGTGCGTTGCATGCAGACAGGGCTATGATCATCCGAAGGAGATAACTGGGGTGAGGCTTTAAACTTCAGCTTAAAAAATTACATACAGGTGTGGGTCAGTGGCGTTTAATGCTTGAACATATATTCATAATATTTTTATAATTGCAGGATAAGTAAATTGTACAACGGAAGCAAACTATCTGGAAGGAGGGTAATTATGAGGCTGACAACCTATTCCGAGAGGCGGCTTAATGAGAACATACTTTCCCGGCCCGCCAGAATGACGTACAAAGCCAATACAATATTTTATAACAGAGGCGAGCAGGCATGGAAGGCTTATTATTTAGAGAAAGGCCTGGTAAAGTTATCATTGATCAGCAGGGATGGAAACCAGAGATCGCCGGTATATATTACTGCCGGCAGTATGTTTGGAGAATATGGCCTGGTAAGCAACTCTTACGGAGCAACGGCCATTGCGGTTGTGGATTGTGAGGTTGTGCCCTTCAACAAAGAGCAGTTTGCAAGATTGATAAGTGAAGATTTTATCTTTGTCCAACTTTGCATTAGTTCCCTGGTGGAAAAACTCCAGGGGGTGGTAGAACAGTATAATGCAGCAAGCTTTATGGATCGGTTCGGCAAGGTGGCCAACGGATTATCCTGCCTGGCCCGGCGGTGGGGGGAGTCTGTTTTACTAACCGGTACAGATGGTGATGTTACCGAATGCTTGAGGCTCAGGATAACTCACCAGGAATTGGCCGAGTTTTCGGGGGTTACCCGTACAACTGTCACCACTGTGTTGAGTGCCCTCGAAGCCAAGAAAATAATCCAAAAACGGGCTAAAGAAATAATCGTACTGAATTTAAAAGAGTTGGAGCGTTGGGTAATGTAAAAATGTAGTCAAAAAAACATTTTCTTTGTTCCCTGGAAGACAGACAATTAAGAATATTTAAGGGATAATACCTAAAAGTAATAATTTATAATCTTAAGAAAGATCATGTTGGGGGGTGGGCAATTTTTATTAGTTGTGCTGTTTTTTATATTGGCGGTAGTTTGCTGTCTCGCCCTCTTTCCCAGGAAAAACTGGCGCGGCTTTTTCCTGAGTCTTCTATCGGCAGGAAAGCAGAAAAGATCACCATGACAAGATAACCGGAGCACGCTGGACGGCACTTGAACGACAAGGAAGGAGTAGTTTCGCCACGCAGTTTCAAAGAATGGTAGGGTTTTATTCGGGGAGAGGTTTATCCTGGTACAAGCTTCTTTAGCTCTGCCGGAGCTTTGCGGGGTGAACACTCAGACTTATCGCCCAGAGGCTCCAACAGAGAGTAGAAAGGCTGCTATTATAGGTTGTTCTTCAGGAGGATGGTTAGTAAGTCTTAGAAACGAGGTGGTTTAAATGGCCAGATGGGGCATGGTTATTGATTTAAAGAAGTGTATTGGCTGCTGGGGTTGCGTGGTGGCCTGTAAGGAAGAGCATTTTTTGCCCCGGGGGGTGTTTTGGAACAGGGTCTTAACTGGTGAGACAGGTAAGTTTCCGGCGGTTGTCAAGCAAATGTACCCAGTGCTTTGCAACCACTGCAAGGATGCGGCCTGCGTAAAGGTTTGTCCTACAGGCGCTACTTCAAAAAGAGAAGATGGCATGGTGTTGGTAGATTATGACAAATGCCTGGGATGCCGGTACTGTGTGGTAGCCTGTCCTTATCAACAGCGAACCTTTTATGACGATGACAAGGCAGAATACTACCCCGGACAGGGGCTAACCGCCTGGGAAGTCCTGGGCGGGCAGTTGTACCCGTTACAAAAAGGGACGGTGGTAAAATGTACTTTTTGCGTGGAAAGGATCGACGAAGGAATTAAGCGCGGTTTAACCCCTGGGGTCGACCGGGATGCAAGTCCTGCCTGTGTGGTTGCCTGCCCGGTGGAAGCCAGGACTTTCGGCGACCTGGACGATCCTTTCAGTAACGTGTCCCAGCTTCTTAAAGAGCGCAGAGGAAACCAAACGCATCCGGAATTCGGCACTGATCCATCAGTGTATTATTTAAGTTATTAGTTTTAAAAAAACTAAAGCTTTTCTTAAATACACAACCACGTTTGCAAAAAGGGGGAATAAGTTATGTTTGCGCAAAAAGAAAAGATATGGGAGGATGTGTGGATTAACTCAACCTGTGGCGTGTGCTATTGTGGCTGCGGAATCAAAGTTAGGAGGATAAACGGCATACCGGTTAAAATCGAGGGTATTCCTGGAAGCACCATGGGGGGTGAAAACGGCGGCCTCTGCGGCAAGGGTATAGCCGGCCTGATGTATTATCATGACCCCAACAGGCTAAAAAAGCCTTTAAGAAGAACTAACCCTGAAAAAGGAATAGGAGTTGACCCCAAATGGAAGGAGATTTCCTGGGAAGAAGCTTTAAGTGAAATTACAGAAAGAATGAAGAAAATCATAGCCGACGATCCAATGAAAATTATGGTCACCGGCCCCACCCAGCGGGGCAGCGACGGCACCTATAACTGGCCCATGTTATGGTCAAGCGCTTTTGGTCAGAAAGGGCAGGGCTCTTTAAATGCAGGAGGCGGGAGCCTGCATTGCGGTAACGCTGCTCATATGATGGCAGGGTTGGTTCATGCTGCCTGGGACGTAACTCCTGACTGGAAATATACAAGATATGTGCTTAAATTCGGTACCAGCCTGGGTACCGGTTCAGGACATTCTGCCATGACGGTAGCCAGGTTAAGGGCCAAGGCAATGGAGAAGGGAGTAAAGGAAGTGGTTTTTGACCCCATGTGCAATTTTGCCGGGGGAAAGGCCACCGAATGGATATCTATTCTCCCCGGGACAGATTCAGCAGTAGTCCTGGCCATGTGCAACTATATCCTGAATGAATTAAAAGTTTATGATGCCCCGTACTTAAAGGCCAAAACAAATCTTCCTTATCTCATTGGCGCCGATGGGCATTATATAAGAGATAAAGAATCGGGTAAACCATTGATCTTTGACGAGCGGGAGAAAAAGGCTAAGGTGTTTGACGATCCCACTTTGAAATATGATGATTGCGCGCTGGAAAGAGAATACGAAATATATGGTCAGAAGTGGCAGCCGGCATTTATGGCTTTAAAGGAACACCTTAAACAATATGAAATAGAATGGGCAGCAAAAATCAGTACGGTCCCGGCAGCCACCATCAAACGCATCGCCACCGAGTGGGTGGAAAACGCTCAGATTGGCAGCACGATTGAAATTGAGGGGAGGGTTTTCCCTTATAGACCGGTAGCTGCTTGTGTTTTTCGCGGTGGCCAGGGGCATTCCAACGGTGTCCACCAGGTGGCGGCGATAGACCTGCTTAGTGAATTGGTAGGAGCGGAGGATGTCCCTGGAGGCACTCTGGGCTGGCCTTCCAAAAGAAGAAGATATCCGGAAGGAAAGTATGAAATGCTTTCCAGCAAAGGGCCTGATGGGGTATTAATTCCTGGAGTTTTTTATGCTCATATTCCCTGGCCTCCCCACAAGCCCGAGATACCCTGTAAATCTATGGGCTGCGTAGAATTATGGGTTCATGCCACAGCCCCTCATCTTCCGTTTGTTAAAGAACGGGAAGAAATCTGGAAGAAGCTGGGTATGAAGGCCAGGCCAGAGATGATCATTGGTCCGGCAGTCAACTTTGTTATCGACAACTGCGACTGGCAGTCAATGGTTGAGTTTTGCAAAGATGTGTTTGTGGTGCAGATGGATCTCTGGAGTAACGAAACTGATGAGGCAGTAGCAGATATAGTTCTTCCCGATCTCAGCTTTTTAGAAAGGTATGCCTGGCAGAGTGAACTTGACGCCTATTTTTTCAGCCAGAGCCCTTCTTACGAGCCCTGGTATATACACATGCAGAAACCGGTGGCCAAACCGGTAGGTGAGAGCAGGTATTATTTCGACGTTTTCATAGAACTGGCAGAAAGGCTGGGGTTCAGGGATAGGTTTAATCAGGTTATAAATGTCTATTATAAAATACAGGACGAAGAGTTGAAGATAAAGCCGGGGGAGAAACTGACCTGGTCGGAGATAGGCGAGCGCGTCCTCAAATGGGTTTATGGTAAAGATGCAGAAAAGGTAAAAGAACAGGGATACGCCACCTGGCATAAGCCTATTGAAGATGTTTACTGGCGCTGGGAGATGGATACCAGGGTCCCTGTATACATGGAGCATTTATTGGAGACCAGGGAAGAAACGGAAAGGATTTGCAAAGAAGTGGGTCTCGATCTCGACGTGAAGCAATTTACCCCCTTTGCGAGTTGGTTTTATCCTACCAGTTACACAGAGTTGGACGATGAATACGACATGCTCGGGTTTTCCTACAGGGATGTCTTACACACCAACAATACTACCAACCAGAACCCCCTGATATCTGAGATTAGCGACTTGTGTCCTTATACCTGGACAGTAACCATGAATCCGGAGGTTGCCGGGAAGAAAGGAATTAAGGACGGGGATGTGATCCAGATGGAAAACCGGTATGGAGTAAAAGAAAAGGGAGTGCTTAAATGTATGGAGGGACAAAACCCCAGGACCATCGGCATAGCCGGTCAGGGCGGCCTTTGGGCAAAGGGCCGGCCAATTGCCAGGGGAAAGGGAAGTAATTTCTGCAAACTCTTGCCTACTTATCTGAAGCACTATGATCCTCTTACAGGCAACACTGAGACCTCAGTGGCTTTGAAGGTGTATAAGGCAGAATAGTAATTAACGGACAGCAAAGAAAGAAGGGGATTTAATTGCAGG
>DFZP01000005.1:0-23082 GCA_002382125.1 Firmicutes bacterium UBA4053
CCGCCTATGGCCGGCGCCTTTTCCACCAGGTAGACGTAATACCCCGCTTCCGCCAGGTCCAGTGAACTCTGAATGCCTGATATGCCGCCGCCTACTACCATTACTGCTCCAGTGCTCATTTTTGCATTGAACCCGCTCCTTTAAGAAGTAATCAGAGCACGATCAACCAGGTCGTGGATATATACTACTTCAATGCCCAGGTTATATGCCTTGTCAATTTCTTCAAGTTGTTCAACGCAATTCTGGCAGGCTGTAGCAACAATTTTGGCTCCCGTTCCCTCTATCTGTTCGGCTTTTAATTTGCCCATGCTTATTCTCAAGGCCTCATGTTCAGCGGCATACAAGGCTCCACCGCTACTCCCGCAGCAATAGTTGTAACGTCCGGACGGCCGCATATCCCTGAAATCTGTGCACACACTGCTTAAAATAAAGCGTGGTTCTTCAGTCACTCCTTCCTTGCGCCCAAGGTTGCACGGATCATGGTAGGTTACAGGAATTTCATTACGCGACTTATCTACCTTAATTCGCTCGCTCTTGATCCAATCAGCCATGACGCGCATTTGGCTTTTTGCACCCCCGATACCGCGGCACTGGAACATAATGTCGCCCGGTGGCATGATCCCAAACTTGCCCCGTATAGCATATGCAACCTCAGCCATATTTACATTCATCGGACAGTTGATGGTACAGCGCTCACAAATGGTACAAAGCCATATATAATCGGACTTCAAAACTTCTTCCCGCATACCCAGAGCTATCTGACGCATGAACTTGCGGGGATCAAGATCCTCCCTTAAACCTGTATAAGGACAACCTGCCGTGCACATCCCACAAAAAAGGCAACGTTCAAAATCAGCCGAGCCAACTTTTTCTTCTACTTCTTTTCTGAAGTTAGGATCTAACTTAGGAACTGCCTGCACTTAAACTCCCTCCTTCGTAAATAGATTTTAGAGGCCAGGGTTTAGCTAACCTCTTTCTGCATCGATTAAATGCTGAACAGTTACAGCACTTTCTAATACTCAGGCGGTAGCCTGTCCAGTTCCTCTTTGGTAAAGACAGGCCCATCCTTGCAAACGTACTTGCCTCCCACGTTGCACCGGCCGCACATGCCAATACCGCATTTCATCTTATTTTCCAGGGAGAGGAAAACCTGCCCGGGACTAAAGCCCAGTTCTTCCAGCACGGGTGTGGTAAATTTAATCATCACCGGCGGCCCGCAGACGATGGCGTAAGCGTTGTCTGAACACGGAGCCACTTCTTTAGTACATGTAGGAACGAAACCAACTCTTTTATTCCAGCCCTCGCAAGGCACATCGATGGTACAGACCAAATTGATGTCCGAACGCTTCTCCCATTCGGCCAGTTCTTCCTTGTAAAGCAACAAACCAGGATTCCTGGCGCCATAAATTACTGTCAGTTCGCCGAAATCTCCCCGGTGGCCGGGATGCAGGATATAGGTAATCAATGAACGTAAAGTGGTGAAAGCAAAGCCGCCGCCTATAATGACCAGGTTTTTACCCTTTAGCTTCTCAACCGGGTAGCTGTTCCCCATGGGTCCGCGCACCCCTAAAATACTACCTTCCTGCATGGCGTGCAACGCCGTGGTGACCACCCCTACTTTAGCCACGGAAAACCTTAAAAAACCGCTTTCCGTGGGAGAAGAAGCAATGCCAAAAGGGGCCTCTCCCTTGCCGAACACACAGATCTCTACAAACTGTCCCGGCATGTAGGAGAAAGAATTTTCATCCTCCTCCTTTAAAAACTGCAGGGTAAAAGTATGAATAAGCCTGTCTTCAGTTTCAATAAAATTTTTTGTCAACCTTACCGGGATGGGCAGATACGGATTGCTCATTTTTCATCTCCTCCCGCCTTGATATCTGCTAACACCTGGCGGATATCAATATTTACCGGGCAGTTTAAGATACAGCGCCCGCAGCCGACGCAGGCAAAAGCCCCATAATTATCTACGAAATACTTGAACTTATGCATGAAACGCTGGCGGAAACGCTCTTTTCCCGTCGGCCGAGGGTTATGCCCGGACCCGTGCAACGTAAAAAGCGGAAACATGCAGGCATCCCAGTTGCGCACCCGGCAGCCGGTAGAATCTTTCACTTCGTCCAGGATGTCAAAGCAGTGACAGGTGGGACAACTGTACGTACAGGCGCCGCAACCAAGACACTTTTCGTGCAGGAATCCCCATACCGGATCGTCATAATTGACATCCATTTTTTCTTTTAATCCTTCAAGGTTTATGGTACAGGCCTGGAAAGCCGTTTCTTTGGCTTTCGCGGCCGCGGCCCGGTCATCCTTACCGGCCAGCGGTAAACTTGCGCCGGTTAGAAAGCTGGCTCCTTTCTCGCTAACTACCTCGACCACATACTTATCGCCAATGTCTACCAGCAGCAGGTCAAGCCCCTCTGTGCCGAAAGGGCCACCGTCCAGGGAAGCGCAAAAACATGTGCCGCGCGGCTCGCCGCAACCAAGTCCGACCAGCACTGTATTCGCCCTTCTGCTCAGATAATACGGGTCCTGATACTTCTCACCATGAAAAACCTTATCCAGCAGAACAAGGCTTTTCGCATCACAGGGGCGAAGGCCGAAAATAACTTTTTTGCCGGTATCAAGGCACTCCTGCATGTCCGCCGTTTCACCCTGCACATCATAATTAAAAAGGGTCTCTGATTGAGGGAAAAGGATCCCTTTGGGCGCCGTTACGGAATTACTGTAACTCAGGTCAGCCTGGACCCCCGAACTGATCGGCTGAAAATAAAACTCCAGCCCTTTCTTTACAGGCGCCAATACCTGATACTGACCGGTTAATTTATCCAGGAAACTGCTCAGTTCGCTTTTCTTAATTATCATCCTTTTCACCTCACTCCTTCACCAAGAATGCCTGCGGGTCGTTGACGGCAAAAGTAGTCAGTACAGGCTTGCGCTCCAGATCAAGACCTGCCTCATAATCAAACAAATCCTTTACCTCCTTAACCATCTTGCGGGTTAAGAGGGACAACTTTAACCCCACCGGGCAGGCCCGTTCGCAGGCGCCGCAGTCGGCGCACCGCCCGGCCAGATGAAAGACCCGCACGGCTTGAAAGAGCAGGTTGTCCTCCGTCCGGGCAGCCTTTCCAATCCACTGCGGGGTGCTGCAGTCCACAAAACATTCTTCGCAGTAACACAACGGGCAGGCCTGGCGGCAGGCGTANNGTTAAAATCACCGGCCGGCTTTTCCGGCACCCGTTCACCGGCAAGTTCGTCATAAATTACCGGATTGGGGCAAGTGCAGGCTTTACACGTATCATGGAGCACTTCGGCCAGGGGAACTGTTTTCTCCAGATCCTTGCCTTCAACCGTCAACTGGTCATGATCCACCCTGGCTGCCATCAACTCCTGCCCTTCTAAAAGCGCTTCCACCTTGCGCCGGTCGATCATGCCAGTACAGGGCACCCCAATGATATATAAATTGTTGCGATCAACTTGATTTTCCTGAATAAGCGTAACAATAGCACGCGTATCGCAGCCCTTGGCCACTATAGCAGTTTTTGACTTTCTTTTAAGCAGGTAAACAGCCAGGTTGTTTTCACATGTATGATCCCAGATCAGCTTTACCGCATCTTCTGGGCGGCGGACAAAGCCAGGGGTGCTTCGCAAAGGCAAACTTCCTTCGCTAAAACCTAACACCAGCTCTACCTGCCCTTCTGCCAGAAGCCTTTTAGCCGCGTCCTGGATTAAGCTGGCGACTTGCATCCGCAACAGCCCTCCTCGCTTTTTTCTATCAATCCCTTGTTGGGCCCCAGTTTTTTCACCTTTCCGGTAACTTCTTCGATCAGTTCGGCAAACCGGCCCCCTTCGGAAGCAGAAACCCAGGCGAAATTAACCCGGCCTTCATCTACGCCCATGTAGTCCAGCAAATTTTTCAACAGGGCAAATTTTCTTCTGGCCACCAGATTGCCACTAACATAGTGGCAGTCGCCGGGGTGTCACCCGGAGGTTAATACGCCGTCGACGCCCTGCCGCAAAGCGCTAAGGATAAACAACGGATTAACCCGGCCCGCGCAAGGAACACGGACCACCCGCACGTTAGGGGGGTACTGAATCCTGCTCACACCGGCCAGGTCAGCACCCGCATAACTGCACCAGTTACACAAAAAGGCCACTATTTTGGGTTCCCAATCCATACAGATTCACTCCTCTCCCTGCTACAGCGCATTGACCATAGCCATAATCTGATCATCAGTAAATCCTTTAATATTTATCGCCCCGCAGCGACATGAAGAAGCACAAGCCCCACAACCCTTACACAAAGCCTCGTTGACTTTCGCCACTTTTTCAGCGGCATCAACAGCCACCGCTTTCGACGGACAAATTGCCTCACACAGGCCGCAGGCGGCGCATTTTCTTTTATTTACGTAAGCGCATTTGCCTTCTATGGTTACAACTTCTTTGGCCAGTATAGTGGAAGCACGGGCAGCAGCAGCCTTAGCCTGGCAGATGTTTTCCTCCAGGTTCTTGGGACCGTGAGCCAGCCCGCAGATAAACACGCCGTCGTTGCTGGAATCAACAGGTCGCAACTTCATGTGGGCTTCCAGGAAAAAACCGTCCTCCGTAAGCGGCACTTTGAAAAGCTGGGATAACCTGCCGTTCTCGGTGCAAGGTATAATTGCTGTAGCCAGCCCTACCAAATCCGCCTGCAGCGCCATGGGAACATTTAAAATATGATCAGTCACCGTAACTGTCAAACCCTGTTCAGTTGCCTCAACAACCGGTTTCCGGTCCGGATTGTAACGGATAAAAATAATTCCCCGCTCTCTGGCCTGCTGGTAATACTTCTCATAAAAAGCATACGTTCTCATGTCGCGATACAAAATATAAACAGCCAGACCGGGATTCATGTCTTTCAACTTTAATGCCGTTTTAACTGCCTTAGTACAGCAAATCCTGCTGCAGTACATCCTGCCTTCTTCACGTGAACCGACACATTGAATGAGAACTATACTCTTCGCCTGACTTATCCGTGGTTCGCCGCCGGCCATGGCCTCTCCAAGCTCCAGAAGCGTCATCACCCCTTCACTTTGGCCATAAGAATACTCTGCCGGCCGGTATTCTTTAGCGCCTGTAGCCAGAACAGCTACCCCATGCTGAATTTCTTCTCCGGAAGATAAGGTGGTGACAAAATTTCCCACAAACCCCGAAACATTCTCTACATCACAACCCAGATATACTTTAATCAACGGGTGAGTTTTAACCTGTTCAATTACGCCGGCCAGGTAAGCCGGTATATCTTCTCCCCGCATACCCTCTTTGATCCTGGTGGCCAGGCCTCCTAAGAAGTTTTCCTTTTCCACTAAATGAACCTGGTAACCCTGCCCGGCCAACTCCAAAGCACTGGTGATCCCCGAAATTCCACCGCCAATGACCAGTACATTGTGGCTCATGCCCAGCGAAGATTGCTTTACCGGTTCTAAAAGGGAAGCCTTGGAAACTGCCATTTTAACCAGATCTTTAGCTTTCGCCGTAGCCTTTTCGGGCTCGTTCATATGCACCCAGGAGCACTGATCCCGGATATTGGCCATTTCAAACAGGTGGGAATTTAAACCCGCCTCCCGCAAGGTTTCCTGGAAAAGCGGCTCGTGTGTGCGCGGCGTACAGGAAGCCACGACCACCCTGTTCAGGTTATGTTCGATAATGGCCTGCCTGACAATATTTTGGGCATCCTGTGAACAACTATAGAGGTTTCCCATGGCAAAAGCCACGTTGGGCAATGTTTTGGCGTATTCCACCGACTCCGGAACATTTACCACGCTGCCGATATTGATCCCGCAATGGCAGATAAAAACCCCAATTCTTGTGGGCTCGCCTAAAACGTTTCTTTCCCCGGGATACTCTTTGACCTTCACCAGTGTGCCGCGTACTCCGGAAAGCGCTACTTGCGCCTCACCGGCAGCCGCGCTGGCCTGCATTACAGTTTCCGGAATATCACACGGCCCGCGGAACGCTCCGGCCACGTAGACCCCCGGCCGCACGGTACTTACTCCCGTTAAGGGCTCGGGTTCGCAAAAATTAAACTCATTCAAGGTTACCCCCAGTTTTTGCGCCTGATTACTGAACTCCGGAGACTTAAGGCCAATGGAAAGCACTACCAGGTCAAAACGATCGACTCCCACGCTGCCATCTTCACGGGCATATTTAACCATCATGTCACCGCTTTCATCAGGAGCCTTTTCCACGCTATAAATTCTGGAGCGGGTAAACTTTACCCCGTGCTCTTGCTCGGCCCGAACATAATACTTCTCAAAATCTTTACCGTAAGTACGCATGTCCATAAAAAAGATAGTCGTCTCCAGTTGTCCGGAGCTATGTTCCTTGGCAATTACCGCCTCCTTAATGGCGTACATACAGCATACCGAGGAACAGTAGCCAAGTTCATTTCTTACGTTACGCGAACCAACGCACTGAATCCAGGCGATCTTCTTCAATTCTTGATGATCCGAAGGGCGGATCAGGTGTCCGCCAAAAGGACCGGAAGCACTCAAGATTCTTTCAAACTCCAGACTGGTGATTACATTGGCATGTTTTCCGTAACCATAATAATCTAATTCAGAAGCATCAAACTTTGCAAAGCCCGGACATAAAATAACCGCTCCTACGTTTAGTTCCAGGATCTCATCTTCCATGGAATGATCAATCGCGCCCGCCTGACAGGCTTCTTCACAGGCGCCGCACTCCAGGCAGTTTTCTTTATCGATCGCATAAGCATTCGGGTAAGCCTGAGCATATAACTTATAGATAGCTTTCCTCTGACCAAGCCCCTGGTTAAATTCATCATCAACATCCTGGGGGCATTCTTCGGCACATGAGCCACAGCCGGTACACTTAGCCAAATCTACACATCTGGCGTACTTTTTAACAGTCGCCTGAAAATTACCAGCTTCCCCCTGCAGATCCATCAATACAGAACCATTAAGGATTTCTATATTCAGGTGCCTTCCACACTCAACCAGCTTTGGTGAAAGAATACACATCGAGCAATCGTTGGTAGGGAAGGTTTTATCCAGCATGGGCATGACCCCGCCAATAGCCGGCGCCTTTTCCACCAGATATACATAATAGCCGGCCTCAGCAAGATCAAGCGAGGCTTGGATACCGGCAATTCCGGCGCCGACTACCAATACAGCGCCAACTCCCTGTGAACCCATTAGCACATCACCTCCGTTTTTCGCTTATCCCTAAGTATAATACATGTAAAGTGAAAAGCGTGTCAAGCATTTCGAATCTTCCCTTTTTATCCAGACCGGCACACGCCTATCTCTGCCTGAATGTCCTGGTAAACGAATCGCAATAAATATCCTTGTTTAAAAGGATGTTGGCCGCGGCAACCGCATCTATCAACTCATCGTCATCCAGGTCAACGATGGCAGAATCCAGACCTGCTGCCATGGACATAATCAAGAAAGTACGGTTGAGCAGGCGCCGGTTGGCACACCTTTGGGAAATGTTGCTCAAACCCATTGTCGTCCGCGGCGACGGATCGGCCAGCATTTTGATCTGGCGCAACGCCCCCAAAACCTCCGGGCCGTGTTCCTGCCCGACATTTGCAGGAAGAACCAGCGGATCGATGTACAGATCTTCCATGGGAATCCCGTTGGCGTCGGCGTTTACCACAAGTTCCATGGCCAGGGCCGTCCGGTCGGCCGCGCTTTTAGGCACTCCCCTTTCGTTCATGGCCAGGCCGATGATGGCTGCCCCGTACTTCGTGGCCATGGACATGAACGTATCCATCTTCCACTGGTCGGCGGTGGTGGAGTTAATTAATGCTTTGCCCTTATGAACTGCCAGCCCTGCCTCAATGGCGTCGGGATTGGTTGAATCAATGCAACAGGGCAGATCTACGGCCTCCTGCGCCGTCTTAACCAGCCACTCCATAACGGCGGATTGATCTTTGGCCTCCACTGTGAGCCCGGTGTTTACATCAAGAAAAGCAGCGTATCTTTCATATTGGCGTTTAGCCCAGTATCTGACCGGCTCAGGATCTTTATTCAAAATAGCTTCCCGGATGTCCTTAAACATACCGTTAATACGCTCACCAATAAACTGCATGGAATTTAATCCTCCTTGTGATTTTGTTTTTAGTAAGCATTTGACTCCATCATCTTGTTGATGTTGAGCATAAATTGCTTTAACGATCCGGGGTGCCTTAAGACCATAATCGAACCACCCGCCAGGGCAAAAGTAATGGCGGTCATAGTCTCCCACAGGATGGCCCGCCGCGCCTGATCGCCCCACTCCGGGGATTCTTCGGCCGTATTTTTAGCCTCCTTAGTCTTCCATACCTCCTGGCCAATGAAGCAAATCACCGGCATGGACAGCATTTTATCGCCGGTTAAAGCGCCAATCCTGGACCTTTCCATAATCGAATAAGCATACTCAATACCGTACCCTAACGCACCCACCAGGGGATCAATGACAATACGGTTAGCCGCCAGGTTCATCTCGGTAATCAAAATATTTAACTGTTTAGCCAAATTGATATCCAGCGGGCTGGAAGCAATGATATTATGCCCGTGGACCATGCAGGCGGCGGTAATAGTTTTATAGTTCTCCGGCCTGGCGCAACCCAACAGGCAATTTCTGCCTCTCAACGCTTCCCCTGCTGCCTCAATAACCTGAGCATCCTTTTCCTCCACACCGGAACCTACAACAATCAAGGGCACCTTCACAGCCTCCGCCACGGCTTTGGCGGTAGCAGCGCACTCGGCAGGACTGCTGTTCTTGTTGTCAGGATGTGAGCTGATCAGGGTCAGGCAAATTAAATCCGCTCCACATTCCTCACACTTTTTAGCCCAGGCCACCGGGTTATCCAATACACCATCGAAGGCGGAAGTCAACATTCCTGGCCAATCAAGTGGTTCCATGTCCCATACTTCAAGGGCAACCACCGGGCGGTTGGGCACCACGCCTTCAAAGCGAAGAAAGGGCAAGGTGTTCTCACCACCCACCTTCACCACATTCGGTTCGACGCCAATGACCACTTCGTTTACCCGGCTGCTCCATTTTTCCTTAGCAATTGCAACAGCCACAATTCCCTCTCCTTTTTATAAAAAACAATTTTCTTTACAGAATTTCTACCTTCTTCATGATTCCGGCAACCGCTGCCACTACCGGCGAATCATCAGGCAAACCCCACAGAGGTTTGCTCAGCAGGTCAAACTCATAAACCTGTTCATTTAAAGGAATGACACCGGTCAATTCCAACCCCGTGCGCTGGATTTCCTCCCTCAGCGCCTCTACGGAATCATCTACCGCTTTGCTGACCACCAGATACATCCTTTTAATATCCAGGCTCAAAGCCTTTACCAATTCCTTTACCCTCCCGGCAGAACGGATGCCCCTGGCGGTGGAATCACTGGTAACGAACAGAATATCCACATTCTGGGTAGTGCGCCTGCTCAAATGCTCCATTCCGGCTTCATTGTCCATTACTACAAAAGGATAATTACCGCTCAACTGCTGAATAAAGCCGCGCAGCAGATTGTTCGCATAACAATAACATCCCTGACCTTCAGGCCCTCCCATGACTAAAAGATCAAAATCGTCTCCTTCGGCCAGCAACTGGTGGATACGAAAGGCCATGTACTGGTCCTTGGTCATGCCGGCAGGCAGCGGTTCCAGGTTGTTGTTGATCCGGGCCATCATTTCAGCTATGGTATCCTCTACCTCGATGCCCAAAGCCTCGTTAAGATTGGCATTGGCATCGGCATCCACCACCAAAACAGGACCTTTTTCAGCCCGGATCAATTGTCTGATGACCAGCGCCGCGAGCGTGGTTTTACCCGTCCCCCCCTTCCCTGCAACTGCTATCGTAAAGGCCATTTTATCTGCTTCCCCCAAACCTTAAAATAATGATGGAAATAAACTTAAATCAGTATGCGGCAGGAAAAGAGCCGATACAAACTCTTCATAAAAAGTATTGCCCACAGAAAGCTCTAAATACGTAATGCGTCCGGCTAATTCCTGCGCCTTTTCCCGGGCCGGCTGCGAAAGCAGCGCCAGCTTTGCTCCTTTTACCGAACTGTTGCCAATATAAGTATACTTTTCTACCGGTAAATCCGGAAACATACCGATGGCAATTGCCTGCTGAACGTTTATATACCGTCCAAAACCACCGGCAATGAATACACGCTCAATAGCTTCCATGGGCAAGCCAACCATTGTCAACATCGACCGGATGCCGGCAAATACCGCTGCTTTGGAACGAACCAAATTCTTGATTTCCGGTTCTGAAATGGTAATGTCCTCCCCATGTCCTGATCTTGCCGCCCAAGACAGTACATACTCTGTTCCGTCAACCCCTTCCCGCAACCGGCGGGTGTTCAAACCGGAAACAAAATTACCGGCCCGGTCAATAACGCCGGCTTTATTTAAAGACGCCAGGCAATCAATCAGACCAGATCCGCAAATACCCGCCGGCGGTACATTACCTATGGTACGGTACTCCACTTTTGCCCCTCCGGCAGCAACATTAACAAATTCAATCGCTCCCTTCATGGCCCGCATACCGCACCGGATACCGCTTCCTTCAAAGGCCGGCCCGGCCGAACAGGAACAGGCGATCAACCATTCTTTATTTCCCAGAACCATTTCTCCATTGGTGCCCACATCAATGAAAAGGGTCGTTTTCTCTCCCTCTGCCATACCTGTGACCAGCACCCCCGCCGTAATGTCCCCGCCAACATAACTGGCGACGCCGGGAACACATTGTACCCAGGCCCGCGGGTAAATCTTTAAACCCAGCCGGTGCGCCCGCACTGCCGGTATATTGTTTGCCACCGGCACATACGGTTCCAGGCGGATATATGCCGGCTCCAGACCCAGGAACAAGTGAATCATCGTAGTGTTGCCCGCACAAACGGCAGCCCTTACATCAGCATGACTGATCCGGTGTGATTTCAGCAGATCATCAATCAACTCATTTATCGTCGCCATGACAGTTCTTTGTAATTCCTGCAGGCCGTCCTGATGTTCACCGGCGTAGATAATCCGGGAGATTACGTCATCACCAAAAATCGCCTGCCTGTTATAAGTTCCCTTCACTCCTGCAGAAATACCCGTTTCCAGGTCAACCAGGTGGACTACCACCGTAGTTGTACCTATATCAATGGCCAGGCCATAGTACTTCTTGTCCTCCCGGACGGATTCTATTTCTTCAATACCGGTTGCCTTGTATCCGGCGGCCTCGGTTAGATGAACGCTTACCTCCCAGCCGGCCTTTCTTAAAACGTGCGGCAGGGAACGCATGGTATCCAGGTTAAGCCGCAGGTGCTCGATCCCGAATTCCTTATGCAAGGTCCGCGAAAGCCTTCCCAGGTCGTCTTCCGGATCATCAAGTGTGGGTTCTGGAATCTTAAGCTTTATCCTTCTGTACAAGGGTTCGCAAGAACCCTGGGCACACAGCCCGTTTCCTTCCGCCAGAAAGCCATCAGCAGGTGTTTCTCCGTCAGCAAAACGCTCACCGGGATCGTCTAAAACCATCTGGTGTTCGCTTAACCGGGACTCTTCAGGGATTTCTATTACCAGGTCGCTTTCCGGGATGCTCTGGCAGGCCAGGATATATCCGGCCGCCAATTCTTCTTCCGTCAGCTTACCGGTCGCCATTAATTTTACCTTTCCTTCCTTCAACAGCGCCTTGCAACTGCTGCAGGCGCCCTTCCCGCCACAGGAAGCTTCCAATGGAATATCCGCCGCTGCAATTGCGTGCAGAAGATTTTCCCCTTCCGGAATAACTGCCGTCTTGTTATCGGAAGCAAATTTTATAGTGAAGTCCGGCATGTTTTATATGTCTCCTTAAAAAACAGTTCTTTAGGCAATCCAGCGCTGCTTGATAAACGCCGGTATACCGGAAGATTCGCGCGGCCCCACCAGCACTTCCCAACCGGATAATTCCTGCAGCTTGCCGCTTAATACTGCCACCCCGCCGGGAATAATTACCTTACGGTGTGAAACCCTGTCTGCTATACCAGAACCCTGGAGCATCTCCGTGATCTTCTCGGGCGTAAACTTTCCTGCCGCCCAGCCGGTAAGCACGGAAATGCCGCCGGTATCTACGGGCAGAATATAAGCAGGCACCCGCGCCGCTTCTACATCCCCTGCCACGCAGAAATAAGTCAGCGAGAAATTGGTGGTTACAAAGACAGGAGCATCAGAACCCGGCGTACCGATTTCGTATATCCTGGACTCCATAGCAATGGGTTTCTGGGGATCTGTATAAATGTTCAGGCGCAGGGTAATTAAGGGTAAAATATCTGCCGGATCGGCGCTTGATAAGACTACAATGCCGGCATATTTGGCAATGTAAACTCCTGCTTCCAATACTGCCTGTACCGGGTCTTCATTGTCTGCAAAAGCAATGGTAGGATAGCCAAACGGCCGGAAGCGCTTCAAAGCCTGACGGCGGATCTGTGTCTGGTCGGCCAGTACCCTGTTTACCTCCCTGGCGCCGGAATCAAGAACCAGTTGCTTGTGTCCCAGGGCGACTACTTTTTCGACTAACCCGGCCAGTTCATTAAGATCAGCGCCCTTAACCACCATGGGCACATCAAATTTTTTGGTCACAGCCGTCATGGCCTCGTAATTAGCAGCATTGGCCCCGCAAACAAGCGGTTTTTTAGCGCCCTCAACGATCAGCGCCTTTTCTATCGCCGACGGGTCTTCATTGATCAAAATTAACGGAAAGTCTGTCTTCTCTGAAGCAGTCTTTACCGCCTCAGCAAACTTTCCGCCATCGCCGGAAGAATTTTTCACAGCTACCAGGTTTATGTTGTGAATCTGGCCCACCCGGTCAAATACCAGCCTGTCAACCTGCTCAACTTTGGCAGCAATGTCGTCCTGCGTGCCGGAGACCAGGATGGCAATACCAGTGGGGTGTTCAAAACGCCTGTCATGACGAAAAAGAACCGTTTCATTGCCCAGTTGCACCTCCCGTTCACCAGTCCCGATTTTTACCAGGGTAACCGGTGGCGCTGAAGCAGAATCAAGGAACTCCCTCGCTGCTGCGCTTATATCCGGACATTGATCCAGGTTGGCCTTACCGCTGGCCAAAGTCATGGCAAAGGCCAGACAGGTGGGATGACCACATTTTTTGCAGTTTGTTTTGGGCAATTGCTTAAAAACTTCCAAACCCGTTAATGCCATATCTCCTTTTTTCTCCCTAAAAATAAATCTTTGCTTGGCGTTCTCAAAGCAAGCATACGCGAAAGGGACACCTGTTCGTTTAGACAGGTGTCCCTTTCGCGTACTACACCTGCTTTTTAACAAGCCAGGCTTAAATAAGTGGTTCCATGACCAGTGCCGGGTGTCCCTTTTCTTCCAGGAAAGGCAGGATTTCCTCCCCGCTGGCGCTGACTGTTTCATCGGCAATCTTGTCGACGAAATTCTTCCCTAAACCGGCGTCTTCGGCAGCTTCTTCCAGTGCGGATCGCAACTGCTCTTTTAATGCCTTGGGCATCCACACCAGACGGGCCAGGCCACCATCAGCCGGAACAAACTTGCGGGAACCCAAATAAGACTTACCGATACCCATAAAACCGGGCATCTGCGCCCCGCCGCCAATCATGCCGGCCATGGTAGAAAAGCTCATGCCGGAGGGAGTCATACCTCTGTGTTCCCGGTTTACCACCATGAAGCCGTTGCACTCCGGTACTATGCTTAAAATACACTCAAAACAGCCGCAGGAGGTCATCGGGTACTCCATGATGGTGTAAAAGTTAACATTAGTAATGCTGCGCTGGGAATTTTTATATATAAAATCATTAAAGGATTCCCACTGTCCTTTAACCTCGTCAATCACCCCTTCCTTGAGGATAGGCTGATTAACACCGTGCGGGTTAATTTCGAAGGCCGCCTTGGCATCCAGCCAACTGACCGCCCCGCACAGGCCCACCCGTTCGGGTGCAATGACGCAAACGTGCGTGGGCGCAAAGGACTGACAAAGCAGGCAGGAATAGAAGGTATTCACCGTTTCGTCCCGCAGCTGCTTTAAGCGATCATCCCGTTTTTTATAATAGCCGCGGGCCATCTCTTTTAATTCCTGTACTTTTTGCTCGTCAGTATAAATGGTCACCTGCACCCGGTCTACAATCGCGGGGAACTCAGCCTTGAACTTAGCAGACAGAATATTGCCGATGTGCTTTAAACGGAACCCTTTAGCAAAAGCATCTTTACTGATGCGCACCCACATGATGTCCCGCTGCGCCACGTGCCATAATCCTTCACCATAGTTGCAGAAATAATGGATGCGGCGCTCCAGCACAGGTTCGAAGTCTTCCTGCATCTTGCGGCCGTACACATTCACCACAATACCGATCGGCATGGCCCCGCCCGGTTCCACGGTATCCACATCGGGTCCGGCAACTTCCACTTTACCATCTTCACACTCGTCGGCGCCAACCGTCCTTACCAGCTCAAAGCCCGTTGTACGGGTACCGCCGAACTCCACGTACATATCTTTCTTGCGGACGCTCTCACCTTCAAAGGCCGGACCAATGGTGATCGGCGCATCAATATCAACGGTGGTGATTTTAATTCCCCGCACTTCCAGGCAGGTTTGTACTATTTTATCATAATCCGGCTCGGAAACAAACCAGTCTTTGATCTGTTTATCCTCCGGCAGGGGCTGATCCGTAATGACCGGGAAGCCTACGTTTATAGCTCCCATGGCAGCGGCCGTCTTGACCATATCGTGCTCGCCCAGGTAGAGAACAAAGGCCTGAATCCGCCTGCGCTGGTAATCGCGCTGGGCATCTCTTAAGCCGGCCGGAATTCCACCGAACATCATACCCGCCCGCAGGGCGTAATTCGCCGCGTGCGCCACCTGGGTAAAGTTACCCACCGGATAAGCAATAAACTCTGCTCCCAGCTTAACGCCTTCCTCCAGCAACTGTTCACAAACCTCGTCGCAAAGGAAAAGCATAAAGCCCATTTCCATCAACTTGTTTACAACCCTGGCGATTGCCTTGCTGTTCTTCGCCCGGCCCAGGATTACGGCCTCGCCCGGAATGGTCCAGTCCACCATCTTGGTTCCGTACGAGCGTACCACAGGGTCACCTATAAAGCCTGTCCACGGCGGGACATGCAGCGGGTTTTCCGGCGTATGCCTTAGGTATCTTACCGCTTCAATAATATCGGCTGCATACCAGGCAGCTTCTCCCCACTGCCTGGCATTGGCAAACGTCTTCTCCTCCCGCATAAGCATTCGCTGGCGGTTAAGGGGAGTCAGGCAATCACCCAAAGTCTTGATCTCCTCACCACTTAAGCAGCGGATAACAGGTAAAAAATAAGCTGTATCGGGATAAGCCACCGGATGATCCTTGCCATACCTGCGGATAGCCTGGTTTAGTAATATTTCCGCATAACTGACGGCCGTTACCGCACCTTCGTAAGCTTCTTTAAACAGCCTTTTGGGCTCCTTGCCCGGCTCAATGGCGTCTTCAAATATCCGGTCAAAATTAATGGCCCCGGCCATTTTTATTCTCTCCTTTTCACTCACGGTTTTTACCAATTCTGGCATAAAGCGGTTCCCAGATCCTCAGCAACCCGGCGGTGTATCTCTAATTTCCAGGTCCTGTATTCCAGGGCGCCCAGCAGCTTCCGGATTGCTACAGCTATGTCCGGCTCTAAAATAAAATAGCCACCATAGACATCGCTGGCCACCTGGGTGAGGATGCTGTAAATAAGGTCGCAGCCTTCTACCGGCGGCATGGCGCCTACATGAGTAGGCAGGCCGATGGCGACGGCCCAGGTACCGATACTGGTAGCTTTACCGCTCATCGCTTCCGGAGCGGAAGCAACAAAAGGAACTTTCGGCGTATCTACGCCGAGATCGCTGGCCATCAACATCAATAACTCGGCAGCACGGGAGTTATCAACGCAAGATCCGATGTGGAACACCGGCGGCAAGCCATATTTTAAGTTGGCCTTTTCACTAATGCGTTTATAGAAACTCTTTAATCCCTTTCCACAAAACTCATCTATTCTGCCGGGATCCATCAGGCCGGCCTTCGCGCAGGCCTGGGCGTGGCAACCGGTGGAAACAACAAACACATCGTTTTTAAGCATTGCTTTGGCAATTTCAATATGCGCCTCGTCCTGGAAAGTTTTTAAGTTATTGCAACCGGCCATTAAGATGACACCTTTTAGTTCGCCGGATAGAATGGCGTCATTGAGAACGCGTACAGGATTACCGGGATTGACAGATCTAAACACCTCAAAGATGGCTTCCATGCTCCAGCCTGCCACCACACGGTTTTTCACATTCGGGATGTGCGTCGGACGCGCGCCTCTTTCCTTATAAGCTTCGATGGCGTAGTGGATTACTTCCCTGGCGTTCTCCATGGCCCTGGCTTCCTGGTAGTCGATGTGGATTGTACCGGGGTTTTTGACGATACCGGAAGTATAGATCAGCCTGGTGCCGAAGCACTGGGCCACGGTATTCAGGCCCGGCATGATGCACTGCACATCCACCACCATGGCATCCACCGCACCGGTGCAGATGGCAAGTTCCTGGGAAGAGAAGGAAGTTACAATGGGAACACCCTGACGCATCAGCACTTCGTTACCTGTGCAGCAAATACCGGAAAGCTGAATCCCTTCCGCTCCGGCAGCTTTAGCCTCACCTTCCATTTCACGGGCCGCAGCCACGACCATCTCACTCAACAGTGGGTTATGGCCGTGAACAACTATATTAACCTTCTTTGGATTCAGCACGCCCATGTTGGCTTCGCTAAGCACCGGCTGCGGAGTGCCGAAAAGAATATCTGAAATATCCGTAGCCAGCCACATACTGGAAAGATCAGCCAGGCCCACACGCACGGCGCTGAAAACCAGGTTTACCGGATCGTTATCCATGCCGACATGCGCCTGAGTGACCAGGCCGGAAATGGTGGCGTGAATGCCGTGGGGCATAACTAAATGGCTTCTGTATTTTTCCAGCCGGTCTTTGATCTGTTTTTTCGCTATCCAGGTGGCTTCCCCTTCGCCTTTTAAGCGGCTGAAATCCTCTAATGCCGCACCGGCAAGTTCCCTGGCCAAATCGAGAAGTTCTTTACCCCCGGTTTCTATTCCTATTTGCTTGCAGATACGGATTAATTTTTCCGGATCTTTAATGGCGTAATCAGGAGCATACCCCCCGGCAACCATATATAAAACATGCGCAATATGGTTGCCGTGCTGGGCGTGGGAAGCGCACCCGGTCAAAATCATCAGACCCACACTGCGGGCAACGATGGTCCAGGCGTTAGCGCCGCAAATGCCCCTGCTGGCCGGGCCCTCGTCGGCCTTAATACGGCAGGGTCCCATCATGCAAAAGCGGCAGCAAAGGCCCCTGTACCCGTACTGGCACTGCGGCTGCTGGGCCAGCACCCGGTCAAAGGCAGTAATCACGCCCTGTTCCCTGGCTACATCAATCATTTCCAGCACAGCCGGGTCAACAGAGCGTTTTACGTCCTTGGGGCTTTTCACCCGCCGGGGTTTATCCTGATCCGACGGCCGACTGGTCAGTTCTGTGTCCCTAAACCTTGGCATTGCTTACCTCCATGGTTAAACTTTACGTTATTTTTTCTTTGATTCTCTCTACATCAACCGCCAGCCATCTCCCTACACCAGCTGCAGCGGGTGTTTCCATGGCGCTTTCCCACACGCTTTGATCAAACGCAATAAATCCCAGCAACTCATTGCGCTGGAAACTTTTTTCAATGAACTCCCGTTCTTTTTCCGAACGGATTTTGTTACCAACAATTTTAGCCTCCCTGATTCCGAGGTCAAAAGACAGCTTTTGTACCTGCCGTGCGGTATTAACGCTGTTCCGGCTGGGTTCCACCACCACCAGCATTAAATCCACCCCTTTAGCAGTACCGCGGGACAGGTGTTCAATACCCGCCCCCATATCCATAATCACTACCTCATCCTGTTCCAAAAACAAGGAGGAAACAAGGGCACGCAGGAAGGTGTTCTCCCGGCAGTAACACTCGGAACCTCCTTTTTTTATTTCACCCATCCGAAAAAACCTGATGTTATCAAGAGAATACGAATAATCTTCAAGCACATCGTCCATTCTGGGATTAAGCACGTAAAAAGCCCCTGACCCGCTTTTAGCACGGATCAGGTCCTTCATCTCCACTACCGGCTTAATCTGACCGGCTGTTTCTTCGGGAATTCCCACGGCAGCAGCCAGGCAGGCATCCGGGTCCCCGTCTATAGCATAAACCAAGCGGTGGGTACGGGCAAAAGACTTCACCAGCGCAGCAGCAACAGTAGTCTTGCCCACCCCACCTTTTCCGGAAATGGCCAGCTTCATTATTACCACCTCTTGCCCCTTCTCCATGACTAAATCCGTTCCAACAACCATGCAAATTATAACACGGTATAAAGCACGGAGCAACCAGAACTCAGGCATAAAATGTGACAATCATCACATAAAAATTCTCCCTGCCGTTAGAAATCTCCAGCAAACCCGGTAAGCGGCAGGTATTTTCATCCGCCGCTTACCTTACTTTAAAACAAATTGCTATGTTAAAGGTTATGACCTGCCGCTATCCCTCTTTCCCCGTCGCTGTCTGTTGAACAACATCATTTACTAAAGCATGGATAACAGCCTCTTTTTTTGAATCCGTTTTGCTGCTCAGGCCCCGCGCCGCCTCGCCTCCCAAAGCCACAGGAATGGTTTGCAAAACAATCTTCAGATCCAGCAACAGTGAATAGTTACGAATATAGTACAGGTCATAGCGCAGCTTATCCGCAGCAGAGGTAGTATATTTGCCATACACCTGGGCCATTCCCGTCAGCCCCGGTTTTACCAGGTACCGGTAACGGTAATCAGGCATTTTGCTGAGAAACTGTTCAACAAAGAAGGGCCTTTCCGGTCTTGGCCCAACAATACTCATGTTTCCTTTCAATACATTGATTAACTGCGGCAACTCGTCCAGCCGGACGGCACGCAAAAAACGTCCGGCACGGGTAATACGGGGGTCTTGCTCATCAGCCAGCACAGGGCCGGTTAAGTTTTCCGCATCCTTTACCATAGTACGAAATTTATACAACAAAAACGGACGTCCTCTAAAGCCAATACGCTCCTGCAAATAAAACACGGGGCCAGGAGAAGTAATTGCCACCACCAGCGCGCAAGCCAGCACCACGGGCAAAAGCAGCAGCAGGCCCAATCCCGCTACTGTCAGGTCCATCGTCCTTTTTGTCGCCCGCTGCAGCCACGATAAACGGATATCCTGCACCTCCACCACAGGCAGGTCATCTAACTGCAGCATATTGCCGTGACTCAGCATAATATCATAAAGGTCGGGCACAACGTAAGCCTCCCGACGCGCCTCCAGGCAGGCAGTTAAAACAGCTGCCTTATCTTCCCGGGAAAGCGAAGGCACGATCAAAACAGCATCTACCTGAAACAACCAGGCCGGCAACTCATTCAGCCTCTCCGGCGGCAGCACCTGCCGTACCTTAAACCAACCCCGGGGCAAATTAAATAACCTGCCAAGAACTTCCGTCACTTCCGGAGAATGTCCTATAACCAGTAATTGCCGCTGCCCGTACAACCAACGCTCCACGTGCCAGAAAAAATACCGCCAGACGCAGATCATTAACACCTGGATCAAAGCCGCCAGAATCAATACACTACGCGGGAAGGCAAAACCACGAAACCAGAAAGTAAGGGCCATGGTAACAATCATCACACCTACTATACCAGTAATAACTCCCCGCAGCATTAAAGTAAGCCCATTATGACGGTTCCCGTAAAGTCCCAACCCGGCAAACAGGATTAATGTTGCTATCCCTACCCATGGTGCAATCTGAATAAAAGGCTGCCAGTTAACCACAGGCACCTCTTTTGGAAAGCGAACACTAAACGCCAGGAAAAAACCGGCAACTACCAGCAGCAGGTCGCCAACAGCCAGCAAATATGATAATACTGGTTTTATTGCCCGGAGTCGAAACATTTTAATACCCATTAAACCACCATTTTCCGGGATCAGACTTCCATGGTAATTATTTGTCATAAGGTAATTGTTCGCCAAGTTTTTTTCATTTCCTACTTCAGCAGATAAATTAAGCTAATCTTTCAATTGGCCAGGTTTTTAACTTGTAACACAACCTCATTTGCCCACAGTTTTCCTCAAGGTAATCTGTCAACTGCCACCAGGCTTGCCGGGCAATCCTGGTATCGCGCGGCCACCTTAAAGAAACATAAGGCACATCGCCCACCAGTTCTACCGGCTCTTCCGGCAGTTCCAGTTCCCTGCCATCCGCTAAGCGCACACTTATTGTCCCGTCACCCGGAATAATTCCAGTAACCACAAAAGGCACGTTATCTACCTTTACCAGCATCCTGTCCTGACCCAGACAAACCATAAAACCACCGTTATCATCCCTTTCCAGGTGCTGTGCAAATAATTGAACAATTTCCCGGCGGATAATCTGGTTATCATCAGCATACCAGGCGCCCTCACGGTCAATGCGCAGTATAGAAACCATATCAACCCCACCTTGATTCTTCTTACTTTTATCAAAAGCTACGAATGCCCCATCAACTCAACAGACAAGGGTATTTGCCCAGGTATCTTAAGCTATCTATNNAAGTATAAAGAGACTTATAGCGCTCCACCATTTGCTCCAGCGAAAAATTTTTCCTGGCTACCCGATATCCTGCTTCCCCCATTTGTTTCCGCAAGTCAGGGTTTTTTAAAAGGCTATCCACCAACTGGACAGCCTTATCAGTCTCAGTGGCGCCAGGAGCCAACAGAAACCCCGTTTCTCCTTCCACCACCAGTTCCGAAACACCACCAACCCTGGTAGCCACCACCGGTTTAGCGCTGAACATGGCTTCAATAATGGTCAGCGGCAGTCCCTCCCATAAGGAGAACAAGCAAAACACATCGAAATCTGCCATCAACCGGACGGCGTCTTCACGGTTGCCCAAAAGGAATACACGTCCCTGCAAACCGTGTTGTCCAATAAAATCCATGCATTTCCGTCTTAAAGGCCCCTCTCCAATCAACACAAAGTAAAGCTTCTTATTAAAGTGCGGCAGGGACAATAAATCACGTGCCACCTCCAGGAAAAAGAGCGGGGCCTTTTGAACGCTTAACCTGCAAACAGTTCCTATCACAAGAGCATCCCGGGAAAGACCGAACTCTGACCGCAGGCTCCCTTCCCATAGACCGGCTTCCCGGCCAAAGACCCGGCCATTTCCGTAGTGCAAATCTTTATTCGCTGAAGAAGCAACGGCATTCCCCAAAAGTTCTTTCTCCCTGTCCACCGGCAACGGTACACCGTTGTAGATCACGGTAAATTTTGAAGCAGGAGCCAGCTTTTCCTCCAAACCCCGATCGCAATCCGCCTGCGATACGCATACTACCCAAGTGCTTACCAGGCCTGCTAATCGTTCGGCCTGAAGATAAACAAACCTCTCCCACCAACCCTGCTCAGGAGTAATCCCCCAGCCGTGAACCGTGAAAATAATCTTCCTTACGCCCGCCAGGCAAGCCGCCAGCCTGCCCAGGATACCCGCTTTGGAACTATGGCAATGCACAATATCAAATCTTTCTTTGCGTATTAAACGATAAAGCTTCCATAAGGCGGTCACATCTTGCAAAGGTGAAATTTCCCGGCATAATTGGGGTACCTCTACCACCATTACCCAACCTAGTTCTTTTAACCACTTTACCAACTCTCCGCCTGGAGCACAAGCCACCGTTACATCAAAATAAGCTGGGGAAAGTCCGGCCACTATATGGTAAAGCACTTTTTGCGCTCCGCCCGTTTCCGAAAGGGTGATTACCTGAAACAGTTTCAGTTTAGCCAAAGGTATTGAAAGCCTCCAATTGCCGGTGCTTTTCTTCAATAAAGATAATGAAAATAGATTGAAAATTATTTTCTTGTCTATATTAATATTTAGCGTAACCAAGCGGGTTTTTCTGACGCCATCGCCAGGCAGTTTCGATAATTGTTTGCATGTCACTGTAGCAAGGCTTCCAGTGAAGTTCTCTTTTAATTCTTTCCGCGCTGGCCACCAGTATGGCCGGGTCACCGGCCCGGCGCTTGATAAATGCTTTAGGCAAAGGTTTGCCCACCACTTTTTCTGTTGCCTGAACAACTTCTAGTACTGAATACCCATTACCGTTGCCCAGGTTGTAAATGGAGGGAACTACTCCCCCGGCTAGCGCTTCCAAGGCCAGAATATGCGCCTGGGCCAAGTCGGTAACGTGAATGTAATCCCTTACGCAGGTTCCGTCCGGGGTAGGGTAATCACGGCCAAATATTTTTACTTCCGCTGCTTGTCCTAAAGCGGTTTTTAAAACTAGCGGGATGAGGTGGGTTTCCGGGTCGTGATCTTCTCCCAGTTCTCCTTCCGGGTCGGCTCCGGCGGCGTTAAAATACCGCAGGGAAATATATCTTAAACCATAAGCCTGATAATACCAGGGAAGAGCTTCTTCTAGGGCCAGTTTGGTAGCGCCGTAAGGGTTAGTTGGTATTGTAGGGTGGTCTTCAGGAATGGGTATCTCTACTGGTTCACCATAAACGGCTGCCGTTGAGGAAAAAACAAAATAAGGTACGCCAACTTTCCGCATGGCCTCCAGCAAAATTAGGCTGCCGGTAACATTATTGGCGTAATAATCTGCCGGACATTGCACGGATTCGCCAACCAGGCTGCTGGCGGCAAAATGCATAACGGCGTTAATTTTTTCGGCCTGAAGCAATTCGCAAAGCAGCCTTTGGTTGGCAAGCTCCCCTTCAACTAGCCTGGCATTGGTAACCGCGGCCCGCCATCCTTTGCTTAAGTTATCCAGCACCGTAACCTGGTGTCCTGTTTTAACCAGTTCCTTTACCGTGTGGCTGCCAATATATCCTGCTCCCCCGGTAATAAGAATGTGCATAACGAAACTCCTTTTTTGCAGATTTGTACTTTCGCAAATTCCTGACCTGGACCAGTACTTCCTTACCATTTACTAACTTCAGGCCAATCGTTAAAGAATAGTCGGGAGGCGAGCCTTTAGTTCATTGATAAACTGGTGTAAATCAGGTAAA
>DFZP01000093.1:0-19950 GCA_002382125.1 Firmicutes bacterium UBA4053
ACCGGAGAACGCGCCTTAATTGCCAGTAGTGCCCCCTTCTTCCACCGGACGGGCTCAAATAGTACGGCAAGTCGTCAAAATAGACCCGGGCGTAATCCAGGATGTTGTCAATGAAATTTTCAACTGCCTCATGATTGGTTGCACCCACCCCGTACACGCCTGTTTCCACATTGTACAGTGAGTAATGCTCGCTTTCGTCGCCCGGCCGGTCAAGCCATTCGTAAGTGAATGTCTTCGCCTCGCAAAGTTCGTCAAGCAGCCCGGTCGAAATAAGGGACACCGGGCAGTCGTCCTTCCGCCTGGTATCGGTCAGAAGAAATTCTTTACCCATAGCGGCTTCCCGGCGCAGGGCAGTCAGTTTATTCTTCGCCTCGTGAATAGAAACCTGCGGCATAAGCAAACTCACCTTTCACTAATCGGTTTTTGCCGTCATTATATCACAATATAGCCATAATAGCTATATCCTTTAGGATGATATTTTTTGCCATTTATAAAAATCAGGCGCTGCCGCCCGGCTCCATCTGCCTAACACTTTTCCTTTAAAAAACCCGTACATCTCTTCCACNNGGGAACCAGCATAAAACAAGGGTTCCTTGCGGAACCCTAAACCCGGCTTTTCCTTGTTATAAAACCTTGGAACCCTTGATTTTTCTATGCTTTTCTGAATTGAACTGGTCGGGGCGACAGGACTTGAACCTGCGGACCTCACGGTCCCGAACCGTGCGCTCTAGCCAAACTGAGCTACGCCCCGTTCACCTATCTATAAATATAATGTTAGTATAATACTNNNAAAGTCAACGTTAATGTTTGTGCCCGTGTTTTTAAAAAAGCTTGACAGGGGGAAAAACTGGTGTTAAAGTACAGTTATCAATTAAATAAGTAGTGCTCTTATCCAGAGAGGTGGAGGGACTGGCCCGATGAAGCCCGGCAACCGCCTTTTAGTTTTTGTTGCCCGTACCGACGCGGGAAAGTCAGGTCAAAGGAATGGTGCCAATTCCTGCAGGAGAGTATTTCTGCTGACAGATAAGAGGATACCTTGAAAAGTATGCCAGGCCTCTTCTATGTTGGAAGGGGCTTTCTTACGTTTGGAATGGAGCACAACACTGGAGGGATATGATTAATGAACACGCAAAAAACTTATGCCGAGATTAATGAACGGATTAAAACCGGCAAAGCGGTAGTATTAACGGTGGAAGAGTTAATTGTCCTGGTTGAACAAAAAGGCCTTACCCAGGCGGCCCGGGAGGTGGATGTGGTTACTACCGGCACTTTCAGTCCGATGTGTTCTTCAGGCGTCTTCTTGAGTTTCGGGCATTCTGCGCCACGCATAAAAATGCACCGGGTCTGGCTGAATAATATACCTGCCTACACAGGCATTGCAGCGGTAGATGCGTACCTTGGAGCTACTGAAGTTCCGGAAGATGATCCCTTGAACAGCAACTACCCGGGTGAATTTCGCTATGGTGGGGGTCATGTCATTCAGGAATTGGCAGGACGCAAGCCAATCAGGTTAAAGGCTACCGCCTACGGTACGGACTGCTACCCCCGGCGGGAAATTGAAACCATGATCACTTTAGACGACATAAACGAAGCCACCTTGTTTAATCCTCGCAACGCATACCAAAACTATAACTGTGCTGTCAACCTCAGTTCGCGCACAATCTATACCTATATGGGGGTGCTCAAGCCTAATCTGGCTAATGCGCATTACTGCAGCGCAGGTCAACTCAGTCCTTTGCTGAAGGACCCATATTTTAATACTATAGGAGTTGGGACCAGAATCTTTTTAGGCGGTGGCATAGGTTACGTTGCCTGGCACGGCACTCAACATTTTCCTTCTGTTCCCAAAGACGAAACGGGCCGTGAACTAGGACCGGCCGGCGGCACTCTTTCTTTAATCGGTGACTTGAAACAGATGGATCCGCAATGGCTCAGGGGCACCAGTTACCCTGGCTATGGAGCAACCTTAACCGTAGGAACAGGTATTCCCATTCCTATTCTAAACGAAGAAATTGCCCGCTATGCTGCAGCAAAAGATAAGGATCTATATGCCCCAATTGTTGATTATAGCGAGGCTTACCCAAACAGAAGATCAGATAACCTGGGCTATGTCAGCTATGCTGAACTAAAATCAGGCAAAATTATTGTCATGGGGAAAGAAGTTTCTACTGCGCCCCTTTCCAGTTACCCCAGGGCTAGAAAGATTGCTGAAATCCTCAAGCAATGGATCCAGGAAGGGAAGTTTTTAATTGCCGAACCGGTACAACTACTACCTTCACCGGAAGATAAAATAAAAGCAAGGGTACTCAATGGCTAAAAGAAAAGGAGGAAATTTTAAAATGGCTCCGGAGAGAATAGTTTTACGCTTCAGTGCCGATATTTCTGAAAAACCCATAATTTATCGTCTGGTTAAAGACTACGACCTGGTCATCAATATTTTAAAGGCTAACGTCAATCCTCAAAAAGAAGGCACAATGGTTTTAGAATTAACAGGAGCACAGTATAATCAGGGTCTGGAATACCTGCGACAGGAGGGAGTTGCAGTTCAACCTTTGATTGAGGGAATTGCTCGCAACGAATCACGCTGTACAATGTGTGGCGCGTGTACCGCCATTTGTCCTACAGGCGCCCTGTTTATAGAACGGCAGAGCATGGAAGTGTTTTTCAACGAAGACAAGTGCATTGTTTGTCAACTATGCGTAAAAGCTTGTCCCATGTGGGCCATGGAGGTTCAGTTCTAACTTTGCAGTACCGGGAACGTACTTACCGCCAACAACACAGGCAAAACGACTTGATCCATTTCCAGGTGGTGGTTAAAGAAACCGACCTGGATATTGGTATCCGCAAGGAACGATTTTCGAAAGAACTGGCAAAACGGGCGGAACAGGCAACGAAACAATGCCGGATCCCACTGGAAGAATATATAAAGCGGGATCCGGCATTTGTAAAAGCAATAGCCCCCCATGAAGTACTTCCCGACGCTCCGCCTATTGTTGTAGAAATGGCATCTGCCGCCCGCCGGGCCGGAGTAGGACCCATGGCTGCAGTAGCCGGTGCGGTAGCGGAATGCGTAGGCCGGTCGCTGGCCAGATACTCAAGAGATGTTATTGTAGAAAACGGTGGAGATATTTACCTGCGTACCAGTTGCATCAGACAGATTGGTATTTTCGCCGGTAAATCTTCTTTGAACCAGCGGTTGGCATTGGAAATAAGGCCCAAACTTAGCCCAATAGGAATTTGTACTTCATCAGGCACAGTTGGTCACTCTTTGAGCTTCGGCATCGCCGATGCAGTGGTGGTGCTCTCACCTTCTGCAGCCCTGGCAGATGCTGTGGCAACGGCATCTGCCAACCTGGTGCAAAAAAAAGAGGATCTCGCCGCGGCGGTAGATTTTGCTTTAAAAATCGAAGGAGTTCTCGGTGCAATTGCCATACTAGACGAAATGCTGGCTGTCCGGGGACATGTCAAGCTGTTACCTATTGTTCTTTAGAACTGTAATCGATTTTTTAATATACTTAAACTTTAAGCCGATCACGCCTCAAATACAGCAAAAGAAGACACAAGATGAGTAAACCCCCTGCAAGCAGCGGCAACCAGAAATGCATAAAACGCAACAAATAACTCCAGTTATAACTAAAAAACATCCCTACACCCAAATTAAAAAGCGACCAGATAAGGGTAAAAACGAAGTTATAGCTGATAAATTTTAAAATACCTAACCCACTTATACCAGCTATATATGGAGTCAGATTACTGATCATAGGGACAAAACGTCCAAAAATAATAAAAGCTGCGGATGAACGTTCCAGCCAGTCCTGAGCACGCTTAATACGCCGGGGAGTAACGCGCAGGTACTTGCCGAAACGAAACAGGAACGGTTCTCCAACCTGTTTTCCAATCAGGTAAGCAATAGTGGCGCCTATATTAAATCCTAACAGGACAGCAAACAAGACATGAAAAAAGTCAAATCTCCCCTGGTTAACTAAAAACCCTGCCATGATCACCATTAAGCCCCCGGGGAAAGGAACACCCATGGCCTCTATAACTACTCCCAGAAAAAGGCCTCCCATTCCCAGAACGCCGAGGTAATCCATTATCCACTCCGTCATTACACCCACTCCTGAAATTTAGAATGTCCAGGAAGAGCAAATACAAAACTATTTCAAGAGTTTATATATTATGATGTAGCTGTAAAATAACTGTGAGTGATTACAAGTATTCTCCAGGGGAGAAAAAAAGAAGAAAACATCTAATGCAACTCAGCGAAAACCACGAGATAACTCGTGATGATAAAACATTGTAGTCTGTGTAGTCGCTGAATGGAAAAAGCACAGAGACTATGAGGAGGTTTCTTCTGATGAATACAGCACCCCAGTTGTTCACGGCCGCCGACTCTATGCAAGAAAGCCCTTGGCTGCGAGAAAAGAGGATGAGTACCTCATCAAAAGTGTATTCTATATATTGTACGTGACCAGGTTATATGATATAATTTTTAATGTCCACAGATGGGCTGGTGTAGCTCAGTGGTAGAGCAGCGCACTCGTAATGCGCAGGCCGTGGGTTCAAATCCGACCACCAGCTCCAATAAATGCAGAAATGGCAAGGCTTCCGACTCGTAGTTATCTTTCCGGCATTCCCCAGGAGTTTACTGTAAAAATATCGAAATAGGAGGTTTGTAGCAGGCGCAGCAGTGCTGCCCGGAGGTTGCGCAGACTTTTCACGCCGCGAACCTGGAGAAAATTTCGAATTGTTCTGGGGATAATTGCGCCAGCGTTGAATTTTGTCCGGGATCGTGCTAAACTTTCATCAACGGCAAGATTAAATTGAGGAAAATTCTTCGGGAAATTGAGCTTGCGCCTGGTTGGTGACCGAACCGGCCATCCTGCTGTTGGATGAGTCCCTTTCGGCTTTAGACCGGGAATTACGTGAAAAGCTAAGGATAGAAGTAAAAAAATTCACGCCATAAGGCAAATCCCTTTTGTTTTAGTCACTCATTACCGCTGTGAAATTGAACTGGGGGATAAAGTTATTACCGCAAGCACGGCGACAGGAGGCAAGGTTATTTTATTAGAGGATTTTATTATTAAAAAGAGTGCAAGAAGAAAGGGTCTAGACAAGTACCTTTGGAAAAAATAAAGAAGCTGGCCCAAAAAGAAGGCTATACCAGAATTTCTTTACTGGTTGATAAAGATAACCGGCCTGCCCAGTGGTTTTACCTTTCCCAAGGTTTTGAAAAATCTAATATGGACTGCTAGCGTTATTATCTTTAAAGTCTGATCGAAATATTTTCAAAAAAAGCGTTGACAAAAAGAAAATGCCTACGTAAAATACATTGTAAATAAAATAAACTTATACAAAGGTGTATAGGTTAGGCGATGGCGTTTTAAAGTTTTAAAGCGTTTTTAAAAAGTCAAAAACATATAGCAAAGGCGCTAAGTCAAAGCAGGGTTGCTTTTGGTTTAGCGCTTTTTTATTTTTTATCATTTTCGGGAAAAACAAGGCGCCATTCATACCGGAATGTTTAGCATAAAAACAAAATTTTTGAACGGAGGCATTTGAAATGATAAGCCGTCTGGGAAAATTGTTAATTTTTATATTTTCTTTGCTTCTTTTATTTATCCCAGAAATATCCTGGGCAGCAAGAGAGACAACAATAGATACTGGCGATACAACCTTTGTTCTAATCAGTGCTGCGTTGGTAATGATTATGACACCTGGCCTGGCCTTGTTTTACGGAGGGATGGTTCGCCGTAAAAATATTTTAGGTACTATCATGCAATGCTTTATTATCATCTGTCTTGTTTCTGTACAGTGGGTGTTATTTGGTTACAGCCTGGCTTTTGGTCCTGATGCAGGACATTCAGCAGGACATTTAATAGGTGGACTTAAGTGGCTATGGTTAAATGGAGTGGGGCAAGATCCTAATCCAGCCTATGCTGCTACCATACCTCATCAAGCCTTTATGGTTTTTCAGTTGATGTTTGCAATTATTACAGCAGCTTTAATTACCGGTTCTCTTGCTGAAAGAATGCGTTTTCCAGCTTTTTTAGCTTTCATTTTGCTATGGACGACATTTGTTTACGATCCCCTGGCTCACTGGGTTTGGAGTGTTGATGGCTGGCTGCGCGAACTGGGGGCACTCGATTTTGCCGGTGGAACGGTGGTGCACATAAGTTCCGGAGTTTCTGGTTTAGTTACTGCCTTGGTTTTGGGACGAAGGAAGGGTTACGGCAGCGAGCCTATTTTACCCCATCATTTACCAATGACAGTGCTAGGAGCAGCGCTACTCTGGTTTGGCTGGTTTGGTTTTAACGCTGGCAGTGCGCTAACAGCTAGTGGTCTGGCAGCCAGTGCTTTTACGGTAACCAATACTGCAGCAGCCATGGCAGCTCTTTCCTGGGTTTTTGCAGAGTGGGTTCACCATGGCAAGCCTACCATGCTAGGTGCAGCCAGTGGCTGCATTGCAGGTCTAGTAGCAATTACCCCTGCTTCCGGGTTTGTAAATCCAATAGCAGCCCTTATTATTGGCCTAGTCGCCGGGATAACTTGTTATCTGGCTGTAAGTATATTGAAGGCACGTCTGGGTTATGATGATTCTCTTGATGTTTTTGGTATACATGGTTTAGGGGGTACCTGGGGTGCGCTGGCTACCGGATTATTTGCCTCCACCACGGTTAATTCTGCGGGTGCAAACGGCTTGTTTTATGGCAACCCTGGCCAGCTTTGGATTCAATTCATTGGTGTAATCAGCACTTGGGGTTTTGCGGCCGTTTTAACTCTGGCTATCTTAAAAGCAGTTAACGTGGTAACCCCGCTTCGGGTCAGCGCCCAAGAAGAGGAACAAGGTCTGGATCTCACCCAGCATGGTGAAGATGGATATGCCGATTTGGTTATTGGTACTCCATTAAGTCATGGTATCGCTTTTAATGAATTAACAGTTCCTGCTTATAAGAAATCATCTATAAGTTCTTCGTAATTTTTTAGGGAGGGATTAATCTAAATGACTAAGATTGAATGTATTTTACGTCCTGGCAAGCTGGAAAATGTTAAGGATGCCTTAGGTAAGTTTGGCATTCAAGGCATGACTGTAACCCAGGTAATAGGCTGTGGACTTCAGAAGGGACACACTGAAGTTTATCGGGGGACTGAATATAGTATAAATTTGCTACCTAAAATAAAGTTAGAAATTGTAATTAAAGACGAGGATGTAGAGAAAGTTGTAAATTTAATTACGCAGGCAGCCCGCACAGGAGAAATAGGTGATGGCAAGATTTTCGTTCATCCAGTGACTAATGCTATACGTATACGTACAGGGGAAACAGGCGAGAACGCAATTTAGTTAATTTAGTTAAGGGGGGAAATAAAACCGGTGACGGTAAAGGATCCCCCCTGTGTAATTTCCTGTTGGAGAGAAAAGCAAAAGGCTTCCGGTCAAAACCCCGGAAGCCTTGAAAATTGGGCATTTCCTGGTGTCGGAGGCGGGACTTGAACCCGCACGGTTGCCCATACGCCCCTCAAACGTACGCGTCTGCCGATTCCGCCACTCCGACAGGTATTACCTTCTGCAAATTATATTATAGGATGAAAAGACAGCACTGTCAATGATTCTGTTTTTTGTGCATGATCCTGTTTTTGACTAAGAATTCCGTTTGTATCTAGAAGGGATTTCATGTTTTTGGAAGAATATATGATTGAATTACTAAAAAACAAAGGGGGTAGAGTCCGGTGAACCGCAACCAATGGCTCAGTGAGCAAACCCGGGGCTGGAGGGAACGGGGGATAATTTCCGAGGAACAATTTTGCGAAATTGTTGCCGGTTATCCTATCAAGCCTTCCGTAAGTCCCACCAGGATAGTTTTTGTTTTTGCCGCTCTTCTGGTTGGTTTGGGGGTTGTTCTGTTTTTTGCTTCCAACTGGCAGGAGCTGCCCAAAGTTTTAAAGCTTACGATTATTTACACAGCCATCGTGTTAGCTTACTATAGCGGGTATAAACTGTATTTTGAGAAGGCTTCGCCTGGTTTGGGTTTCAGTCTCATCTTTTTAGGCAATCTTTTCTTTGGGGCCGGTCTCTGGCTTACCGGACAGATGTTTCATATCTTGAGCTTCAACTCCAACGGTTTTTTGTACTGGTTCCTCGCCGCAGCATTGCTGGCTTACCTTATGAAGTCAGCGCTTTTTATGGGTTTGGCGGTTATTTTGCTTTCTATCTATGGAGTTACCGGCGCCGTTATTTATAGTGATTACCTTTTCTATTACATCTGCCTGGTTGCAGTAGTTTTCCCCTTCCTTTATTTTTACAAAACGATTCTTTTAACCGCATTTTCCCTTGCCAGCTTAACAGTTGTTTTTCTAGTAATGTTTTTAAACATCGGAATAACACCATGGTTTATCAATATTATACTTTTAGGGTTGGCGCTGACAGCACTGGGGCAGTTTTCTTACCGCTTGATACCGGAGTACGTTCCAATCCTGCAGGGGTTTGGCATGGCTTTGGGGTTTTTAGGCGCTGTTGCTTTGGTTTTTTCCGGAGAAAACTGGTTTCCTATCAATACTGACCGCTTTCCGTTTTATCTTACTCTGCACATTGTATTGCTGGTCCTGGCTGCTTTGCCCGTCTTGTTGAAAAAAGCTCCTGCCGCCTCTTCAGGCGTTTTAATCATCTTCCTGCCGGTTTTCGCACTGCAGTTTCATCCAGGTATTTCTCTGGATGTTGTATCCGTTGTTATCCTCGGCTTATTCAGCATAGCGCTTATTTTTGCCGGGAATGCCCTTCGCGCCATGTATTTAATTAATCAGGGATGCGTTTATTTTATGCTGACCATAGTTTTGGCCTATATCCATCATGCCTGGGGATTTATGCCTAAATCCCTTTTCTTCATGGGCGCAGGAATATTACTTTTCCTTGCAGCCTTTTTAATCGAGCACCGGCGGCGCAAGCTAGTTACACAGTTAAAGGAGGAATTGGCAGGATGAGGACAAAATTCAGGGAAGCAGGCTTCAAAGAGAAATTTGTAATCATAGTGGCGGCTCAGATTCTTTTTCTGATTGTGATTGCCTTAAGCCGTTTTTGGATAATTAATACAGGTGAAATGGTTTTGTTGAAAACAGCGCCGGTGGACCCGCGTGACATGATGATGGGTGATTATGTTAATCTTTCTTATGAGATCAGCACGCTTCCGGATAACATTGTTCACCGGGAGCAAATGACGCGTAAACCCCAAAGCGGTGACAGACAGCAAATAAAGCGAAACAAGGCCGTTTATGTTGTGCTGAAAACACAGGGTAAGTATCACGTAGCTAGCGGAGCATATTTGCAAAAACCTGCTCTCAAGCCGGGAGAGGTGTTAATTAAGGGCAGGTGTTTGTATGACTGGGGGGAAGCAACAAGTGTATTCTATGGGATTGAAAGATTTTATGTTCCGGAAGGCAAAGGAGTGGAAATAGAACAACTTCCAAACCAGGTTGATGTTCAAGTCAAACTAAGTTCCGGGGGCAATGCTGTAATCCACAGGGTATTTGTGAACGGGAAAGAGTTGCCTTTTTCATAACTGTAGGTAATTTTACGCCGGGTGCAAACTACCCGGCATAAAGCAAGCAAAAATCTATTTTCTGAAACGGGAGTGTTTTTGTTGACTACGGCCCCAGAGCTTCTAAACCTGGACCAGGTCCTGCACTTAAACGGCGAAAAAGTCAGAAAATATCATAGGGATTATCTTAATACTGCTCTTGCAACTATACTCGGACTTTTAAACATAGATAAAATCTTTGTGCGGGCAAAAGGCATTAGCGTGTGGGATGATGAGGGCAAGGAATATCTGGACTTTCTTGGCGGCTTTGGCTCACTGAACATCGGCCATAATCATCCGGCCGTACTGGATGCCTTAGAAAAGGTCCAGCAGATGCCGAACCTGATCCAGAGTTCACCTGGAATGCTGGCAGCAGCCCTGGCTCATAACCTGGCCAAAATCACGCCCGGGAATTTACAACGTTCTTTTTTTTGCAACAGTGGTTGTGAAGCGGTAGAAGGAGCATTAAAACTGGCCAGGGCTGCTACCGGAAAGCAGGTAATAATTTACTGCCATGACTCTTTCCACGGCAAAAGCTTTGGAGCGCTCTCCGTAACCGGCCGGGAAAAATATCAAAAACCCTTTCAGCCCCTGTTGCCGGGATGTATCCCTGTTCCTTTCGGCGATGCCCGGGCATTGGAAAAAACCCTCGAAACAGAAGGCGCTGCCGCTTTTATAGTAGAACCCATCCAGGGAGAGGGGGGTATTATTTTACCGCCCGAGGGATACTTGGCAGAAACACGAAAATTATGTGATAAATATGGTACACTTTTAATCGTGGATGAGGTCCAAACTGCCTTTGGCCGCACGGGCAGTATGTTTGCCTGCGAACAAGAAGAAGTTACACCCGATATACTTTGCCTGGCTAAATCCCTGGGTGGCGGAATAATGCCCATCGGCGCCTGCATTACTACCGGCGAAATCTGGAAAAAGGCTTACGGCAGCATGGATAGAGCGCTACTACACACTTCAACCTTTGGTGGCAACACCTGGGCTACAGCAGCAGCAATCGCCGCTATCCAGGTAATTTACGAAGAAGACCTGATTGTATCCGCCCGTGAAAAAGGGGAATATTTTTTAAATGGGCTCAAAAAACTAAAAGAACGTTTCCCACTGCTTAAAGAAGTACGCGGCAGGGGCTTACTGATCGGCATCGAGTTTAACCAGCCTGACGGTCTGGTTGCCCGGCTCTCGCGAGGGCTAATCAATAAACTTGCTTTAGAATACACGGGTGGCCTGGTAGCCAGAGAGTTGCTAAACAGACACGGTATCATTACAGCTTACACTTTAAACAACCCCAATGTCATTCGTTTAGAGCCGCCGCTCATCGTTACCTGCGAGCAAATTGACAAAGTGCTGTCATCGTTGGAAGAGATTTTCACCAGACATCGCAACTTTTTTAGCATTGCCGCCGCCGGAACAGGTACTATGATCAGGATCATGATCCAAAAGAAACGCTAGGGTACTTGAACCCCCTATTCCGACCAACCACTTTCCCCTAAAAAACCTGAAAAGATAAATTACATCGTGTAAAATTAAAAGCAGGCCGGATGATACCAGCTATTTAGCCCCCTAACGAGATTGGACACTTAGACCACAATGCCTTTATCAACCAAGTCAATAGCCCGTTTGGTTAAAAACAAATCATATTCGGTAGCTAAAAAGCCCTGTTTCGCATTGAGGTATGCCAATTCACTTTGCATCAGTTTGAGCTTAGGTAATTGACCAATCTCATATCGCTTTTTGTCCCAATTATATTGCTTTTTTGCATTATTTGTTTCTATCTGGCTAAGCTGATACTTTTTTTGCTTGGTATCTAAGCTGGCCAGTAAGTTGTTGATGTTTTGCTTCAATCGATATTTTTCATCTTGAAGCTGCAACTCCATTTCCTTGATTTCCAGTCGAACGAGATCCTCTTGGTACGGCTTATAATCATTCGTATAATCACTCAGGTCATCCTCTAAGTCATTTTCCTTTTTTTCAATATCTCTTTGGATTTGTGAAAGTTTTGTGCTTTCTTTCAAGACTTTTGAAATAATTTGGTCATAAGTTGGCATCTCTTCGAAAAGATCGATTTGTATAGGTTTTAGAGAGATTTCCTCATCATAGTCCTGCCCCATCATATCGTTGAGATTTCCTTTCGTATTTTTTAAGAAATTTTTTGCTTCGATTAACGAATGGTCGGCATTGGTGCAGTCTTCTTCAAAGCTGTCTACCGTTTCCTGACTGCTCACCCCCAAACCAAGGCGCTTTTTCTCTATTTCCAAGAGCAGTTTTTTGTATTCCATATCTCTTTGTAGAATAGGTACCTTGTTTTCTTGCAGCAAGATATTCGTATAAATCTGTTCGATATTATATTTTAGTTCTTCTTCAAATTCCTCCTGTGAGAGTTTTGCGTCCTTGTACGTGTCCTCTGCATCTTCCATTTGTTTCTGGATCGAATCCCTTTGTTTCAAGTCGGCATAATATTGGTCTAGAGCTTGATCTGCAGCCCTCTTCTTAAGATCGATTTCGGAATTAGTTTTTGCAATTTCTGCTGCGTCTTCTATAGGATCGAGTGTAGCTTTATAGTTATAAAGTAGAGTTAAGTCGGCCATGATGCCTGCATAAGAATCCCAGGAAGAAGGATAACCGGAGTCCTCATACTCTTTTTCAGCCTGGTAAAACTTATACCTGGCGCTGTCTGTAGAGATTTTGGATTTGCTCATTTCCCTGCTATTTTGGATTGCCAAATATTTTGCCTCATCGAGTGTTAAAGGATCAGCGGCGTGAGCTGAGGAACAGAAAATCAGGAAGGCCAGTATGACGGCCGCACTTAACATTTGTTTTTTCAAAAATGATTCCCCCTTTCTACTCGTATCGCAACGCATCTATTGGGTTGAGGTCGGAAGCTTTCCAGGCGGGATAAAAGCCAAAAAAGACGCCTGTCGCAATAGAAAACAATAAACCTAACAAAACACCATTTACAGTGGGTAACGCTGGCAGTTCAAAGTATTTCAGCAAGGGGATGCCGGCAAAGCCAATGATACTGCCTATAATGCCTCCAGAGAAGCTGATCACGACTGCTTCAGCTAAAAACTGGCTCAGTATTTCTTTTTTCTTAGCGCCAATGGCTTTCAAAGTACCGATTTCTCTAGTCCGTTCATTTACCGTCACAAACATGACGTTCATAATCCCAATACCACTTACGATCAACACGACAACGGCTACGGACAACAAGAGCAACGACATGGTTCTGGCTGTTTGCTGGGCTGATGCTAGTCTACTGCCTGCATCCATGATGCGAAACTGCTCAACGCCTCCGCTGTGGGTTTCGTTTAAGATGTCTGCGATATCTTCCATGGCAAGTTGCACTGTATCCAAACCGGTTGCCTGAGCTGTAATTGTGGGATTGGCTCGCGTTCCTAACAAGAACCGTTCCACTGTCGAATAGGGAATAAAGACTGCATCATCAAAGCTCATTCTAGAACCGGCATCACCCACCCGGGTAAGCAAACCGGCCACTTCAAACTTCCGGTTGTTTATATCGATGAACTTTCCAACTATATCCGTGGGGTTTCCATCGGTATAAACCAAAGCAAATTCAGCTCCCACCACGGCAACCCTCTGCCGTTTTGCTTCATCCCCCTCATCTAACAAACGGCCATCATGAAGACTTAAATTGTTTACTTCTTGGTAAGCAGGCAAAATGCCAATAAAGGAACCTTTACTGGAGTAATTCGCATACTTAATGTCTCCAGAACCGTTTAAAACGGGAAAGGCAACAGATATGTTCTCGCTTTCTGAAAACCGTTGAGCGTCTTGAATCGTTAAAGGGTCTCTCACACTTCCTCTGGAGGCGGGTGAGACGATTATGGATCCAACGTTTAGCTTGGAGAATTGTTCATTCACTTCGGCTTCGCTGCCGGCTCCAATGGCCACCACTAAAAATATGGTGGCGGTTCCGACAATAACACCCAGAATGGTTAAGAACGTCCTTATTTTATTGTGATAAATGTTGATCAAAACCAGCTTGAACAGTTGTTTTAGCTTCATGTAGTCCCCACCTGCTTTTGGGTGTACACAACCGTATCATTGACTTTTAGCCCCTCTAGAACTTCAACATTGGTTCCGTCTGTAAAACCGGCTTTGATTTCCTGCTCTACCATTTGTCCATTCTGATCAAGCACCGTCACGACCTGTTTCTGATCCACGATTTTTATGGCTTTATACGGAACAATGAGGCAGTTAAGAACTTCTTTCAGCACAAAAGTAATGCTACAGGTCATCCCGTCTTTCAGATCGTTGTCGGGGTTTTTGATCAGGATTTCAACAGTATAGCTGACAAGACCAGAGGAATCTGTTGCCGGCAGCCGATCGATGTTGCTTACTTCACCTTCATACTTCTTATCCGGGATGGCCTCCACGGAAACATTCACTTTTTGTCCCACTTTGATTTGGCCGATATCGTATTCGATGACATTGGTGGTGGCCTTTACCGCATCATTCTCATGAACTACAGCAAAATCTTCTTCGTCAGAAACGCTTTCTCCCACTTTTTTATACAGTTTCAGGATGGCGCCTTCTACAGGTGCGTACAGAACTGTATCATTCAGGTTTTCCTGGGCCATCTTGACGGCCAGTTCGCTTTGTTCCATGGAAGTGGTCCGTTTGTATTTTTCGTTTAACAACTCGTGCTTTTTTAGTTCATTGGCATATTCTAACTCTTTGTTCTCAATGGCCAACTTTTTCATTTTTACTTCGTTGGCTGCATAAGCTTCGTTAATTTGCTCCATTTCCTGGTATTCTGCCCGGAGCTTTTCCAGATCAGCTTCCATGGTTTTCAGATTCAGTTCATCATCTAGCAAGTTGTTTAATTGTTGTTCCTTTGTGTCTTTCTCTTGCTGTTGCGCATCGCTTAACTTGGCCAGGGCTAGTTGACACTCGTCTTTATAATTTTCACTATCCAATCGAGCAATGACGCTTTTCTTCTTAACGATGCTTCCTTCCTTGACCATAATTTCCTGAACCGTACCTTTGACCCCAAACCGCAAATTTACCTTAGAAAAACTGAGCGTGCCATCCGACTCAAAACCTACGACAATATCATCCCGTTTCACCCTTGCTTGCTCATATTGCACCCCGGAACTTTTTCCGCTGTCCCGGTATTGCCACCAGGTAAATAGCCCCGCCGCCAAAAGGATGGGCAGGATTCCAACCAGAATCCATTTCTTCTTCTTTGTAATTTTCTCCATTTGTTGCCTCCCAAGCTAGTTCTCAAAAAGCTTGCCATCTCGTATGTATACAACTCGTTTCATTTGCCGGGCAACTTCTGTGTTATGGGTAATTACCAAAATGGCATTTCCCTGTTTATGGAGTTCTTTGAAGATATTCATGACGTCCAAACTGGACTTGCTATCCAGATTTCCAGTCGGTTCATCAGCCAGAAGCAGGGGAGGAGCACCAACAATAGCCCTTGCGATGGCAACTTTCTGCTGTTGTCCGCCGGATAATTCGTTGGGTCTGTGTCTTAACCTGTTTTCCAACCCCAGTAAAGCAAGTTTTTCTTTTGCCCTTTCAACCGCCTCTTCTTCCTCCACCCCACGATACAGCAAAGGAAGCATTACGTTTTGCAGGGCTGTTAGACGAGGCAATAGGTTAAATTTCTGAAAGACAAAGCCTATTTTATTGTTTCGCATATCGGCTAACTGGTTTTCTTTTGCTTTGATTACATCAATACCGTCGAGATAATATTCGCCTGATGCAGGCAAGTCCAAGCATCCTAAAACATTCATCAACGTTGATTTTCCAGAGCCCGATGGGCCAAGAATAGCGGTAAAATCGTTCTTCATCACGGTGATGCTGACATCGTCCAAGACCCTGAGTATTTCCGAACCGGTTTGATATTCTTTTACAAGATTTTTTGCATCAATGAGGCACTTTTGATCGTTCATCAATCAACGACCGCCTTCCATACCCATTGGCGGACCGCCTTGCGTATCCATTGGCGGTCCGCTTTGTGTGCCTCTGTTGCCACCATCTCCTTGTTGTTGCTGACCTCCGGCACGACTGCCGCCTGTTAATTGAATAAATTCTACTGTTTCGCCGGTTTTCCAAACGCGAATGATTTGATCTTTCTTGATGTCTGTCAACTGGGCCAGGACTGCTTCGGTACCACCTCTTTGCATGGTTGCGACCGGAATACCGACAGGAATGATGAATGTTTCTGTTTCTTCTGTGAAGCTGACTTGTGGTGGCGAACCCTGACGTTCATTCACCGCATTGGATGCTCTCTCTTGCCTTTGTTGTGCTGGTCTGCCCTGATCTGTTTCGATCTTCGCCTTAAACACTGTGACTTCGTTTCCAATAATTTCTTTTACCTTGCCAACCAGTTCGGGTGTTCTCCCGGGAACCGTTACGGTCGCCTGACTGCTGACACTTGATTGATTATCAGTGGTCTTAGGAGTGGTACTCGAAGTGGAACCATTACCACAGCCGGTCAGCAAGATAAATGAACATGCAATTGCGAGCACCAAAAATCTCTTCTTCATCGAATCACCTCTGTTCTATCCTTTGTATCATTTTGTCGGCTTGTTCTTGGGTCAGCTTGCCTTCAGAAACTGCCTTGGCTAAATCTTCCTTTTTGATCTCCATTATTTTCTGATGGTACTGTTCAACAGTCAGTCCACGATCCGTAATGATCTGTGGCAGTTTCTTGCCAGACTGAAATTCTGACTTAAGCTGTTCCGGCGTTATACCGAGAGCTTTGGCCAGATCATTATCAAAGTTGCGGCCATCTTCTTTAAAACCAGGTTTCCCACCATGTCTTTTACCTTGAAAATCGCCAAACCAGCCACCAAAGTATCCATTTGGACTGGCAGCAATTTTGTCCGCTTGTTCCTGTGTAAGACGACCATTCTGCACAGCCTCGTCCAGCATTTGTTTCTTTGTGGTGTCAAGAGCTGCTGAAACCTTGTCCTGATCTACGCCAAGATTAGCAGCAAATTTTGCCAGGAAATCCTGAAAGTGATTCGTTTTTGCCGGATTGGCTTGCGGGTTGGATGCAGCCATGGCAACCCCCGCCACTGTTACTGCCAGGATGAGAACCACCACAAGCATACCTACAAAGCGCCGTTTTTGAAACATTTGATAAGATAACCTCCTTCATTGATTTTTCCGGCGAACCACAGGTGGCTTTTAAATTACCCCCTATTATTCGTTCGGCTAAAAATGATTATAAACAGCCATTGTGAACATGGTGTGAACAACCGGTGAAGTCTTTATGAATAAATATGATAATTACCTAACCGTAAGTAAGATAGTCCGGCAGCTAAACTAAAAAGAACCGTTACCTCATGGTTACGGTTCTTTTTGCGGGATTGTGAATAATTTATTAAGTAAATGCAATGCTTTCCAGTTTTTGTCTAGGCAGCGATGTCTAATTCGAACCAAAACTCTACCCCACCGTCTCTGTTCAACATGCCGTACCGGTTGTTATCTATCTCTTGAATAGCTCTGACAATGGACAATCCCAGTCCGGTCCCTCCGTAAGTCCTTGTCCTGGCCTTGTCCACTTTATAAAAACTCTCCCAGATTTTATCTAATAATTCCGGAGAAATAGAGCGGCCGGAATTATAAACTGATACACGGGCTTTGTTTTGGAAAGATTGAATAGATATGGTAATCGACTTTTGGTCATCAACATGATTAATAGCGTTGTTGAGGTAATTCACAATTATTTGTTCCGTACGAAACCGGTCGGCGAAAACAATTAATCCCGGTTCTTCCACCAGTGTGCAGTTGATTTTTTTCTCTAAAAAAATAGGCTTATATTTTTCCATAACTTTTGCGACAAGCCGGGATATTTCAAAATTGCTTTTATCCAACTTAAAAATACCCGCTTCTATCTGGGACAGATCCAGTAACTCTCCTACCAGTTTCCCCATTTTACCGGCCTCGTCCGCAATTACATCGCAATAGAAGTTCTTGTTCTCTTCGTCCTCGTTCACATTTTCCTTTAACCCTTCAGCGTAACCCTGGATTAAAGAGATGGGTGTTTTTAGTTCGTGGGAGACACTGGAGATAAACTCCCTTCGCATTCCGTCAATTCTTCGTTCCTGCTCAATATCTTCCAAAAGTTTCTGATTCGCTTCGGTTAATTCAGATATAGCAGTATGCAGTTGGGTGGATAACGAATTAATGCTATCACCCAGTTGACCAACTTCATCGGTAGATTCAACCTGATATTTTTGGCTAAAATCCAGCTTGGCCATTCTTTGTGCAAGATCGTTTAATTTTAATATGGGCCTGATCAGTTTCTTGGCAAAAAAATAAATAACAATACTCCCGACAATAAAGGTTAACAATCCTGTAAACAAAAAGAAACGATTTGCTATCCGCGCGCTTTCATTAATGGAAGCAAAAGGGGTATTAAGAATCAGGTAATCACCAGTGTTTAGTGTCGTTACTAAATTAATAAAGTTAGTCTGAATTCTTGGTTCTTGAGAAAAAATAATTATTGCTTTGCCTTCTTTAAGTTCTTTCTGATTCATTTGAATAAGATTTTTTTCAAAGTTCTGTTTCCTTTCGGGATTTGGAAGGGGGTGGGTTGGGGTCGGTAGATCCACAGGTCTTGGTGGGGCAGGAGGGTAATCTACAGAGAGTTCTTCAGGTAGCCTTTGCAAGCGATATATTGGTTCCTGATTTGAATTGAAGATAACAATATGAATCCCAGTGTTTCGCTCCAATTTCTCCAGTTCCAGATAAATCGTTGCCGGATCTCCTTGATATATCTTATTAATATCACCATAGATATCCAATAATTGTTTCTTTTTCTCTGAAACGTAATAGTCTTCAAGAAACTGGCTATTTAGAAACTGTGACAAGGCTACGAACAGTACAATCAACCCGGTCATTCCCCAAAATAGTTTCTTTCTAATAGTTAACTTCATGATTTCACCTCAAATTTATACCCCAACCCGCGAATTGTTTTAATAAAGGAGCCTTTATCGCCAAGTTTTTGCCTGAGTTTTTTTATATGGGTGTCAACAGTTCTAGCGTCCCCAAAATAATTATAATCCCAGACCGCATTCAGTATCTGATCCCGGCTTAACGCCATGCCTTCGTTATTTATCATGTAAAGCAACAACTCAAACTCCTTCATGCTTAAGTCCAATGGCACTCCACCAACAGCCACAGACCGGCCTTTTACATTAATCTCCAATCCATCTATGGCAGGGTTGAGGTTTTTACGTTCCGTCACCCTTCTCAGCAAAGCTTGAGCCCTTGCCACCAGTATTTTAAGGCTGAAGGGCTTAGTTACATATTCATCCGCCCCCAGTTCAAACCCGAACAATTCATCCGATTCTCCGGATCGGGCCGTCAGCATAATAATAGGTACATGAGAGGTCTTGCGTATTTCCCTGCAAACAACCCAACCATCATATTCCGGCATCATGACATCTAAAATAACCAGGTCTATTTGCTGGTCACTAAAAATATCCAGGGCTTGCCGGCCATTCTCAGCCACAAAAACGTTGTGGCCTTCCTTCTTTAGAAAATCAGATACGAGTTTTGTCATTCTGGGTTCATCGTCGGCAATTAAAATATTCTTTGACGCAGTCATAAACATATCCTCTCCAAAGTCAATCTGAAGATATACTTCTGTGGCAGAGGTATTTTCTCCTTTTATGGATAGTCAGTTGATAAAGCAATAAAAATTAAACAAAATCATTGTGTCTTAATATTGCCTGCTTAATAAAATGAGTTAGAGATTTTGTGTTTGTAAATATAATAAGGGGGGTAGTCGGTTAGTGCCAGTTGCGGTATAATTATGCATAGGACAATTATACCGCAACATGGAGGTTACTGTGGGAATGAACTCACGTGACTGATCCGATTACCGAAGCCGATGTAACGGGCGGTTATGATTGGAGCCGCCATTGAATAATGTATAATTATGCATTTATTCATTAACTGGCACTAACCGACTACCCCCCTAAATCAAAATATGGTCTTTAAGGCTTAAANNACGTCCCCTGCTTCCCCCGCGGCCCGCTACGTAGAACGTAATCCCGTGCGGGCCGGACTGGTCAAAGAGCCCTGGCAGTATCCCTGGAGCAGCGCCGCGGCGCACCTTGCGGGGTGTGACGACCGGTTGGTGCGGGTCGGGCCGTTACTGGAGATGTTTGGAGATTGGCGAGAATACCTGACCCGGGACATTCCGGAAGAGGACGTTCAGGTATTGCGACGTCACGAGCGGACGGAACGGCTGCTTGGCGACGAGACTTTTCTTGCCGGCCTGGAGGAAGCGCTGGGACAGAGTTTGCAACCGCGCAAAAGAGGACCCCGACGGAAAGATTAAGCAGGAGGAACAGGAAAAATAATTTAGTATGGTGTCCCCTTA
>DFZP01000036.1:0-13763 GCA_002382125.1 Firmicutes bacterium UBA4053
ACTATCTCTAACTATCTCTAACTATTATGTTGGTGCCTGAGTAGTTCAAAAAATGATATTTCAAGACTTGACCCCATTTCCCCATTTTTTCAGATAAGCCCGCTTTATCATTCCCATTCAGCTATAAAGTAAATTTATTAGAATAATAGATATTAATAAGATATAATTTTATTTAATTTAATTCTAATTGAAGGTGATCATTTTGCGTCCCGGGACAATGAGGATTTTCGAAAATTTCCGTGATCTTAGCGTTATGAATCTTGAAAATGCCAAAAAGAACAAAACAAAAATCGTAGGTTTGTACTGCGCGTTTGCACCCCAGGAAATTGTTCTGGCCGCGGGGGCTATTCCGGTAAGCCTTTGCGGGACAAAAAATGAGCCTGTTGCAGATGCTGAAAAAGTATTGCCCCGCAACCTTTGTCCGCTGATAAAATCGAGTTTTGGGTTTGCCATCACGAATACATGCCCCTTTTTCCGGCTTTCTGATTTTGTAATTGCAGAAACCACCTGTGACGGCAAAAAAAAGATGTTTGAATTTTTACAGCAATATAAACCGCTACATGTGATGCAGTTGCCTCAAAGAACAGACGGATCCAAGGCATTTGATTGGTGGGTGGATGAGCTCCGGGTTTTGAAAAATAAACTGGAGGAGAATTTAGGTGTCGAGATCAGCGCAGATTCCATTAGGCAAGCTGTTAAACTTACCAACAGGGAGCGGCAGACCATGAGGCGGCTTCATGAAATGAACAAGATAGACCCGGCTCCTCTGACCGGTCTTGATATGCTGGCAGCCCTCTGGGTTAAGGACTTCAATGTGGACAAGGAAGATGGAATCGAACTGGTCGATGGGCTGATTGAAGAGGTTGCTGAAATTGCCGTCAAGGGGACTTCACCGTTTCCGAAAGATACGCCGCGCATTCTTTTAACCGGCTGCCCCGTGGGCCTCGGGTCTGAGAAAGTTATCATGCTGATTGAGAAATGCGGTGGGAGTGTTGTTTGCCTTGAAAACTGCAGCGGAATCAAAACCCTGGAATACCTGGTTGAAGAGAGCGAGAGCAGGGATCCTCTGGAAGCGCTCGCCGAGAGGTATCTGAAGATACCCTGTTCCTGTATGTCACCAAACAGCGGACGGTTCGAGCTTCTCAACCGGCTGATTACCGAGTACAGGGTCGACGGTGTTGTTGACCTTACCTGGCAGGCCTGTCATACATACAACATTGAAGCTGAAATGGTCCGGGATTTTGTAAGGAAGGATTTTGATCTGCCCTTTTTACACCTGGAGACAGATTATTCTTCTTCGGACCTTCAGCAGCTTCAAACGAGAATTAGTGCTTTTATCGAGGTTGCGGCCAGGAGAAGACCATTATGATCACCGTTGGATTAGATTTGGGCTCAGTTACGACAAAAGCCGTTCTAGTTGAAGGCACTGTCTGGACAAGCCTGATCAGACCAACTGGTTACAGCCCAAGGCAGGCTGGAAAGGAAGTTTTCGAGAAACTCCTCGGGAACGCCGGCCTGACCCGTAGAGATGTCAATTGTATTGTTGGAACAGGTTATGGAAGAATGTCTCTTCCCTTTATTGATAAAGCTGTAACCGAAATTACCTGTCATGCAAAAGGGGCTCATTATTTGGTAAGTGAAGTTGACATGGTGATCGATATCGGGGGACAGGACAGCAAGGTGATCACTATCGACCGCTGCGGCAACGTCACTGACTTTGCAATGAACGACAGGTGTGCCGCCGGGACGGGTAAATTTTTAGAGGTAATAGCTGCCGCCCTTGGTGTTGATGTGAGTGAACTGGCGATGTTGTCAAAGGATGCCGACCCTGTTCAGACAAGCAATATGTGTACTGTATTCGTCGAGTCGGAAGTAATCAGCCTGTTGGCAGAGGGGGTGGAAAGAGAGAGAATTATAGCGGGTATACACCAGTCTGTGGCAGTCAGAGTATCTGCTATGGCCGAAAGGCTGGGCAAGGGCGAGAATATAGTCTTTACCGGGGGAGTAGCAAAAAACGAAGGTGTAAAGGAGTTCTTGATCAAAGAACTCGGGAGAGAATTGATTGTTATACCGGAGTCGCAGATTGCCGGCGCTCTGGGAGCAGCTCTGCTTGCCCAAGAGGAAGTTAAAATAAAATCGCTGTAATTAGGGGATACGAATGGCAAAAGTACAGATTGAGTTCATCAACTTTAGATGAGGGCGGAGAGAAATGGAAAAAGAACCAGAAAGAATTGAAAGACAGTTTGTTAAAAGTCTTGCAGGCAGTAATTTTGGAGATATTATGATTGTCGGTGGAGGGATCAGCGGTATTCAAGCCGCTCTTGATCTTGCCACTGCGGGTTTTAAGGTTTACTTGGTTGAGAAATCACCGACCATTGGCGGTCACATGGCCCAGCTTGACAAGACATTTCCCACTAATGACTGTTCCATGTGCATTGAATCTCCTAAGTTTGTTGAATGTAACAGGCACCCCAATATAGAGATCTTGACCTATACTGAGGTTGACTGTGTAGAAGGGGAAGCAGGAGACTTTAGGGTAACCCTGATTAAAAAGCCCAGATATGTTATAGAGAGCAAATGCACGGGTTGTACTACCTGTGTAGAGTACTGCCCGGCCAAGTACCCTGATCAATATAACCAAAAGATATCGAAGAATAAAGCCATCCATATATACTTCGCTCAAGCAATTCCCCTTGTTACTTATATAGATGAAGATTGCCTTTACCTTAAAGAAAAGAAATGTACTATTTGTCAATCAGTCTGTAAGAATGACGCTATAGATTTTGATCAAACGGCGGAGAAGGTAGAAGTAAAAGTAGGTACAATAATTCTGTCTCCGGGCTTTGAGCCATTTGATCCTAAGTTGAGGGAGGACTATGACTACGGAAAGTTTGAGAACGTGGTAACCAGCCTTGACTATGAACGGCTATTATGCGCCACCGGGCCGTACGAAGGTGAGATATTGCGCGCTTCCGACAAGAAGCATCCACATAAAATAGCCTGGATTCACTGCGTCGGTTCCAGACAAGTTATCCCGGGCGGCAACAGCTATTGTTCGTCCGTATGCTGCACATATACCCAGAAACAGGTGATTTTGACAAAAGATCATGACGCTGAGGCTGAGTGTGTGATATTCCATAACGATATTCGTTCCTATGGCAAGGATTTCGAGCGATTCTATCAAAGAACAGAGAAACTTCCCGGGGTTCGATTTATCAGAAGCTACGTATCGATAGGAAAAGAGATTCCGGAAAGCAAGAATGTAACTATCAGGTATTCCACTCCCGGGGATGGAGTAAAGGAGGAAGAATTCGATCTGGTGGTATTATCAGTCGGATTGAACCATCCTGCTGATTTTAAGGGTGTGGCGAATAAGTTCGGCATCGAGCTTAATTCTCACGGATTCTGTAAAACCAATTCTGTTAATCCTATGGAGACCTCTCGCCCGGGAATTTTTGTAAGCGGAGCCTTCCAGGGCCCTATGGATATACCTGAGGCAGTTGTAACTGCCAGCGGGGCTGGTTCCCAATGTGGTGAACTGCTTGCCTACCGGCGGGGAAACCTGACCAAAGAAAGGATCTATCCGCCGGAAAGGGATGTCTCGGGAGAGGAACCAAGGATAGGCGTTTTTGTGTGTCATTGTGGAGCTAATATCGGAAGAGTGGTAAATGTTCCTTCCACAGTTGAATATGCTCTGACATTACCCCATGTTGTTTACGCTCAGGAACAACTATTTTCATGTGCTACAAATTCTGCCAAAGAAATAACAGACATGATAAAGGGAAAAGGGCTCAACCGCGTGGTTGTCGCTGCCTGTACACCCAGGACACATGAGCCGTTATTCCGGGACACGCTTCGGGAAGGGGGAATCAACCAATATTTCTTCGACTTTGCGAACATTAGAGAACATTGCTCCTGGGTCCACTCTAGAGAAAAGGAAGAGTCCACAAAGAAGGCAAAGGATTTAATCCGGATGTCGGTAGCCCGAGCTGCCTTTTTGAAGCCCCTACAGGAGTTTGATCTACCCGTCAACAAGACGGCGCTAGTGGTCGGAGGCGGCCTGGCCGGTATGACCAGTGCTCTCTCCATAGCCAACCAGGGACATGAGGTTCATCTGGTGGAAAAGGAAAAAGACCTGGGGGGAATAGCACGAAGAATTCATTACACCCTGGAAGGGCTAGATGTTCAAGCATATTTGCGTGATCTTATACGCAAGGTTTATCAGCACCCCTTAATACATGTATATACTGATGCTGCCATCATAGATGCCATTGGTTATGTAGGGAGTTTTGCAACCAAGGTGAAATCTGAAGGAAGGGTCGCCGAGATAAAACATGGAGCAGCCGTCATCGCTATAGGTGCCCAAGCATATAAACCCACCGAATACCTTTATGGAGAAGATGATCGGGTAATGACCCACCTGGAGTTGGAGGAGCAAATCACCAAAGGAGAAGAAAAGGTGGTTAACTCCGAGAGCTTGGTGATGATCCAATGCGTAGGCTGCAGACAAGAAGACAGAAATTACTGCAGCCGGATATGTTGTAGCGAGTCTATAAAGAATGCTTTGAAACTAAAAGAAATAAACCCCCGGATGGATATATACATCCTCTTTCGGGATATAAGAACATATGGGTTCAAAGAGGATTATTACAGGGAAGCGGCAAGTAAGGATGTAAAGTTCATTCGCTATGAACCGCATGATAAACCTCAGGTGGAAGCTGCCGAGAATGAAGAAGGCCGGCCTGTCTTAAGAGTTACCGTGACCGATCCTGTTTTAGGTAAGAAACTTGATCTAGATGCTGACCTACTTGTTTTGGCTGCTGCCGTTATTCCCTCCGCAGGAAGCCAGGAAATATCCCAATTGTTTAAATTAGCTTTGGGTCCGGATGGTTTCTTCCAGGAAGCCCATGTCAAATTAAGGCCTGTTGACTTTGCCGCGGAAGGCGTATACTTGTGTGGGATAGCTCACTATCCCAAGCTTATATCGGAAACGATCAGCCAGGCTTATGGAGCTGCAGGGCGGGCATTAACTCTTCTTTCACATGATACAGTCACAGCCTCCGGCTCTGTTTGCGAGGTAAATGAAAGTAAGTGTATCGGGTGTGGGGCATGTATCGCAGCTTGTAAGTATGGCGCCATAGAGTTTCGTGATACACGACAAGGCAAAAGGGCCACGGTTATTGCTGTTCTCTGTAAAGGAGATGGTCTTTGTAACTCAAAGTGTCCGACAGGAGCTATTTTTCTAAAACACTATACCAATGAACAGGTTTTTTGCCAAATTGATGCGATGTTTGCAGAAGCGTAGCGATCTAAAGAGGAATGGGGACACACCGTCAGAGGAATGGGGACACACCGTCAGAGGAATGTCCCCAATGCAGGAGGAATGTCCCCAATTAAATGAACAAAGCAGTGATTACTGACTTGGGAGTGGGATAAGAATGAGTACTGGGCATGATTTTAAACCAAGGATCGTGGGTTTTTTATGCAATTGGTGCTGTTACGGAGGGGCGGACCTTGCTGGGGTTTCTCGTTTTCAGTACCCCCCTTATATAAGGGTGATAAGGATGATGTGCTCCGGCAGAGTCGACCTGGCACATGTACTCCGGGCTTTCTCAAACGGAACAGACGGGGTGTTTATTGGCGGTTGTCATCTTAACGATTGCCATTATAATACTGAAGGAAATTACGATGCATTAAGCATGAATCAGTTGTGTAAAAAATTACTGGAGCACATAGGGATCAACCCCGAAAGATTAAGGCTTGAATGGGTCTCTGCCGGTGAAGGAATCCGTTTCGCCGGCATTATGAATGATTTTGGCAACAAGGTGAAGAAGTTAGGACCTCTTGGTACAAGCGAAGGAACAGACAAGAATGAATTAAGGTCCAGAATTGAAGCAGTTACAAAGCTAATTCCCTACATTAAGATGGTAAAAAGAGAGAAGCTGGCGTTACATGTTCCTAATGAAGAAGAATATAAGGAGTTTTACACCAGTGACGAGATAGACAGGTTAATTCGCGAAGTACCCTCATATTATATTGATCCGGATAAGTGTCAGGCCTGTATGATTTGCGCTAGGAGATGCCCTGCAGAAGCAGTTATAAGTGCCAAGAACCAGATCCATGTAATTGACCAGGAGAAATGCATAAAATGCGGAACTTGTTTTGAAGCTTGCCCTCCACGATTTGGTGCGGTGACGAAGATTTCCGGCGAGCCTGTTCCGCCTACTGTTCCTGAAGGAGAAAGAACCATAGTCAGAAAGAGTAAAGAAAAAATGAGAGAAGCCGCTTTACCGGTTGACTGAAAAGAAGTTAGTTGAAGAGAGGGAAGGGATGACTTTTGAAGAAAAGGGGTCAGGTCTTGAAATATCATTTTGAGAACGTAGAAAGTTTTGTGTAGATGGTTAAAATAATCACAAAAGGAGATAATCATTTACACAAAATAATTTACATTCCCAAAGATTCCCTCTCCTTTCCTAAATAGAAGAATTGCCACTGCCGCTCTTAAGAATCCTGAAAAACATCCGTAATTTTAAGTAAAGAAAACAATTGTGTACTCCTCTTCCTTATACATACAGGCATTTGCCCCTATGAACCTAAGTAGTTACAATGCTTTGAGCATGGTAGTGTCAATAAAAAACCCCACTTATGCCGTGACCTCCCCAAGTTTTCTTGAACCCGTTTTCAACAGGTGGGTGCCACCCTGGATGCTTTTTGTGTCCCCTTGAAGGGGCATGCAAGCTACAACCAGAGGCCGGGCTCCCTTTTTCTATATTGGATCAAAACTTCAGGGCAACCACGCACATAGCAGGGTATTTACCTTGTGTTTATTTTACCTTGTGTTTATTATGTTAGCACATTCAATCCGACTTTGCAAGTATCAAAAACCAGGCCGGAAAAGACCTTTGGAACGGGATGATCTTCTTTAAATCTGTTTTTTTGTTTAGCAGGACTTTTAAAGACGGAAGGGGAATCAATATTTAAGTCAAGGGATAAGTTTAAGTTTTGAAAGGAGATGAAGACCCGGCTTAAAACCGTTGCCGTAGCGGCAAAAGGCCGGGCAGTTAAAATGACTTTACCAAAGCTGGAAAAAGGATATGTCCAGGTTTATACAGGGAATAGTAAAGGTAAAACTACCGCTGCTCTGGGGTTGGCTTTTCGTGCCATGGGGAGTGGATTAAAAACGTATATCGGGCAATTTATGAAAGGAATGTACTACAGCGAATTAAAATCGGCCCAAATGGTTACCCCTTATATTACCATCGAGCAATATGGGAAAGACGCCTTTATTCACGTGAAAAATCCTCCCCGGGAAGAAGATGTAAAGATGGCCCGCGCCGGTCTGGAGAAAGCAAAGAAGGCCATGTTCTCGGGCATGTACGATATTGTGGTTTTTGATGAGATTAATACCGCTCATTATTATAATTTGATTATAGTGGAAGAAATATTGGATATAATTAAGTCTAAGCCTGAAGCTGTAGAAGTAGTATTTACGGGGAGATATGCGCCGCCCGAAGTTATTGAGGCGGCGGATCTGGTAACGGAAATGGTAGAGGTTAAACATTATTACCAGAAAGGTGTTTTGGCCCGGGAGGGTATTGAGCGGTAAGGTTTTGATTTATTATGAAGGAACAGGTTTTGTATTTGTTAAAAAAATTCTATCCGGAATTCGTCTCGGGCGAGCTTATCTGCAGGAACCTGGGAATTTCCCGCACGGCTATCTGGAAGCATGTTCAGACCCTGCGTGCTAAAGGGTATGGTATTGCTGCCCTGCCCCATGTGGGTTACCAGTTGTTAAAAGCGCCGGACCGCTTATATCCCGAAGAAATTAACTATGGTTTGAAGACGGATTTCGTTGGCCGGCAGGTCTATTATTATGAACGGACGGCCTCCACAAACGAAATAGCCGGGGATCTGGCTGGTCGTGGTTCTCCGGATGGTTCACTGGTAGTAGCCGAGGAGCAAACAGGTGGCCGGGGCCGGCTGGGACGCGGGTGGTTTTCTCCTTATGGGAAAGGGATATGGTGTTCTGTTATTCTTTATCCCCCGGTTAACCCTGTGGATGCGCCTCCTTTAACGATGCTCAGTGCGGTGGCGGTTGCCCGTGCGATCCAGGGAGTGGCAGGGATTAAGGCAGGGATAAAATGGCCTAATGATCTTTTGCTGGAGGGCAAAAAGGTTTGTGGTATTCTTGCGGAAATGAACGCTGAAATGGAACGGGTAAATTATCTGGTGATAGGGATGGGGATTAATGTTAATGTAGAGGATTTCCCTGAGGAAATCAGGGATGTGGCTACTTCCTTGAAAATTTATTCCGGCCAGTCTGTTTCGCGGGTTAAATTGCTCCAGGTGGTGTTAAAAGAAATAGAGCAATTCTATAAAGTGTGGTTGAAACATGGGTTTGCACCGATCCGGGAGGCGTGGAAAGAAATGTGTGTGATGCTTCATCGCAGGGTCGGAGTAAGCGGTATGAAGGATGTCGTAGAGGGATGGGCTGAGGATGTGGATGAAAATGGCAACCTGGTATTGCGCCTGGCGGACGGCAGCTTAAGACGGTTGGTGGCGGGCGAAGTGTCCTTGAGGAGGTAGAGCCATCATGCTTCTTGTTTTTGACGTTGGGAACACAAATATTGTACTCGGGGTATACAAAGAAAAGGAACTTCTTAAACACTGGCGGCTTTCTACGCTTCCTTACCGGACTGCTGATGAATATGGAATGCTGCTGCGGAATTTACTTAATTTTGCGGGGATTGCAATGGATGCAATCAAGGACGTGGTTGTTTCCTCGGTAGTGCCACCGCTGATGTTTTCTCTCGAACAGATGACGCAGAAATATTTTGGCGCCGTTCCCCTGGTTGTGGGACCTGGTATCAAAACGGGGCTGGCCATAAGATATGACAACCCGCGGGAGGTAGGCGCCGACCGGATTGTCAATGCTGTAGCCGGTTATGAACTTTATGGCGGGCCGCTGGTTATTGTGGATTTTGGAACGGCCACAACCTTCTGCGCCATTTCTGCCAAAGGAGAATATTTAGGAGGAGCGATTACGCCGGGAATTGGTATTTCGACAGAGGCTCTATTTATCCAGGCAGCCAAGCTGCCGCGGGTGGAGTTTGTCCGGCCTCCTTCAGTAATTGGTAAAAATACGGTGCAAAGTATTCAATCTGGTATTATTTACGGCTTTGCCGGTCAGGTGGATGAGATTGTCCGGCGGATGAAGAAGGAATTGGGGGGTAATGCCTTCGTGCTTGCTACTGGAGGGTTGGCTGAGTTAATCGCCCGTGAGTCCAGTACCATTGACCGGGTGGACCTGTTGCTTACCCTTGCCGGGCTGCGCATTGTTTATGAACGTAACCGGTAAGACCCAATTGGAGACGAAGATGCGGATTGGTAATGTTAAACTATTTAACCCGGTAATAGCCGCTCCTATGGCTGGAGTTAGCGACCGGGCCTACAGGATTTTGGCCAGGGAATTTCAATGTAGCCTGGCGTGCACCGAAATGGCAAGCGACCAGGCTCTTTTATATAATAACCCGCGTACTTTTACTATTTTAAATCACACCAGTGAACCAGGGCCTTTAAGCGTGCAAATTTTTGGTTCGAACCCGGAAAACATGGCCAGAGCAGCCGTGATTGTTGAAAGAATAGGTGCAGATATAATTGATATTAATATGGGCTGCCCTACTCCCAAGATTGTGCGTAATGGGGAAGGGGCGGCACTGATGAAAACCCCTGAGCTGGCTGCCCGTATTGTTCGGGAGGTGGTTTCCCGGGTAAGAGTACCGGTGACGGTTAAAATGCGTAAAGGATGGGACGAAAACTCGGTTAATGCTGTGGAAGTGGCTCTTTTGACAGAGGCTGCCGGTGCAGCGGCAGTAACCATACATGGGCGGCTTCGTTCTCAGTTTTATGGGGAACAGGCGGATTGGGACATCATTAGGGCTGTTAAAACAGCTTTGAAGATTCCTGTTGTTGGCAATGGAGATATCAGGATACCGGTTGATGCAAAGCGGATGATGGAGGAAACAGCCTGTGATGCGGTAATGATTGGCCGCGCAGCAATGGGTAATCCCTGGATTTTTGCGCAGACTGTTCATTATCTGGCTACGGGGGAACTTCTTCCTCCGCCTGCGCTTCAAGAAAAGTTGAGCGTAGCTCGAAGGCACCTGGATCTGTTGGTTGAAACCAAGGGCGAAAGTCTTGCGCTGTTAGAAATGCGTAAACACGCTGCCTGGTATATCAAGGGTTTGCCTGGCGCTGCCAGAATGCGGCAAAAAATAAACCAGGCGGCAACTATAAAGGAATTGCATCAGATGCTTACTTTTTAAACAGATCAGGCGGCACGTTTTAGCGGATGTAAGTATTCAGTAAAACGGCTATGTCAAAAGGTTAAGGTTTATCTTGACAAAGGTGGGAGCGCTTCTTATAATGTGTGAAAAAGCACCTTGAGGCACTGCGAAGCAAAAAAACGGGATAAAGCAGTGCTTTCGATCTGGTTTATGGGTTTTGGATCTGGCATAAAATAGTCAGGTAAGCATGTATTGTGACAAAAAGCATGGATACAGGGAGAAGAACTTGATGAAAAAGGAAAAGGAAGTGCTTCTTACTCTGGCAGGATTGAAAAAACTGGAGGATGAATTGAAGGTTTTAAAATCCCTCCGGCGGAGAGAGGTAGCGCAGCGGATTAAACAGGCAATAGAGTTTGGTGATCTTACCGAGAATTCCGAATATGAAGATGCTAAAAATGAACAGGCTTTTATAGAAGGCCGTATTTTGACGCTAGAAAAGATGTTGCGCAATGCCAGGATTATTGACGGCGAATCTGCGGCAACAGGGGAAGTGGGAATGGGTTCTACTGTTGTCTTGCGTGACTTAGAGCACGGTGACGAGTTTGAGTATACCATAGTTGGTTCCGTGGAAACCGATCCGGTGGACAAGAAAATATCCAATGAATCTCCGGTTGGCAAGGCCATTTTGGGTAAGCGCAAGGGTAACGTTGTAGAAATTAATGTTCCAGCTGGACTGGTAAAATACCAGATCATGGATGTGTCTTAAACTGTTGGGGAAGTGGGATGCAGAAGGTGGAGGAGAGAATAGGGCAGAATAGTCCTGTGGCAGGAACGGGAGATGGGGCAGTTGAGCAGGAAAACATTCCCGTAGATATTGAAGATGTTAACGAATTAATGCGTTTGCGGCGCTTAAAGCTGGTTCAATTACAGGAAAAAGGGATTGAACCTTATGGAGAACGGTTTGAGAGGACTCATCCGGCGGCCGGGGTCGTAGAAAACTATGAGGCATATGAAGGGCAACGTGTGGTTGTTGCCGGCCGGCTGTTGGGCAGGCGTGGTCATGGTAAAACTACCTTTGCTGATTTGCAGGATGGATCGGGACGGATTCAAATTTACGTCAGGTTAAATGATGTCGGCACGGATGCTTATTCCCTTTTTGGCAAGCTGGACATTGGAGATATTATTGGTGTTGGGGGTAAGGTTTTTAAAACCCGTCTGGGTGAAGTTACCATCGCAGTTGAAGAGTTTGTGTTGCTGGCCAAATGTCTGCGTGTTTTACCTGAAAAGTGGCACGGCTTAAAGGATGTGGAGTTGCGTTACCGCCAGCGCTACCTGGACTTAATTGTCAATCCCGGGGTAAAAAACACTTTTGTTATTCGAAGCCGGATTATCCAGGCCATAAGAAGGTTCCTGGAAAGCAGAGGTTTTTTGGAAGTGGAGACTCCCATGATGCATCCTGTAGCGGGCGGAGCTGCAGCCAGGCCTTTTATCACTCACCATAATGCGCTGGATATGGATCTTTATCTTCGGATTGCGCCGGAATTATACTTGAAGCGATTGCTGGTAGGAGGCTTTGAAAAGATTTACGAAATTAACCGCAACTTCCGGAATGAAGGCCTTTCTACCAGGCATAACCCGGAATTTACGATGCTGGAACTTTATCAGGCGTATGCTGATTATAACGATATGATGAATTTAACAGAAGAAATGTTCCTGACCGTAACACGGGAAGTGCTAGGGAAAACGAGCGTTTTTTGCGAAGAGCAGGAAATTGACCTGTCTTCTCCCTGGAGAAGAATATCCATGATAGAAGCGGTAAAGCAGAACACTGGTTTTGATTTTGAGACTCTCGGCAATGACCGGGATGCTGTGCGGGTGGCCGGGGAACTTGGCATTGAAGTCGAACCCGCAAGCACGTGGGGCAGTATACTTAATCAAATATTTGAAGAAATAGTGGAGCCAAAGTTGATTTGGCCCACTTTTGTGCTGGATTACCCGGTTGAAGTATCACCTTTAGCGAAGCGAAAAAAAGAAACGCCGCATCTGACCTGCCGGTTTGAACTGTTCATCTGCGGCAGGGAGATAGCCAATGCTTTTTCTGAATTAAATGACCCGGTTGATCAAAGAATACGTTTTAAAGAACAAGCAGAAAGACGACTGGCGGGGGATGATCTTTCACATATGATGGATGAGGACTACCTTATTGCTTTAGAATATGGGATGCCTCCTGCCGGTGGTTTAGGTATCGGTATTGATCGATTAGTAATGATCTTAACAGGTTTGCCTTCTATCCGGGATGTGATTTTATTTCCGTTAATGAAACCCAAAGATCCAAGAAGCCGGGAAAACCAAGATCTTTTATAATGTGAAAAAAATTTAAAAAAAGTGGTTGACAACAAAAATAAGAAGTGATACCATAAATATTGCTGTCGTCCAAGGAAGTATGAAAATTTCCGGAGAGCAGCAGAAACTCCTTGACAGGAGAAAAGTTTTAGAGTATCATAAGAATTGCGATGTGAAATTTACATCGCAAGTATGCTCCTTGAAAACTGAACAAAAGGCAAGATGGATGCGTGAAAACGGTCACCGGGCATAATGCGCTTTAAGACGCCGGTTAAAATTAACCGGCAGAAAAGGCGTATAGGTACCGGGGGCCAAAAAGAACCTCGTCAAATGCATCAAAATAAAAGAGCAGATTAAGCTTTACATAAATTTTTATGGAGAGTTTGATCCTGGCTCAGGACGAACGCTGGCGGCGTGCTTAACACATGCAAGTCAAACGGGGTTAAGAAAGAAGCTTGCTTTTTTCTTAACTTAGTGGCGGACGGGTGAGTAACGCGTGGATAACCTGCCCATCAGACAGGGATAACACCGGGAAACTGGTGCTAATACCAGATACGTACGCAAGGGGGGATCCTCTTACGTGGAAAGGTGATGCAAATCGCCGTTGATGGATGGGTCCGCGTCCCATTAGCTAGTTGGCAGGGTAATGGCCTACCAAGGCGACGATGGGTAGCCGGCCTGAGAGGGTGGCCGGCCACACTGGGACTGAGATACGGCCCAGACTCCTACGGGAGGCAGCAGTGGGGAATCTTCCGCAATGGGCGAAAGCCTGACGGAGCAACGCCGCGTGAGTGAAGAAGGCTTTCGGGTCGTAAAACTCTGTCTTGGGGGAAGAAAAAAATGACGGTACCCCAGGAGGAAGCCCCGGCTAACTACGTGCCAGCAGCCGCGGTAATACGTAGGGGGCGAGCGTTGTCCGGAATTACTGGGCGTAAAGGGCGTGTAGGCGGTTTAAGAAGTCAGGGGTGAAATACCGCAGCTCAACTGCGGGGCTGCCTCTGAAACCATTAGACTTGAGGGCAGGAGAGGAGAGTGGAATTCCCGGTGTAGCGGTGAAATGCGTAGATATCGGGAGGAACACCAGTGGCGAAGGCGGCTCTCTGGCCTGTCCCTGACGCTGAGGCGCGAAAGCGT
>DFZP01000064.1:0-9312 GCA_002382125.1 Firmicutes bacterium UBA4053
ATTAAAGTCATGTTCAGTAACTCTGTTTGCACGATTGACGCCACAGCTTCGATCACCTTTTCGCGATTTCGAGGAATCAAGGCAGTATTATAGCCCCAACCCAGTGGCTTTTTGAAAATCGCTGTTACCGCAAACCAATCATCACTGCAGCCCACGTAAACCGTACCATCCGCGCCAATAGCCGGGGAAGACATGATATAGTTCTTCGTCTCAAAGCGCCACTTTACCGAACCGTCCGGATTTATCGCATACAGGTGGTTATTATTGGAACCAACGTAAACGGTGCCGTCATCCCCTACGGCCGGACAGGAGGAACCCGTGGCCTCCGTAACGACAGCCCATTTCAGGGAACCGCCGGGATTTAAAGCGTAAAGCTTGCCGTCCCGGGAGCCGAAATAAATAGTTCCGTCAACTCCAATAGAGGGGGAAGAGCGGACGTCCGTCCCGGTGGCAAAGCTCCATTTTAAAAAAGGGCCGGCCGGGCCGGGATGGGGGCTCCGGCCTGTGTTTTGCAGATCGTGGCGGAATTTCGGCCAGGGAGAGACAGCCAGCCCGGCGGCCGAAGCCGCCCCGACTTCGCTAAAAATACCAGAGGCACAGATCAGGAAAATTCCAACCGTCAGGATTACCCGCCATGCCAACTCCTTTTCTTTTTTAAAACAAGTCCGCCCGTTCAACAGTTTTTCTCCTTTTACCACCAGCCCGGTTGACCAAGGACGCCTTACCCCATCCAGTGCTGGCCGATTAAACTCATATCTAAAACGTTAATTTGTCCGTCCTTATTGACATCTTCCCTGATCCAGCCGGGAGAGCCGGTCTGGCCAAACTTTTGCCCGACGCAACTCATATCTAAGACATTAACCTGGCCGTCCTTGTTTACATCCCAGGCCGGATACTCTTGCTCCAACTGGCCAAAAGCATAAACCTTGCCGCCGCCAAGGGTGTAAACCCGGCCGTTGGCTACGGCTGGGGAGGAGCCGCCCTGATCATAGCTCCAGACCACATTGCCGGTAGCAGCATTCAGGGCGTAGGTGCCGGCATAATCAAAGAAAGAATCTGAAGGTTTACCTACAAACACCTTGCCGTCGGCTACAGCTACCGAGCAGGTCCAGTTGCCCAAACCTAACTCTACTGGTGTCTGCCAGATGATCCCGCCCGTGGCGGCGTCAACACAATAAGTTTGCTGCTCGGAGTAGTTCACGCAACCTCCACACAGGTAAAGCCTCCCATTGGCATAAGCCGGCGTGGAATCGGTGCGTTGAACAGTAGTCGCCCAGACTGGGCTGCCGTTTCCTGCATCCAAGGCTGCTACTTTGCCATACCCGTAAAAGTTATAGGTGGTGACAAAAACTTTGCCCCCGGCTACGGTAGGCGAACCGCAAGTGCTTTGATCTCCATTACCATCCTGGTGCCAGACAAGACTACCATTTTCAGCATTCAGGCAGTAAATATGGCTGTTTTTGTTGGCGTAAAATTCCCAACTGGTTAAGTAAACCTTCCCGTCTGCATAGGCGGGGGTGCCCTGGGCGTAACCAGCCACTTGAAACCTCCAGAGCTCCTGACCGGTGTTTTCGTTCAGAGCGTAGTAGTGGCGGCCGTCCCAGTCGCTGCAAAAGACCATCCCCCCGGCGACGGCGGGACCGCCGTTGCACGAGGCCTGGTTGGTCGGATTGACAAACGTCCAGAGAATAGCGCCGCTTTGAGCGTTCAAGCAATAGGTCTTTTTGCCGGAGGAAATGAACACCTTCCCGTCATGATAAGCGGGCGAGGACCAGGAGCCCCATTCCGCCTTATCTACCTCCCGCTGCCATAATGTTTCCCCGCCGGCTTCATTCAAACAGTACACAGCAGAAGCAATAGTAACAAATTCTTCGTCGGGAATGCAGGAGTATACAAACACTTTTCCTTCCGCCACCACCACTGAAGAAGAGTTGTTGGCGTTAACATTTTCACTTACCCAGGCCAAATCTGCCGTATCCGGCGCACTGGAAGCAGAATAACCGGTATTGGCCGCATCATTATGAAACTGCGGCCAGTCGTTGGCGGCAAAAGCCGGGGCAGGCATAAAAGCCAGAGTCAATAGGGTTAAAACAAGAAAAAAACTAAATAAACTTTTTTTAAACATTGAAGTTTCACCTTCCTTAATTAAAATATTTACGGTGGGAAAGGAGGGGGAGAGGAGAAAACCCTCTCTNNTACTTTACATTACCGTACATGAACTTTTTTAGTTAATTCATTATTATCTTCGTTTATTTCTTCTATTGCGTTGCCGGGATCAACAACTACCTTTAACAGATACCTTCCTTTCTCCCCGGGTATCCAGTCAAAGCTCAAAGGTATTGATGACCCTGCCGCTAAAGATTCAACAGTTTTCGTCCCGATCAGTTGCGGCTCTCCCGTCTTACCTTTTTTAATTTCACTGGCGTAAAGCTCAACAGTGAAGCTCCCGGCGTCGCCCGTACCCTGGTTGGCCACAATAGCTTCAACATTATTTACAATACCGGCAGAAATACTTTTGGGAGTGCTTATTTCCCGGACAAACAGGTCCGGCTTAGCCGGCGGTGCTTCTTCTACCCTTACGGGAACTTCCGCCGTAGCCGGGTTGTAACCTTCTTTGGTTGCGGTAACAGTAACGGTGGCCTCGCCGGTGCCCACGGCAGTAATTAGGCCCGTCCCGTTTACGGTGGCCACAGCCTCATTGCCGGAGGAGTAACTTACCGCAGCGTCGGAAGGATCCACGGTAACGGTAAGCTGTTGAGTTTCGTTAATCTTTAAGCTGACGTTTTCCGGCGCTACAACAAGATTAATTGATGGATACGCTACATTTACCGCGCCGCTGCTAACCGTTACCGGCACAGCCTGGGACTCTTTGTTGCCGACAATCACGTTGGAAAGTGTCAGCGGCGATGTGCCCGGATTTTGCGCCACCAAGGTAACTGTGGCAAATGTCCCGGGCCCCGGTACTTCTCCGCCCGGTGTGATGATACAACCGGCCGCGGTAGCCTTTCCGGCTTCGTTATCAATTTTTATCACCATGAAAAAGGAGTTATTACCACCCTGCTTGAATAAATTACCTTCTTCCACTTTGGTTACGCTAACCACTGCCGGGTCGAAGGTCAAGTTGAACTGGGCGCTGGCTATAGCCTCGGCCGGGGTGATGTCCACATTAACGGTAAAGGTATCCCCTGGCGCTACGGTACTTTCGGCGGGGACAACGGCAACGTTTGTGTCAGCCGCAAAAGCAGCCGTCACTCCGAAAAGAAGACACGAAAGCACGGCTAAAATGAATACTACTTGAATAAACAGTTTTCTCATTGATATTGAAACCTCCCTTTATAGTATTTTCTAAAGGTAAACCCGTTCGTAATAATCCCTAAAGCTTTTCTTCCCTGCTTATTCCAAATCTGCTGCTTTCAAAAAGTTCACCACCACCTTTCCAGGCTCTATGCTGTTCTCCAAACGATGGCCTGCAAATTCACCAGGCTAAAAATCAACCCGGATGTTTACCCAACACCCGACCTTAAGGAAAGTAAAGGCCTTAGTGTTTTTTCACCCTCACCTCAATGGTCAATTCGTTGTTAGTTTCGTTGGTTTCTTTTACGGCATCTCCTGCGTCAGCTACCGCCCGCAGCAGGTATTTTTCGGCTTCGGCCGGAGTCCAGGTGAGTTCTATCGCCGTGCTTGCTCCTGCCGGGAGCAATTCAACGGTAACCGTACCAACCGGTTCTTCCGGCCCGGCTTTTTTGCCCTTTATACTACCGGCGTAAAGGGCTACGGTGAAAGTCTTTGCCTCTCCCGGGCCGTTGTTAAGAAGGATGACAGTGACCGGTACAAGGCTGCCGGCAATTATTTTCTCCGGCTTTTCCGGTACGGTAATCCCGGTTACGGTGAGGTCGGCAGGGAGAAGGACTTCTACTTCTTTAGTCAGTTCGTTGTTTGTTTCATCGGTTTCTTCCACTGCATTCCCGCAGTCAGCCACTGCTTTTAAGGCAACCGTTCCCGCTGCTGCCGGGGTCCAGGTAAATTCTACGTCCGCATCTGCGCCGGCGGCCAGGGAGTCTACTGTTTTGGTTTCGAGCAATGTATCACCGGCGTAGAGGCACACTGCAAAGGCAGAAGCATCGGCAGCGCCGGTGTTGTAAACGGTGGCAGTAACAATGACCGGCTCATCGGCGTATACGTCCGGCGGACAGGTGATCCCGGCTATGCTTAAGTCGGGCCGGGGAATAAAGTGTGCCGTGATGTTTTTATTGGCATCCATGGTGATGGTGGCCGGGTTGGTACTGCCGCTTAAATCCTCGCTCCATTGGTCGAAGGTGTAGCCTGCCGCCGGATTGGCGGTAAGGGTCACGGTTGTTCCTGCCGGGTAGGTTGGGCCGGCGGGGTTTAATTCCACACTGCCGCTGTTAGCGGGGTCAACGGTGGTGGTGAGGGTGTACTCTGCCGGTGATAAAGTGCCTATTTCAATGATCCGGGCATTCTTATAATCGGCAATCAAGGTGTTACCGTTGGGAAGCCGCCTGATGCCAGTAGGGTAAATACTGGAAGCATCGCCAGTGTATTCCCAGACAACATTGCCGCTAGTATTTACCTCGAGGAGACAACAGTTATTCCAGTCAGCAATCAAAGTGTTGCCGCTGGAGAGCCTTTCAGCGTCACTGGGGTAACCGAGACCCGTACTGAACTGCCAGACAATTTCTTTGCTTGGGGTTACCTCTATGACCCGGGCATTATCACTGTCGGCAATCAGGGTATTGCCGTTGGGGAGCCGCCTGATCCCAGCAGGGTAAACACCGGAGGCGTCACCGGTGTATTCCCAGACAACATTGCCACCGGCATCTACTTCAAGAACACGGCTGGGCTCCCCATACCAGTCAGCAATCAAGGTATTGCCGTTGGAGAGCCTTTCAGCGTCACTGGGGTAACTAAGACCAGTACTGAACTGCCAGGCTATCTGCTTGTCCGGGGTTACCTCTATGACCCGGGCATTATTACTGTCGGCAACCAAGGTGTTACCGGTGGGGAGGCGCCTGATTCCGGCAGGATAAACACCTTTTTCGTCACCGGTGTATTCCCAGACTAGGTTATGATTAGCATCTACCTCAAGAACACGGCTGACAGGTTTCCCATACCAGTCAGCAATCAGGGTGTTCCCGTTGGAAAGCCTTTCAGCATCACTGAGGCGGGCGTCTATTGTATACAACTCCCAGATCACGTTTTTATCGTAGTCTATTTCAAAAACGCGTGCTGGCGGCTTACAACCTCCGCCGGCGTAATGACATATCATAGTATTGTTGTTTGTCAACCGTTCTACGGCAAGAGGGTAGTAAGCACCTTCAAGCTCGTATTCCCAAACTACACTACCACCAGGATCCACCTCAACAACACGCTTCTTGTTATATGGGCCCCCGCAGATTAAGGTGTTACCGTTGGGCAGCCGTTGGGTATCGGTCGGACCTTCAAAGCCGCTGTACTCCCAAACAATCTCTTTAGATCGATTTACCTCGATGATGCGTTTGTTTCCCTGCTCAACAATTAAGATATTATCGCTATCTAACCGCTCAAAACGGACAAACTCTTGACCGGTATATCTCCAAACCACACTGCCACCAGGATCCACCTCAATAACACTTCGCTGCGGCCATGGGTCTTCAGGGGTTTTGCCGCAGATTAAGGTGTTGCCGTTAGGAAGCCGTTCGGCATCGGTTGGCCATCCAATGCTGTAGTCCCAAACAATGTTGCCACTTGCATCTACCTCAATAACACGGTTATTATTGGCCTGCTCGCATATCAGTGTATTACCGTTAGGCAACCGGTCGGCATCGTATACTGAGGATTCACTAGCGTATTTCCAAACAACATTCCATTGCGGATCAACCTCCATAACCTTAGGCTTTCCTGGCGTGCCCCCGCCAGCCCATATAGAAACCAAGGTATTACCGTTGGGTAGCCGGTCGGCATCGCTCGGGTTATTTAATTCAAAGGTAAAGAATTTATACTCCCAAACTATCTGGTCATCGCCGGCGAATGCGGGGGATGGCATTGCCAGTAATGAGAGCACAATGGTAGAAATCAAAAGTAGAAAGATTAGACTTCCTGCAAGAGCCTTTGTCTTATACGTCTTTGTCATTTTATTTCTCCTTTCTCATTGTATATTGGCCGGGGCAGCAAACTTTATAGGCTAACCTGGCTTTAAAAATATCCGGCAATTTTCATCTTTTGCCGCCCTTGTCGTGGGTGAAGCATCGGCCAAAACGAAAAAAAGGAAATGATCCTTCTTAAATTTAAGCCTTTTTTGCTTCCTTTAGGAAACGCTTAGGAAACGCTTTTTAAGAACCTTTATTCCTAAACAAAATGCCCGGTATAAAATGTTATTATCTTGCAACTACCACCTCCTTCCAGTTCCCATTTAATCCGCTTGCTCTTCGGGGTCCAAAAAACCATCACCTCCCGCCCACGGTTTTGTTTACCCCCATAAAACCAAAAACTCCAGTTCTCCCATTTTAGAGAACTGGAGTTTTGTTATCTGGCCAGGCTTTAGTGTGTTAGCTATATTGTTTCGTATTTTTTAGCGAAGATGATTAAAACCTGCCCTGGTACTGCCCTCTCAATGGGAGGATGCATCCGCACCAATATATGCCCGGGCAGGTTTCCTGACTCATGGGTCATCGCTTACTTACCGCCTTCCCGGGAATTTTCCCCAGTGGCTTTTTGGTAAGCCGCTACCCATTTACAGTGGCCCGACCGTCCAGGATTTTGCACCTGGTTCCCTTTTCCCTTGGCTTTAGCCAAGGGCACCCGGGCAATTAATTATTTATTTAATTACTTGTAAACTAACATATTTTTAAATAGTTGTCCAATCAATATTTAGGCAAAAAAAAAGAGAATATCTTTTCTTTTTGGTAAAATATCTTTAAAATAACCGGTTTTTGCTATACATCTCTCAAGATAACTTGTTTTTTTATTTTAAATTTACCAGAACATTTTAACCAAAACGCAGCCTGGTTACGCGGGGGTCAATGATTACTTCTTCTTTCTCGAAGTCAAGCTTGAAACGCCAGGCCTGCATTGTTTTTGCTCCGATAATAACTTCTTCGGAAAACCCGGGCTAAAACCATAAATTCATCCGAGAAGCGGTAGTCGTTGAGGGTTACCGATTAAGCTTGCAAATTTTAAAGCTCCAGCCTCCTGGAAGGTAACTGGAGCTTTAACGGACACAAAATAACAAAAGTCACATTAACTATGGTGCTATCCTGTCCAGTAATATTTTACTATGTTTGATTCCGGATTAAAATAGCTTATGATCCCGATCTGTTGATAAGATAATTTTATAGCAGTAATACGAGGTATATTATGATGAATTATAGAATAAAGTGCAAGACATGCTAAAAATTTAAGTCGGATTGATTATCCGGGGAGGTTGTTGTATGCGGGGAAGCAAAGCATTGGTTATTTTGGCTGGCGGTGTGCTGGGTCTTCTGGGAGTTATCCTGGTGCAACTGGGCAATCCACTGAACATGGGTGTCTGCATTGCCTGCTTTTTGCGGGATATTGCCGGTTCATTGGGACTGCACAGGGCTGCTCCCGTCCAGTACATGCGGCCGGAGATTTTAGGCCTGGTTTTGGGAGCCTTTGCCACCGCCCTGATCACCAGGGAATTCCGGGTTACCGGGGGCTCTAATGCGTTTACGAGATTTATTCTGGCTGCTGCAGCAATGGTGGGCATGCTTGTCTTTCTGGGGTGCCCGGTGCGACTTGTATTGAGGTTGGCCGGCGGAGACCTGAATGCTTTTCTGGGGCTGGCCGGGCTGGTTGCAGGTATTGCCGCCGGCATCTGGTTTCTTAACCGTGGGTTTACTCTTGGCCGGACCACAACCCAAAACAAAATCAACGGCTATATTTTTCCGGCGCTAATCTGTACTTTTTTACTCCTTTTGCTTTTTAACTCATCTCTTTTGTTCTTCAGTAAAGAAGGGCCGGGTTCTCTGCATGCGCCTTTATTAATTTCTCTGGCCGGCGGTTTGTTTATTGGCGTGCTTGCCCAGCGCTCCCGCTTCTGCATGGTTGGCGGGATCAGGGATTTTATTCTCTTCCGGGATACCCGCCTGCTTTCCGGCTTTCTAGCCATGCTGGTAGTAGCCCTAATCGGCAACCTGGCTGCCGGCAGCTTTCATCCAGGCTTTGCCGGGCAGCCTATTGCTCATACGGAAGGACTGTGGAACTTTCTGGGGATGACGCTTGGCGGGTGGGGCGTTGTTTTACTGGGAGGCTGTCCACTTCGCCAGCTTGTGGCCGCCGGTGAAGGAAATACCGACTGCGCCGTGACCGTGCTGGGATTTCTGACCGGGGCCGCCATTGCTCACAATTTCGGTCTGGCCGCCAGCCCTAAAGGAGTTCCCCTGGCCGGCCAGGCAGCCGTAATAGCCGGTCTTTTGATAGTGTTCATCCTGGCTTATTTTAACAGCAAAGTCCCGGCAATAAAATCTTCCGCGCAAGAGGTGAATCAATATGTTGAAGGAAGTTGACGCCCGCGGCCTGCTCTGTCCGGAACCTGTTTTAATGACCAAACGGGAACTGGACAGGATGTCCTCCGGTACGCTGCGCGTGCTGGTCAACACTGTCGCCGCTAAAGAAAATGTCAGCCGCCTGGCCGAAAGCAAAGGCTGGAAGGTAGATATTATCACCGCAGGAGAAGATTTGATCCTTAACTTGAGTAAATAAGGGTGGTTAGATAGTTATTTTACCGTAGCGTTCAAACGCGTTTTCAAGCTTCATCACTACCACTGAATATTTACACTTGCATTATCCTAAGTCTTATGTTAAAATAATTTTGTTAAGCGGGAGTAGCTCAGCGGTAGAGCATCGCCTTGCCAAGGCGAGGGTCGCGAGTTCGAATCTCGTCTTCCGCTCCATTTTATTTTGGCGGCATACCCAAGTGGCTAAGGGGACGGTCTGCAAAACCGTTATTCCCCGGTTCAAATCCGGGTGCCGCCTCCACGTGATATGCTAGCTGGTGACTCATTGTAGTTGCCGGTTTTTATTTTGATCGTGCGGAAAGGATCGGCAAAAAAATTAATATAGGCAACCTAAAGCTTCCGGATCTAACTCTATACTGTGGATAAGAGCTCGAATAAAATCACGCTTTTCAAGCTGAATTTTATGGGTGGGCCGGAGGTGAAAACCCTTGATTTATCTAAGTGATGCCACGGGACGGAATTGAACCGCCGACACGCGGATTTTCAGTCTGTTTCAACGTGTTATGTGTAGTTTAGCACAGGTTGTTTTTCCTTGTCAAGTGGGGTTTTGTTAGTT
>DFZP01000066.1:0-5002 GCA_002382125.1 Firmicutes bacterium UBA4053
TTTTTGTAACGCTAAAAAGCCGCCAAGCCCTTACTACAAGAGTCCTTGGCGGCTTTTTTTACTGCGGTTGCTGCAAAAGTCAGTTTATTTTACCCCGCTTCAGACGTTACTGCAAGTCCTACTTCACAACATCTTAGAATCGCTCTTCAATAATATGGTGACTATTAGGGTGATTCCTAAACAATAAAAAATCCGGCACCGTTTTGATATGCCGGAACCCTTGCTATTATTGGAGCGGGTGAAGGGGATCGAACCCTCAACCCTCAGCTTGGGAATTTGAGGAGGCATGTTTTAGCTAACCTCACCTGGTGCCACTTTGTAGTAATATCAAGGCTTTTAGCGATTGGGAAACTCATCCAGTCGCATGTTTTTTTATCGTTTTTTACCCCCGTAAGGGTAAGGTAAGGGTAAAAATTTGTGCCCGTTATGCCAGGCGGGACAAGGTACGGCGGGCCTTACCAAACGCTCACCCGGTACCTGGGGAAGTTCACTCATCCGGCAGCCCCTATTTCCTCAAAAGAGGAAAGCAAGCCGTCCTCCTGTAAACTCCACAGATAGAGCGCAATTGCTTCCCTGATATTGGCTAACGCTTCTTTCCAGGTGTCTCCCTGACTGGCGCAGCCGGGCGATTCCGCTACGCATACGGAATAGCCCCCGTTTTCCTCCTGTTCCATGATAACGGTAAGCTTTCTCATAAATTCACTTCTTTCTGATTTACCCGGAATGGTAAAACCTTCTGGAGTTGTTTTTTATCGCGCTTTGAGTAATCAATTATGGTTGCTCCGGTTATCTCCCCGGTACCTATGGCGCGGCGAATCAATACTCCCCTGACTCCGTCCTCATCGGAATAGGACGGCGCCGGCCGGCCAAGGGAAATGTAAAGCACGTCGTGTTCCCGATCATAGTTTAACACCGGCTTATCCTTTGCTTTCGGGCCGAACATATACTATCCCCCCTTGTGTGAATAGTCCTTTTGTTTTTGAACTGATAAAAGCGGTAACTACCTCACCCGGAGCCGTAGCATGATCTATGATTGCCCGGATAATCACCAGGGATGTTTCAACCGGCGAAGGGATCAGGTCTACGTATTCTTCTCTTGTAGGGTGGGCCTGATCCAATTGTGTTAAATCACGAAGTATGTAATAAGGATTTCCAGCCAATCTTTCAAGAACATCAATGTTTACTTCCATGTGCTCTATCTGAATCTTATGTTCCCAGGTGCCCTTCTTCAACAATACGCTGCGCCCTTTCGGATCGGTGACGTTAAATATCATCCAGAAAGGTCCTTTCCGCTCTTGTTAATTAATCTGCCTAAAGCTTCTTCGTATACTTCTTTAAGGGTTAGGTCCTTTTTCAAGCTGTTTCTAATCCTTTTACGGGCACCCTGGGGGGTAATACCCTCCTTCTGCATCAAAAACTTCACCAGACTTGGTCTTGATTTGGTGAGCTTCCATTGCCGGTTAGCCTCCTCAAACCCTTCTTTATCAATCCGATACCAGTTTTTTTGATACCTGATACCTTCACGAGTGAGCTTTTCAAACGAAGATCCGGCGTTTTTAACCTTGTTTTTTTTAAGCTGGTCATAAAGCCAGCGAATTACATTCTCCGGTTTGTCTGGTATTGGCATCTGCTCTAATAGCAATTCTGCCGCTTCCTGCACAGTTAACGGGAAAAGGACTTGCGATTTTTTATTAAGCAGTTTCAGACAGCTCTCAACATCTCCCACAGGGAGTTCTCTGGGGCGTTTGTCCCTCGGTTGAACCTTGTTGATATAATCGTCGAAGCTTTGGCGGCTGAGCGGCGCTTTCCATTTTTGTAACAGGTGAGCCACAACGTCTATATCCCCCCCTGGCGCTTTCCTAATATGCCTTCTTACATACTCCTTTAAGTGGTTAATACAATCCTCTCCGGTCAAGCTGTCCCCTTTTTTGCGATAGGTATAGATACACATCTGAGCTAACCACCCATGCCTGTAAGGCACAACCAGTAATGAAAATAGATGGCAAGCTATTTTCGTGTTAACATTTTATCATAGCGATCCAGCTCTAAATAGATAACAGGTTGGTTTCTGTTCTTAACAGCCTTCACAAAACTATTTAAGGGAGGGTACCCTTTACTCAATGTTTCATACTCTTCCGGCAAATATCTTTTTATAATCTTTAGCCTGTTTGTGGCATTAGAGAGGTCAAAACCGAGACCGGAGCGAATGGGCCAAGTTTTGACTACCTTCCAATCTTCAGGGAGCAATGCGCCTTTTTGCCACCTGTCAATAACCGCCAGATCATCAGGAGTTATTCTTCCCTCTTCCCCTATTTTTAAAGTGGCGGCGTGGAGCAGTAAATTAAGTCTGTCTACCAAAAAGGGACAATCCTCTAAAGCCTCCTCCGGCAGGCTGGCGCAGCCGTAGTAAAAAAGAAGGTGTTCGGGGGCGGGTAAAAGGCACTCTGCCGGCGTGAATGATTCAAAAATAAAAACTAAACCATACCCGGACAGAAACCTGGTAAGCCCGCCGTACTTAGGTCCGGCAACGCTGAAAACTTCCCAGCCGTTGGATTTTAAATATTCCGGTGGGCGGTCTCCCTCCTCCGGCCATAATTGCCGGTTTAAAAACTCCATTACCAGGTCAAGTCCTGTGCGTAGGATTGCTAAATCAACTCTCATTTAATCCCCGTTCTATTTTTAAAATTTCTAGATTCATTTTTTAAAACTCCCGGGTGGTTTCCTTTTCTCATTATATACCTTATGAGAAGAAATTGAAAGAGGTGGTTTTTAATGCGGACTGCAAGTCAAAAAATACGACTTGAAGAAGCAAGCGACTTTTTTGGCCCGCGGGAAATGGCACGGCTGCTGGGATTGAACGCAAAACGGGCATACGAAATGACCAGACTTCCAGGCTTTCCGGCCCGGCGACTAGGAAGGAAAATCATTATCAGCAAAGCTGGCTTTCTGCGGTGGTTTGAGGAGAACACGCAATAAAAAGCAAAAGCCCGGCGACCGGCCGGGCAGGGAACTTAATTCAGAAACGGGAGGTTTTCTATGTCCATGATACCGCACCCACCCGAAAATATCAACCATGCGAGAGAATTTCTAAATCTCTTTGCCGTCAACCGGCGTAGCCTGATAGCCAACACCTTCTGCAAAGCCGTAAGAGCGGGAGCGACCGACCCCGCGCAAATTATTTCAAGCGTCAAGGCCGAAGCCAGGAAACGTCTACCTGCGCCGCGGCAGGCAGGCATTGCAGGCCAACATACCCATGAAGACCCGCGGTTTGTTTCCCTGCTTTTTTACCTCACGGTGGAGCCGGCCCTGGCCTTGTCGTATGCTGTCTATATCTTGAAGCGAGAAGCAGCGCCGGCGCCGGAGAAAGAGAAATTCAAAACGGCCAGATCCTACTATTACCGAAGCGAGTATTTACTGAACCAACCACCAACTGAAAAACAGTTAAAATTCCTGCTGGCTCTGGGGTGCAAAGAGGAAGTTACAAGCAAATGGGAGGCCTCCCAACTGATTGATCGGTTAAGAAAGGGGGAGATTTAACTATGTGTGCACCGGTTAAACAACTATTACAACCAGGCCAGGTTGTCGAGCTTCGTATTTTAAACACTGGCAAAACAGGCACGATTAGCGGTTATTTCGACGACCCCACAAAACTTATTAATGTGGCCTGCCGGTATTCCGGTAAAGTCCCTGCTATTTATATAACACTGAACCCTGTCAATCCGGCGCTACTGTCCCGGGCGCATAACAAAATCCAGGCCTACGCCAAAACCACTACCGGCGACGCGGATATAACGGCCCGGACCTGGTTGCCTATCGACATCGATCCTGTCCGCCCAGCCGGTATTTCTTCAACCACCGAAGAAAAAGAAGCAGCAAAAAAAGTAGCGCAAGCTGTTAGAAATTTTTTACAAGCAAAGGGGTGGCACGCGCCTGTAGTTGCCGACAGCGGTAACGGCTGGCACTTACTATACCGGATAGACCTGCCGAATGATGCGGCGAGCCGGGAGTTACTCAAAAATTGTTTAGAAGCGCTAGATCTGTTTCATTCTAACGAAAAAGCTAAAGTGGACTTAACTACCTTTAACGCGGCCCGGATCTGGAAGGCGTACGGCACGATGGCTTGCAAAGGGGACAATACGGCGGACCGGCCGCATAGACTGGCTAAAATTATTTCCTGCCCTGAAGATATTCAAACCGTACCGCTGGAAAAACTAAAAGAATTGGCCGGTCTTTTGCCTAAGCCGGAGCCAACCAGCTACCTGTCTGCCGCGGCACAGGCAGGCAAGTCAAACTATTCACGCACGGAATTTAACCTGGCTGATTGGATTACCAGCCACAACCTGCCAGTAGCACACGAAAAAGACAACTCAAGCGGCCGTGTGTGGGTGCTTAATCCTTGTCCTTTCGACGCGAACCACCAGAACAGGAGCGCTTATATTACCCAGCTTAAGAACGGCGCTATCGGCGCCGGGTGCCACCATGATAGTTGCCATGGCAAGGGCTGGCACGACCTGCGGGATATGTACGAACCCGGCTGGCGAGACAAGCGTAAACCGCAGCAGCTTGATTCAATGACCGGCGGAGAGGAGAAACCGGGTGAAAGACCCTGGCCAGATCCTGAGCCTATTGAAACCACCCTTTACCCGGTTGAGCCAATTCCGGAAGAGATCATCCCTGGCGCGATCAGACCATGGGTTGTGGATATTGCTTTCAGGATGCAGTGTCCACTTGATTTTACCGCAGCCGCGGCTATGGTGGTAGGTGGAGCGGTAATTGGCGCTGGATGCGGAATAAGACCGAAACAAAAAGACGACTGGCTGATTGTGCCAAACCTGTGGGGCGGAATTGTAGCCCGGCCAAGTTTTCTTAAAACACCTGCTTTAAACGATGTGCAAAAACCTTTGCAACGATTGGAGCTAGAGGCAAAAGAGCGTTTTGAATATGAGCAGAAATATTACGAAGCCGAACAAGAAGTATTTAAAGCGCAAAAAGAGTCCATTAA
>DFZP01000017.1:0-2807 GCA_002382125.1 Firmicutes bacterium UBA4053
ACATGAGTTATGCACTTAATGGCAATTGCTTCCATTTTAAGTTGCCATCAAACCACCCCATTTCTGTTCGATTGGGCCAGTAAGCTTCGCACAACCTTGTGATTTCGCCGGGCTCCGGTATCCATTATAGGGTGGACAATCTTTCCTGATGGTGAATAACGGAATTCCACCCAACAGCGACACCTGAAAAGAAGCCTTACAATTTCTCCATGCATAACCGCCTCCCCTTCCCTATTATGTTCCCACTGTGCAAAACGAACCAAGATTTCTGCCACAAAAAGCTAAGCCACCACCTTAAGCCGGGGCATCAAAGCGGTTACTCAGGAGAAGATACGCTCCTTTGTAAGTAGCCGGGGGTTCCTGGTCGGCGTGACCAGAGACAGTTCTTTTACTTCCGAAGTGGTGTCTTCGGTTAACCGGAGGACGGCTACTACCGCTACCGGTCGGTAAACCTTTCTTTTCCGCTTTCCTTTTGGTGTCTCCACTTNNTTTTTTCCCTATCGCAATGGACAAGGGTAATACTGCTTTAAGAGCTGCCGGGCGTTAACCCGATTGTGCCGGTCTTTTTTTTACCCCGTTCCAGGCGGTAAAGTACGGTGTTCCGTTTGGCCTTGGTCACCTAGTCGTAGGATAAACCCTCCAGGATCCAAAAAAATCCTTGTTGAAGTACCAGCGGTCTACGGCTTAAGCCACAGCCGGAGCTTTTCCGGCAGGGCTGCTCTTAAGTCTTTAAGCATCTCCAGGGACAACTCAAATTTCGTGCGGGTATTGTCCCAAAGGGCGTAAAAGAGTGGGTATTCCAACCCGCTTTGCTTAACCGCGTGCAAGGCCACCAGGTTGCTTGCCCTTAAAACGCACGCTTTAAGGCAGTGGTCGAAAAGCCAAAATAAAAATGGTATCTTTCTGGCGTAGGGGTGGGGAACCAAACTATCGTCTAAAGCAACCACCTGCCTGTGCGTGTCCGCACGCAGACAGGCGTCCCCTTCTTGTAAAAAAGTTAACCTGCTTCTTACTTCTAAACAAAACGACATCTTAGACATTATTATCTACTCTGAAAATAAGTTTTTCACGCTATGGGTCCGATAGGCACGGCTTTGTCATCGCTCACTCCGTTGCTCCGCTCCGACAGCAGCACGGCTTGCTTCGGACCGGACTAGCGGTGCTGCAAAGGCGTCTAAAGCCGATGGTTTCGCGCCGCTGTCCGGTTACCCTCGCTTCGCCGGCTGTTGTTACCGGCGCTTCGCAAGTCGTTCGCTATTGACAGCACCGTGCCCTTTGGACGGTTTTACTGAATACCTACACTTTGGGACACGTTTATCACGCCATATTTGTCTAATTTGCTTGCCTGTACGTTTTTATTATATACTATAAGCTAAAGGATAATCTAATCATGAAAGGGGCTTGAACGCATATGCAGGTGGTATTTCACGAGCGGTACAGGGAAGTGTACGCTTGCGATCCGGCGGCGGCCTACGGAAGGCTGGACAGCATGTACGATGAGTTAATCAAAGCCTACCCTTTTGTCCAACCCGAACCTGCAAGCGAGACAGATATATTGTTGGTTCACAAAACAGAACACCTTGAACGGTTTAAAAGAAATCCGCAGCTTTTCGAAGTTGCCTCACTGGCTGTCGGCGGGGCAATCAAGGCATCGGAACTGGCTGCCGGCGGCGAAAAAGCGTTTGGACTGATCAGACCTCCCGGGCACCACGCCAGCCCGGGTTCATGCTGGGGTTTTTGCTATTTTAACAACATCGCCGTGGCGGTTGAGAAGCTGATCAAAAGCAGTGTGATTAAAAAGGCGCTGATTGTTGATATAGACCTGCATTTCGGGGACGGAACCGAAAATTTTTTTCACGGGAGATCAGACGTTATTTACCACCATGTAACAGGCAAGACCAGGGAGGATTTTTTAAATGATCTCAAAGATTTTGTGGAAAGCGAAAAAGACTATGACATAATCGGGGTTTCCGCCGGCTTTGACAGGCACATGTCTGACTGGGGACGCCTTTTGACTACCCAGGATTACACCGAAGCAGGAAAAATAATCAGTCAGTCCGCCGGGCGTGTCTGTCAGGGAAAAGTCTTCACAGTATTAGAGGGCGGCTATAATCACAATGTTCTGGGATTAAACGCAAAAGCCCTGTTGAGCGGCCTGGAGCAAATATAAACGAGGGGTAATTAAAATGGTCCGGACAATCGGCAACAGAGCGGTTAAGGCAGGTTTGCCCCCGGGAACTTTAGTCCACATAGGGCAAAAAAGAAGCGACCAGGTTAAAATCACCTTTACCGAGTATTCGGAAAGCCAGTATCAGTCAAAAGAGATCAAGGAAATCAAAGATTTCCTGCCCCTGAAGGATAAACCCGTAGTTACCTGGATAGACATTAACGGGATTCACAGTCTGGAAATAATAGAAAATATCGGAATTTATTTTAAGTTGCATCCTCTGATTCTTGAAGATATAGCAAATTCGGAACAGCGCCCGAAAGTTGAGGATTTTGGTGAAGATCTTTTTATTGTTTTGAAATTTCTCAGTTACGATACTGAGAAGAAATTGGGGATAGAGCAGATCAGTTTTATTTTAGGTTCTAATTTCGTAATTACTTTTCAGGAAAACGGTGAAGATGTCTTCCAGCCGATCAAAACCAGGATCAAAAACAGCGGCGGAAAAATCAGGGCGATGGGAGCGGATTATCTGGCCTATTCCTTAATTGACGCAATCGTGGATAATTATTTTGTAATCCTCGAGGAGATTGGGTTAAAGCTTGATATTTTAGAGGAAGAGCTTATAACCAACCCTACACGG
>DFZP01000017.1:2826-3527 GCA_002382125.1 Firmicutes bacterium UBA4053
GTGCTGCACTTAAAAGATGTCTATGACCATGCCATTCAGGTCATTGACACTATTGAAACTCTCCGGGATATGCTTTCCGAAATGATGGATATCTACCTCTCCAGCATCAGCAACAGAATAAATGACGTGATGAAAGTTTTAACAATTATTACCACCATTTTTATCCCTTTATCCTTTATTGCCGGTGTTTACGGGATGAATTTCAAATATATGCCCGAGCTGAATTGGCGCTATAGCTACCCGGTCGTCCTGTTTGCCATGCTGCTGCTCGGGATTTTAATGCTTGTGTATTTTCGAAAGAAAAAATGGCTTTAATGTTTTTGGAAGTTTTACAAAAAGACCAGCAATTGTAAAGTAAATTACATAATTAGCAGGTTCAGATACCGATATTCCGGTCTCAGTTAGGTGTAACGAATTTATTGCATGAAATCCTCCGGCTAATATTGACATGATAATGCTAACCCAAGGGACCCAGATAAAGTATTTTATCCAATTGAGTTTACCTCCCTCGGGCTTTTTTATCGTTAACCGTAAAACACCATTCTTGGATACCGGCTCCCGGGCATACCCAACCGCAGAAAGCTCTACCAAAAAAATAGTGATACAATAAATAAAAGTACGAAGGTAATAAAACTACCTGCAACGATTCCTTGTAATGCACCATCAATTATGATGTAAGGAGAGAAGTAGTTTATGGTAAC
>DFZP01000017.1:3554-5323 GCA_002382125.1 Firmicutes bacterium UBA4053
AAATCAAAAGAATTTTCCTAAGTAATGGGAAATTGAACTTCCGTGACGTATTTTTCCGGCGGCGCCCCCATCGGACCTACCAGGTATACCTCCCGGGAAGGACCGGCAATAGTTAACTGCTTTTCGGCAATATATTGCAAAATGGCGGCATACGTTGGGCCAACCTGGTCGTACGCCCCGATGTGCAAAAGACACACCGCCCGGCCGGCGGGAAGTTCTTTGATGCTTACCCGCCCGCTGCCGGGGGCTTCCCCGGACACCGGCAGGCACACCTCCAAGTCGGCGTCTTCCGGCCGGTACTCCTGGCCATGATGAATAAAGATGCCGGGGCCGGTGACGGTCAATTTATGCGCATTAATAAACCCCATCAACTCGCCAAAAAGCTCCCCGATTTTCGCGTACGGCCCGCGCTCCCGGACAGAAGCGACCAGCACCGCCGGCAATTCCTTGATTTGTGGCTCACTTACCTGATTCGCCTGCAAGATATTCTTCTCCCTTTGCAAAGAATTGATTTCTTTGGTGATCCTCACTAAAACCCTTTGATATTCGTCTACCCGCTTCTGGATGTGCTCCGCCTGATTTTTTAGCACAGCCGCCAGTTTTGAGGCGTCCAGGGAGTGTTTCAAAAGGTGTTTGACTTCCTCCAGGGCGAACCCCAGTTCTTTGAGCAGGGCGATCCGGCGAAACTGGTCGATCTGCTCGGCACTGTAAGACCGGTACCCGGTCAACAGGTCGACCCGGGCGGGTTTAAGCAAATTAACCTCGTCGTAATGCCGCAGGGTTTTGGTGGTCACCCGGCAGATTTTCGAAAACTGGCCGATTGTAAACACCAAACACGCTCCTCCACCGGTGGATGTTTCCACGATACACCTTACCCTTAGGGGAAAGTCAAGGGGGAAGATAAAGGCTCTTTCTCAAACTGAGTGGGTAAGGTATACTGTGGGAAAAAAGAGGAGGTCTTTTTGATGGAAGTTTTGGAGTCACTGTTTGCAAGAGCACTGAAGCTGGAATCGCCTATGGGATTACGAAGATAGAGTTTCACGAAGGCGATGGGATCATCAAAGTTTTTGTCGATTTTCCCAGAGGAAGTGTTTTCTCTTGTCCTGCTTATGGGAAAGACGTGAAGGCTTACGACACCACAGAGAAAGGATTTTGGAAGGACTCAACAGTCTCGTTCAGGCGGCCAAGGCAAAGGCGAGAGGCTACAGAACCTTTAAGAACCTTAAAACCATGATCTATATGCTTACAGGAAAACTGGACGTAAGTCAAGGTTGGGCTACCCACTTGAAATGAGAAAGAGCCAAATTTTTATTGACGGGGTTTTTTGCTGAAAAATAAAATGAGTTAACACTACTTGAACCGGGAGGAAGAACGTGAATTCGAACCTTAAATGGCAGTATATGGTAAAAGGCATTGTATCCTGGAGAACACCTTACTTTAGGGGTGGAGGTTTGAAGATGGAGATCGAAAGGGCAACAATTTCTGATGCGGAAGAAATACTTTCCCTCCAAAAATTAGCATATATAAGTGAGGCAGAGATTTATGCCGGTTTTAATATTCCGCCGCTGGTTCAGACCCTGGAAGAATTAAAAGATGATTTTAAAAATCAGCTTTTTCTTAAGGTGGTAATTGATAGCCGGACAATAGGTTCGGTGAGAGCATTTGCTAAGGAGGGAAATTGTTTTATAGGCAGGCTCATCGTTCATCCCGATTTTCAAAAAGGAAACAAATCCACCTGCATATTCCGACCCAAAACGACCACCCATTCC
>DFZP01000017.1:5425-5669 GCA_002382125.1 Firmicutes bacterium UBA4053
TAAGCAATAAGGACAAAAGAGGGGAAGATCAAATTATCCTAAAGCTATGTGAAAGTACTTAAAAGATTAGATTAATAGGAATTAAGGAGAGACGCCCGGGCTGTCTGCCAATACCGGAACTGACATACACCGGTTCCGGCAAGTTTCCCGCCTTTCTTTTTATATATCACGGTGCTTAAAGGTATAAACTGCTGCTGCCAGCAGGACGACGATATAAAATATGGTATAAAGGAGCATCCAGTCG
>DFZP01000041.1:0-269 GCA_002382125.1 Firmicutes bacterium UBA4053
ACCGTAAATTAAAAGAAGCAGGCATAGGCACCTATATTTTATTTCAAGAAACTTACCACCGTCCTACCTACCAGATGGTGCATCCTTCCGGGCCAAAAAAAGATTATGACTGGCATCTTACGGCTATGGACCGGGCTATGGAGGGCGGTATAGATGACGTAGGTTTTGGGGTGTTATTTGGTTTGTATGATTATAAATTTGAGGTCTTGGGACTTCTTTTTCACGCCTTACATCTTGAGGAACATTTCGGGGTTGGGTGCCATACCATA
>DFZP01000041.1:278-23667 GCA_002382125.1 Firmicutes bacterium UBA4053
TTCCTTATACGGGGATGATTTTATCTACCAGGGAGCGGGCAGAATTTAGGGATGAAATAATATCTTTGGGCATTTCCCAGTTAAGTGCCGGTTCCTGTACGGGTGTAGGAGGGTATCATAAAGAAACAGAAGGACCGTTAACAGGTCAATTCCAGATCGAGGATCAACGCAGCCCAGATGAAGTACTGCGGAGTATTTGCCTGGCAGGCTACATTCCTAGTTTTTGTACGGCCTGTTACCGTAAAGGGCGCACGGGGGACCGGTTTATGCCTTTAGCTAAGAGTGGTCAGATTCAAAATGTTTGTCAACCTAACGCTATTCTAACTTTTAAAGAATTTTTGCTTGATTATGCCTCGCCAGAAACAAAGGAGATAGGGGAGAAAACAATTGCCGGACACCTAAAAGAAATTCCTAATCCTTCGGTAGGCCGGGAAACGGAAAAAAGATTAAAGCGGCTGGAGCAAGGGGAACGTGATTTATATTTTTAATGCATCTCATGATTCTGGTGCAAAAACCTCGCTTCTGTAAAATTAAACACAAGTGGTAGTGGTATATATTCTATTATACTACAATATATTGTGGCCACATAGTGCAGAACAGGGTTTTTGCAGGGAAATCATCTCATTTGTTAATTAATATATATTCAGTACTGACGCATGAATCGCAGACATGGCTTTGTATAAGGAATTGAGGGGATCCGGCAAAAAACTTTTGCGCATAAATTAGCACCCCCACCCTAACCCTCCCCCGTCAAGGGGGAGGGGATAAATAGTAACTTTCAGCAGCTTCCTCTTTATGCCATATCTGGAAGACGGAAAAAAGAAAATTCCTATGGGATTAAATTACATATTAAAGTCCTGGAAAGACAAGGTTTACAGCGGTTCTTGGTGCGTCAGTACTGATCCGTAACACTGTTAGTTGCCTTTGTCAATATGATATCTTATAATATGATTTAAGCATATTTAAATGCTCGTAAAGGGAGCAGGTGGGAGAGATGATTTTTCGGAACCGTGTGGAGGCTGGCAGGAAGCTGGCAGAAGCTATGCAGGACAGGTCGTACAAAGACGGCGTGGTGCTGGCCATTCCCCGCGGTGGTGTGGTGGTGGGAGCGCAAGTAGCCCGTTCCCTGAAAACACCACTGGATTTGGTTATTCCCCGTAAAATAGGCGCTCCTCATAACCCCGAGGCAGCCGTAGGGGCAGTGGCCCAGGATGGAACAACTATATTTAACCATCAGGTTCTGAGTATTCTGGGCATAGGGAAGGAAGATTTGCAGGGGGTTGTCGAGGAACAGGTAGAGGAGATTCACCGCCGGATGAAAATGTACCGGGGACGGGAGGATTATCCGTCCTACGACAATAAGCAGGTTATTCTGGTGGATGATGGGATAGCTACGGGTTATACAGTGCTTGCTGCTTTGCGTTCGGTTAAAAACATGTTTAAGTTGAAGGAATTAATTCTGGCAATTCCGGTGGCTCCCCCCGATACGCTGAATATGTTGAGAACTGAGGTCGACCGGGTGGTTTGTCTTTTGACACCGCCTGATTTTTATGCCGTAGGCCAGTTTTATGTGGATTTTCCCCAGACTACGGATGAGGAAGTTATTTCGTTACTTCGGGAGTCGGACGGTATTCATCATCCCGAAGCATAAGGGAAGAAGTTTTGCTGCATGCTATTTAGGTATAAGCAGCAGTCTTTTTCAAAGTAGTTTTAGCGATCTTGAGCAATACTTGCTTCTTCTGCCAGTTCCCGGGTGGTACAGTGGTTGATGGTGTGCAGCAAGCCCTCCACAATCAAATTGGCCATGCGCATGACCAGGTTTAACCTGGTGTTTTGCAAGACGAGATATTCCATGAAACCGCCTATGTTAACAACGCCGGTGATATGTATTTCTCCTACTGAGGGAAGATTTTTATTGACCCCTGCCCCCGGCTGTAAAGAACCATCTCCTATATTTATGCAGCCGACGTTTTCCTGGTTTCCCAGGCAGGCATCTATTGCTATAATGAGCGGGTTTTCATGGTGGCAGTAGATTTCTTCTAATTTTTGCTGCAGGTTGCTGGCGTGAACAGGTTGTTCCAGGGTACCGTAGACATAAAAAACATTCTGCTCTAAAACTGAGAGTTTGCTGCCCACCAGAGGTCCCAGGCAGTCACCGGTGGAACGGTCTGTTCCGATGCAAAGCAGTACTTTAGGACAATTGCTGACCATGCCGTTTCTTTTACGTAGCCGGTTGTCCAGATCCCAGCCAAATTTTATTGCAGCTAGCGGATCTTCTATATTAATTCTTATCCGGGAAGTTATCGTTGTTCCCGGGTTAGAGTTAGTGTTGTTCATTTTGCTCCTCCTTTATTCGATGGCCAGTAATATATTATTTCCAGTGATAACCTGAATTATTCCTTTTTTGCATAAACATTAACAGGGGGAGTATTTTGGATCAAAACAGCAGGGCTGGTCTTTTGATCAAAGTAATGACGGTCTATGCGGGTACGGTAATCGGCGCCGGCTTTGCTTCAGGCCAGGAAATAATGCAGTTTTTTATCTCGTTTGGGGTTTATGGCCTGTGGGGAGTAGGGCTGGCTACTGTATTGTTTGTTTATCTGGGATTGCTGATCATGTTTTTGGCGACCAGGTTACAGACGTCGAATTACCAGGAGTTGCTAAGGTACTTGCTGGGAAAACGGGCAGGCCGGGTGATGGACTTCATAAGCTTGCTTATGCTGCCGGGTGGGCTGGTGGTCATGCTGGCCGGGAGCGGGGCGGTTTTTTCTGAACAACTGGGGTTGCCCAGGTTATTGGGAACAAGTTTGGCGGCAGTTGTAACTTGCCTTGTGGTTATGAAAGGGCTGCCTGGTGTGCTGACAGCCAATATTATTCTGGTGCCCTTAAAAATTTCAGCTCTGGTGGTAGTTTCTCTTCTGGCTCTTTTGCACCAGGGGGCGCTTCTCCAACCATTTCCCGACGCCTTGCCGGTCAACAGGGTAGCCGGTCACTGGAGTTGGTCGAGTGTCCTTTATGTTTCGTATAACATGGTTGTGCCGGTGGCTGTGCTTTCCTCCCTGGGGCGAACCGTGCCGGTTGGAATAGGTATGCTTGGCGGAGCGCTCGGGGGATTGATCCTGGGGATTACTGCCGGGCTGATTACCCTGGCGGGACTGGCTTTTTATCCGGAGGTGCTTAATTATCAGGTACCTGTTTTGTTTATTGCCCGCAGCGCAGGATTTATGCTGCAATCCCTGTTGAGTTTGCTGATCTGGACGGCCATTCTTACTACGGCTATTGCCGGCGCCCATGGATTTGCCAGCCGCCTGGCTCCCGGGGGAGGGTGGAGGTATAGGCTGGCCGGCATTGGAGCTACTTTGCTGGCCATGCCCTTGGCCAGCCTGGATTTTAACTGTCTTGTGCAACTGCTCTATCCGCTTTTTGGTTACGCCGGCCTGATCCTGCTTTTTGCCTTGATACTGGCCCCTGTTATAAAGAAGAGAGGGAATTTACCGTCGTGAATTCCCTCTCTTCCTGGAAATTATCCCATCCATACATTCATCTCTCTTAATTTCGGGTCTTTGATTTTTGCCTGAATGACCGGGCCGTGATCCAAAAGGAAACTACTACCGGCCTCGCTTAATCCCTGCTTCTTAAATTCGGTTATTATGCTTGCACAGATTTCTTCTATCAGGCGGTACTTCTTGTTGTAATCATGGGCAAGAACCGATTCCAGGATCGTTTTGTAGGCGGCGCCGCCTAGTATTGGCAAATCCTTGACGGCTCTGTGCATCCATTTGAAAAACGGCGTATATTTCTTGTTTAATAAAAAGACCAGGGAAATTGTATCTGCGTAAAACTTGGTTTCCGCATATTGAGCTGCCACATGTTCCCTTCTTTTAACGCACCGCATAAAGTTATACTGACCGGCCTGGGCAATTGACATGCACCGGGCAGCTATTTTTTTTAATCTTACGTCTTCCGGGTAAAATTCCAGCAGCCTGTTTCTAAACTGTGTGAACTCACCCAGCGGATCATAGAATACTCTTCCATTTGTGCATGCCGCCAGATAGCTTTCGGGAAGGGAAAGCCATTCATCTGCATTTTCCGGTACGCGTTCTGTGCCGATGAATTTTTTATAGAACTCGCCTGTTTCAAAGACGCCAATCCTTCCTTCTCCCCAGGCACTGATTTTTCTCTGAAAACCTTCGAAAGTCTGTGGGAGTTTATTGTATTCTGCTTGTAGGAGTTGCCCAATTTCTGCGTAGTCGTTTTTGTTCAGCCAAAGGCAAAAGGAAGGACCCCAGTCGTGGTCTCTCGAAATTTCATCGTCAAATCCATAACACTCTGAACCGTCACCTACCAGTCCGGCGGCAATTCTGTCTTTATAATTACCAAGCTTTTCGTGGATCATCGGGAGACCGTGCTCTTTAAAGAACCTTTCGGAAATTTCAAGTCCTTTCATTATCAGTGCCCTTTCAATTACCTGACAACACTCCGGAAGTTATTATGGCTATGTTTTCCTGAAGCATTTCAATTTCAGCAGTTGCCCCTACTTCCTTGTATAAATCCAGGGATTTACTGAAATATTCCACAGTGGTGAGGGGTTCGGCATTGATTGCATAAATGTAACCAATATTGCTGAGTTGAGTTGCTTCCCCCCGTTTGTCTCCAATCTCCCTGCAAGTAGCCAGGGCTTCATTATAATATTTTAGGGCATTATCTCTGTCGTTTTTGTCTCTGCAGGTGGTGCCGATATTGGCCAACTGAGCAGCCATTCCCTGTTTGTGTTCCAGCTTCTTGAAGATGTCCAGGGCTTCGTCAAAATATGTGCGGGCGACGTCTATTTCTCCCAAAATAACATGTAGAAGACCCATGTTATTTAACTGATTGGCTGCCCCTTCCTGATATCCACTTTCTTTATATCTGTTCAGTGCGTCGTTGTAATATTTTAAAGCTTTTTCCGGTTCCCGCAGATCTTGATATACGGCGCCGATGTTTCCTAATTGCTCTGCCTCATCTTTTCTTTGCCTAGTCTTTCTAAATATTTCCAGGGCCTGATTAAAGTACTCCAGAGCACTTTCCAGTTCGCCTTTGATATAATTTATAAAGCCAAGGTTGCTTAAAAATACTCCTTCAAACCGGGTATCTTTTTTCTCTCTGGCCAGGGACAGTCCGTCTGAGAAAGCTTGAGAAGCCTCGGCTGATTTTGAGATGGTAAATAAGGAACTACCCTGATTCAGATAGGCTAAGAGCGTTGGGTAAGCCGCTATAGATTTGGCATAGGCTTTGGTAGCAGCTTCATATTTCTCCTTTTTGAATAATTCTTCTGCCTCATCAAAATATTTTTGAGCTTCTGGAGTCATCCTTTTTACCTCCTTTGTTTTGGTAAATTCCCGGAAACTCTCACGAGCCTCCGCTAAAGCCATTCTTTTACCCCGATTTTTCAGCTTCACTCCCAATACCGGTTGGCATGATATTCTGTGATTTATAAAGATATCGGGAACAATGGAAATGTTTTGCTGGAGAATGCCTGGGTTGCCCAGTCCCAGGTAACGATTGCCGAGATTATCGGGATCGAGCAGACTGAATAGTTTAAGTCCCCGGTCACAGGTACTTTCCCGGCGAAATTTTCTATTTTAGACGGGCTGGTTGGTTATTACCTTTTTCCGGTTAGGCCTGCTGGCCATCCATAAATCAACGCCATGGGGTTCTCAAGGAGCATGTTTTCCGGCTTTTTCTGTGTGTTTGTGACTCTGCTATTATTTGTTCCCCGCTAGATGCTGCTGGTTGTTTTTGGTTTCCGGGATGCTTTTTTAAACACTCTTTCGTGATTTTTTAGAAATTAACTTGCCTAATACACCTTGATCATACTCCTGCCGGAAAAAAACAATTCACCCCCTTACTGGTCCTGTTTTCATCTACGCTTCCTGATTTTCCCGCATTTTATTTCCTGGCTGTTACTCCCTCTCTTCCTCCAATGGTTGTAGACAGGCCCTTATATTTCAAGATTTGCTCGAATTCTATCACTTCTTCCTGTTCCATGCTTGGCAGGCCTTTATACTTATATTCTCTATCAAGTTGATCATACTTTGATTCGGCAAAACCATGATAGGGAAGCAAGTCCACTGCTTCTACCGGCCGATCCAGACTTAAAAGAAATTCTGCCATCCGCTCGAAATTTTCTTTGTTATCGTTAAAACCGGGGATCACCGGGACGCGGATTCTTACTTGTGCTCCTTGATTAACCAGTTTGCGCATGTTGTCTAAAATAAGCTCATTGGGCACGCCAACAAAAAACTTATGTTGGTAAGAATCCATGCACTTAATATCAGTTAAAAAAAGGTCTACACAACCGGCTAATTCGTTTAAATGCTCCCATTTACCAAAGCAACTGGTCTCCACCGCCACGTGGCATTTCTCAGCCTGCAGCCTTTTGGCCAACTCTACAGTATATTCGTGAAAAAGCAACGGCTCTCCCCCGCTGATGGTAACTCCACCGCCGGAGTTTTTATAAAAAAGCATGTCACTCAGGGTTTCCTTCAGAATCTTTTCCATGCTCCACAACTCCCCTACGGTTGAGAGCGCACCCTGGGGACAGGAATTAACACACTCCATGCACCTGGTGCATTTCCTTCTGTCTCTTTGGGGCGGTTCCCCATTCGGACCCGGAAGGGTGATTGCCTTCTCCGGGCAAATCTCGGCACACAAACCGCAGCGTACACATTTTTGTTCATAATAATAGATATCTACTTCCGGAGAGACACCCTCAGGGTTATGACACCATGGGCAACGTAGAGGGCACCCCTTTAAAAACACTATAGTTCTAATACCGGGGCCGTCATCCATGGAAAAACGCTGGATGTTGGTTATCAAAGGAATTCTTGTTTCGGGCTCCATATTTGTTTCATCTCCTTATCTCCAATTGGAATTTTTAAAAAAGAGGTGAGCATATTTTCATTTTAAATTAGCACCCCCACCCTAACCCTCCCCCGTCAAGGGGGAGGGGATAAATAGTAACTTTCAGCAGCTTCCTCTTTATGCCATATCTGGAAGACGGAAAAAAGAAAATTCCTATGGGATATATTTAAGCATAGCACATATAAACTTTAAGTTCAAGTATTTTAAAAAGATATACCGATTTTACTTATCCATAATCGTCTTACAATACTTACTATACTAGAATCTTTGAATAATTTACTTTTCCTTACTTAAACCGGTACTCGTACATGCTCCTGGTAAAGCTGGTTTAATAACTTTTCTCGTTCGGGGAGGGGTCTTCCCAGTTGATTTTGGGTATGACTTTGACCCGATAGTCAAAATTTAACCTCAGTTATTGTCTTAAATAATTAAAAACTGAATCACGTAGCTTGCGGCCAGAATAGTAACCAGGATACCCAATACACCTCTGATCAACCGTTCGGGCAAAAATTTCTGCATACACGCGCCGCAATAAGTACCCCAAAAACCCCCGAAACCAAAAAGGACACCGAGAAACCAGTCCGGGGAAACAGCATTGTGCATCCCCAGCGGAGTAAAGGCAAGAACAACATAGAAAACAACACCTGCAATAGAGGTTAAAAAAGTACCGGCCAGCGCCGCTCCTGCTACAGTATAAACAGGCAAGCCAAGTATAGAAACACAAAAGGGAGCGATGATTGTACCACCACCTATACCGTAAATACCTCCCACCAACCCCACTACCAAAGCCAGAATAAAAATTGTAATAGTGTTGAAAGAAAAGGTTTCTCCCCAAAAATCGTACTCTATTTTACGCAAAGAAACCAGGCGGTTTTTAACTACTGCTTCAGCAGGTATCCCGGCAGCCAGGTGAGTACTGGTCTTGCTCTTAATCTTTCGCATCCGCTCCTGGAACTTTTTCTCCAGAGCAATGGTTTGTTCACGGGTTTTTAAATAACGGCCCGCACTTTCGTACAGCAGGCGAATCCCCAGATAAAGCAGTACCAGGCCCACAAACAGCTTAAAAGCTTTGAGGTCGGACAAATAACAAATCCTGATCCACGCTCCTGCAAACACACCAGGCAAGGTGCCCAAAATAATCACCCAGGTCAGGGGCCAGGCCATGCGTCCCTCCCGGATGTAACGGGCCAGGCCGCCGGGGATGGCGACTATATTATAAATAAAGTTGGTAGGGCTGACGGCAGGGCTGGTAAAACCCAATACACTGACCATAAAAGGAAGAAGTAAAAAAGCACCGGAGGTCCCCGCGCAGGCCGTCACGGAAGAAACCGCAAAAGCAACAGCGGGCGGGATAAGCGGAAAAACATCCACGCCGGAAACAGGAAAATGCATAAAGACCCCCCTCATTTTATTGCGGTCTTGTGATAGGCTGGAAAGAGGTTTGTAATCGTTTCCTCTCCTGGTGCCGTTCTATTGCCAGTGCAATCAGCCGGTCTAAAAGTTCGGCAAAACTGATCCCGCTTAATTCCCACAGCCGGGGATACATACTGAAGCGGGTAAACCCGGGGATAGTATTAATCTCATTTACAAGCACCTGACCATCATTCCTGGTTAGAAAAAAATCGACACGGGCCAGGCCGGCGCAATCTATAGCTTTAAAGGCCAGTACGGCCAGTTCCCGCAAAACTTCGACCGTCACCGGCGACAACTCTGCAGGGGCGATCAGCCTGGACTGGCCGTCCACATACTTGGCATCATAGTCATAAAATTCCCTTAAGGGGATAATTTCCCCCGGCACTGAAACAATAGGATCATCATTACCCAACACACTTACTTCTATCTCCCGGCCGTCAATATATTCTTCAATAATAATTTTCCGGTCGTATTTTGCTGCCAGATTAAATGCGTCTACCAGTTCCTGCCTGTTATGGACTCTGGTTATTCCTACACTAGAACCAAGATTAGCAGGTTTCACAAAACACGGATAGGTAAAGTTTTTTTCTACTCTGGCAAGAACGACATCCCGGTCAGCTTCCCAATCCCTGCGCAGGCAGTGCCAGAAACGAGCCTGAGGAATGCCTGACCGGGCAAAAACTGTTTTCATCAATACCTTATCCATCCCCAGGGCAGAAGACAAAACCCCTGCCCCCACATAGGGCAAATCGGCCATTTCCAACAACCCCTGGACAGTCCCGTCCTCACCATAGGTACCGTGCAGGACAGGGAAAACCACATCAACTCCGGTCATTACCAGAAGAGGTTCACCAGCAACATCTTCAAGCTGAATCATTCCTTTTAAAAAGGGATCCCCCAGCAACGCTACGGCTACTCCCTTTTTTTTATTTTCCACCATCTCCAGGGGCTCTACTCCCTTGAGCCACCTTCCTTCCCTGGTAATGCCGACGGGAATTACTTCATATTTTTGCTCATCCAGTGCAGACATTACAGAAGCCCCGGACTGCAAGGAAATTTCGTGTTCACCGGAACGCCCGCCAAAGAGCACCATAACCCGCAACTTTTTCTGTACCATGCCAAAACACCCTCCATTTGCTTATTTGAACACAAAATAAGTGTATTCTCCAACCTTGTCTTCTAAAACATTTCCTTTAATCTCGATAAAACATCATTTTAAAAAACAACAGACATGCAAGAGCAAAATACAGTTTTTTACACAGCTTGTCCTCTGACAACCTGCCATGGTAAAATATCCTAAACCATTAACGCGAATCACATACGAAAGAAAAAATAAAGTGAAAAGCTGTTCTAAAAAATCCCGGTCAGCCTGGTCTGCGCACCTTTTAAGCATCGGCGCAAGACTATTACCAGACCGGCAAACGGCTGGCGTTTTAGGAGAGGATACTTGGAGATGCCCGCAAAAATCTACCCTTTCCCTACTATTGAAGATCAAGAAGTAATCAGGACAGCGGTAAAGGTTTTTCTTACTACACAAACAGGAGTAGCTCGAAATAGAATGCTCAGAACCATCCGTGCTGTGCTCGACCATTATCGAATATCACGATTTGGCTTCTCTGATTATATCGTGGAAACCACAAGAATGCCAGGTCTTTGTACAGTTAAGGCAAGAAGTTTTGTTTCCGGGCAAACCTGTCCCTGGTGTGGAGAGGTCCTCTACGGATTGCGCAGCAAAGTCAGGATCCTCAACATCCAGGAACGCCGGAATTACGACCTGGTAACTTACGGTTGCCGCTGCGGTAAGGTATTTGCCAAATACGAATACCCTGAATAACTAAAAAAACCGGCAACATAAATAAAGCCGGTGTTCTTGACAATTTCCTATAGCTATGATAGCATTATGAAAAAGGTTCGCAAAAACTAACTATGCCGAAGTGGTGGAACTGGCAGACGCGCCGGACTCAAAATCCGGTGGGGTTCACCCCCGTGTGGGTTCGACTCCCACCTTCGGCACCAGTTGATTTTATCCTGTCCCCTGGCATAAATCCATCATGCTCCCTTTGGAGATTCTCAGTTTGTCGCGTACATTGAACACAAACTTTTATTTTTCTTTTTGACTTTTAATTGTTATTGTGTTATTATACAGAAGTCCATAAATTAGGTTGTACATTTTCCCTCTCTCAATTTTGTTGGTTGGGGATAATAAGTCCTAACATTATATGGATAAAAAGAATTGAGGAGGTGTTAAAATGTACCAAGACCGTTATCTGACTTGTCGTGACTGTGGGACAGAATTTGCTTTCACCGTATCAGAACAGGAATTTTATGCAGAAAAGGGTTTTACAAACGACCCTGGCCGTTGCCCACAATGTCGCGCCGCCCGTAAGAACCAAAACAGAAGAGAAGGCCGTAATAGTGGTTATAACCGTGATAACCGTGAACGTCAGATGTATCCAGCAGTTTGCGCAAGATGCGGTAAGGAAACCGAGGTTCCCTTCCAGCCGAGCGGGAACAGACCGGTTTACTGCAAAGAATGCTATAAGCCAGCAATGAACTATTAAGAAATTGGGTAGAAATAATTTTTGGATCAGAATAAACCTGCTGTTAGTGATTACAGCAGGTTTATTCTGATCGTACACCGGCAACAGCGGATAACACATCACATCCAGTACGCTGGGGCCTGCATGCGTACCTGCCACAATAAAATATATTGACACAAATCTCCTCTACTTAATATCTCATTAAATACAAATCCCCCTGACTACTCTTGATATTTTTAAAGATGGCCAGAGGCAGATTCTTCAGTAAAAACCCTTTGCTGGTGCGGGCGGCGAGATTTGAACTCGCACGGGTATTACCCACTGGATCCTAAATCCAGCGCGTCTGCCATTCCGCCACGCCCGCAGATCATATTGACCAGTTTTCTGGTGAGCCATCGGGGACTCGAACCCCGGACACCCTGATTAAAAGTCAGGTGCTCTACCGGCTGAGCTAATGGCTCATTTAATAGTTATCGATCGTCGGACATCAGATGCCGGACGGCTTTCCCCGCTATTGGCTGGGGCGGCTGGATTCGAACCAACGAAATGGCGGATCCAAAGTCCGCTGCCTTACCGCTTGGCTACGCCCCAGCGTGGGGTGGAAGATGGGACTTGAACCCACGACCCCCAGAGCCACAGTCTGGTGCTCTAACCATCTGAGCTACATCCACCACGTTAACTTAGCCTTCCATAAAAAGCCAGAAATTCTATTTTGAATTCTTTTCTACAAATCAAAGTGTAGCAAATAGCTTTAAAAAAGTCAAGCGCTACTTCAGCTTTTAACTTAAAGCCCTGGTAAATGGGAGTAAGCTCACCAAGATTACGAAAACCCCGTCAAAAATCACTTATCGGATTTACTGAAGAATTACCGAAGAGCAATTAACACTACGCTGTAGTGTTAGTCGTCTTAAGTTCAAAAAATTTTGGCTTTCTTTTCTTTAGTACAACTCCGTTTTCACTGCCAATATTTCAGCTTTCCCCATCCGCTCCACAAACCGCTCCACAGCAGATAATATCTGGTGGACGTGGGCATCTTCGTTGCTCATAAAAGCAACGCTGACCAGTGAAATTTGCCACCGGTCCTGCTCGCCTGCTTCTGCTACCGTCACATTAAAGCGAGATTTTATCTGGGCCAAAATACTTTTCAAAAGACGCCGCTTATCCTTTAATGAAGCAGCTTCGCTAAAATAAAGTTTCATCGTTAAAACTCCTACTACCAAATATTGCTTGCAACTCCTCTTATCGCCAACTATCTGCTTATTTCCCCTCTGGTTTAATATAATTTTAAAGAGGCCGTTTTGCTGGTACCCCCACCCGCCGGGGGTATTCGGACGGCGTCTTTTGTATCTTTTCAATAACAATAAGCCTGCGCCTGTGTTCAAGATACGGCAGTGTCATTTGTCTTACCTCGCGCAAAGCCCCCCCTAACAAGGATAGCGCCCGGTTGCACTCCTTTTCCTCGGCCACTGCTGCCGGCCCTTTTAAAGCAATCATCCACCCCCCAGCCCTGACCAAACCAAGGCAATATTCGATTACTACAGGCAAAGGCGCAACTGCCCTACAAACCGCATAGTCAAAAAGCTCACGGTAGTCCTGGCGGTGACTTATTTCTTCTACCCGCCCGAGTACTACTTTTACATCCGGCAATCCCAGGAGAAGCACTGCTTCTTTTAAAAATTCTGCCTTTTTGGCCGATGACTCAATCAATGTTAACGAAATTTCCGGCCTCACAATCTTCAGCGGAATTCCAGGTAACCCGGCGCCACTACCTACGTCAACCACGAGAGAATTTCCTTCCACCGGCGCTACCAAAAGGCAGGACAAAGAGTCCACAAAATGCTTCAAGGCAACCTCCTTCTCTGACAAAATTGCTGTCAGGTTGGCTTGCTCGTTTCTCCTTAAGATTATCTGATAATAACGCTCAAAAAGTTCTTTCTGCTTACTGCTCAGGTTTATTCCCATCTCCAGGGAGCCGCCCGTGCACCAGTACCCCAGTTCGCCAATCGACTCAGATGGCCCTGCTATCATCAACTACTTCCCCTTTACGCCTTTTCTGCTCCAGGCGAACCATCAAGATTGCTATATCAGCAGGATTTACACCCGAAATACGGCTTGCCTGACCAAGAGAACGGGGGCGGATTTTCTCCAGTTTCTGTCTGGCCTCGTTGGCCAGACCCTTGATCCGGGCATAATCAATGTCGTCGGGTATCCTTCTTTCCTCCAGCCTGGCAAATTTTTTCACCTGCTCCCGTTCTTTTTTAATGTACCCGGCGTATTTTACTTCTATCTCCACTTCCTCTGTTACCTCGTCAAACAATTCTGCCGACAGGTCAGGTTTGCCTCCCGGCAGGCATAACAGATGGGAGTATTTCAACTCCGGGCGGCGCAATAAAGAAGCCAGAGTAACCGGCTGGTTCAATTCTGTACTGCCTGCCTGTCTTAACACCGCCTGTACTTCTTCAGTAACCGGCACTACGGTCTTTTCCAACCGCTCTAACTCTTCCTCCAGATGCTTTTTCTTTTTACAGAAAACTTTGTAGCGCTCCGGAGAAACCAAACCAATCCCGTAGCCGGTTTCTGTCAGTCTTAAATCAGCATTATCCTGCCGCAGCAACAGCCTGTGCTCAGCACGGGAAGTCAACAGCCGGTAAGGCTCATTTATACCTTTGGTAACCAGGTCGTCGATCATTACCCCTATATAAGCCTCCGTGCGGCTCAAAACCAACGGTTCTTTTTGCTGTACGAAGCGTGCGGCGTTTATACCGGCAATAATTCCTTGGGCAGCCGCTTCTTCATAACCGGAAGTACCATTTATCTGCCCGGCGCTAAACAGGCCAGAAATTTTCTTGCACTCCATGGAAGGATTTAGTTGTATCGGCAGCAGGTAATCGTACTCGATGGCGTATCCGGGCCGCATAACCTGTACCTGTTCCAGGCCGGGAATGGTACGCAGCATTGCTACCTGCACGTCTTCCGGCAAACTTGTACTCATACCCTGCACATACATCTCATTCGTATCAAGCCCCTCCGGTTCAATAAAAACCTGGTGGCCCGGCCTCTGTGCAAAACGTACCACTTTATCCTCTATTGACGGGCAATAACGCGGACCCACACCTTCTATCAGACCACTGAACAACGGGGAGCGGTGCAGATTTTCCCTGATCACCCGGTGCGTATTCTGGTTGGTATAGGTCAGCCAGCACGGCGCCTGCCGGCGGGTAATTTCCGGAGAAAAAAAGGAAAATTTGTAGTTTTTCTCATCGCCCGGCTGAATGACCATTTTAGAAAAATCTATACTGCGCCGGTTTACCCTGGCTGGTGTGCCTGTTTTGAACCGGCCCATTTCCAATCCCCATTCACGCAGGCAACCGGCTAGGCCGAGGGAAGGAAACTGTCCCTGGGGACCCCCGGGGAAAGCCAGATCGCCAATAATAATCCGCCCCTTAAGGTAAGTACCGGTTGTTAAAACAACTACCGGCGCTAAAAACTTTGCCCCTGTGCTGCCAACGATACCTTCCACCCGCTCATCTGAAACGAGAAGTTTTTCCACCAAAACCTGCTTCACATCCAGGCCGGGCTGGTTTTCCAAAACCCGCTTCATGTTGGCCTGGTAGAATTTTTTGTCAGCTTGGGCACGCAGGGCACGTACTGCCGGGCCTTTAGCAGTATTCAACATTCGCACCTGGATTGCCGATCGATCAATATTCAGGCCCATCTCTCCTCCCAGGGCATCCACTTCTCTTACCAGTTGAGCCTTTGCCGGACCCCCCACAGAAGGATTACAGGGCATTAAGGCAACATTATCCAGGTTTAAAGTCAAGATTAAAGTCCGGGCGCCCATCCTGGCTGCAGCCAGCGCCGCTTCACATCCTGCATGTCCCGTGCCCACCACAATAACGTCATATTTTCCGGCCAGGTATTCCACGTTAGAACGCCTCACTTGCCTACACAAAAATCGGCAAAAATACGATCGATAATTTCCTCTGTTGCCGTTGATCCCGTAATCTCCCCCAGTATTTCCCAGGCTGCCCGTATGTCAATAGCCAGCAGATCTTCTGAAACATTAGCGTCAATCCCCTCCAAGGCCTCTTTTAAATGGTCGCCGGCCCGTCGCAGGATATCCCTGTGCCGCACATTACTCACCATAAAATTGCCGGCAGACTGGGCGATTCCACCAAATATCATTTTTTCTATAACTTCCTCTAACTGCTCCAACCCCTCGCCAGTTAAGGCAGATATTGTTAACACAGGGTTCTTCCCGGCTACGCTCTTTGCCTGACGCACTGTTTTTTTCCCGTCTGCCAGATCAACTTTATTAACCAGCAGGATTTTTCTCTTCCCCTCCAGGTCCTGTAAAATCTCCCTGTCTTCCTTTTTTACGCCCTCAACAGCATCAAGCAAAAGCAAAACGAGGTCGGCCATTTTCACCAGTTCTTTAGATTTTTGCACTCCCAAAATTTCCACAGGATTTTCTGTCCGCCGCAGGCCGGCTGTATCGGCAAGTTTCACGGGTATCCCCTTAATATTGATCGCTTCTTCGATGAAATCCCTGGTTGTGCCCGGGATTTCTGTCACTATCGCCCTTTTCTCTTTAAGCAGAGCGTTTAATAACGACGATTTCCCCACATTAGGCCTGCCGGCAATGACCACCCATATCCCTTCGCGGTAAATCTTCCCCTTGTTTGCCGATTCAATAAGAGTGTTCACCTTGCCCAATAGTTGTTCAACGGTGCTTTTCATTTCATCCCGGGAAACTAACTCAAGAGCATCTTCCGGAAAGTCGATGCCGGCTTCCAGCGCTGCCAGTAACCCGGCCACTCTTTTTTGCATTTCGCCTATCTCCCCGGAAAAGTCCCCTTTTAACTGTGAAACAGCTAACTTCAAACCGGTATCTGTCTTCGCCCTGACAATATCTATAATAGCTTCTGCCTGAACTAAATCCAGCCGGCCATTTAAAAAAGCCCGGCGTGAAAATTCGCCCGGCTCCGCCAGGCGGGCCCCCTGCCTGAGTACTGTTTCCAATGTTCTGCGCAGTGGAATAATCCCTCCGTGGCAGTTAAATTCAACAACATCTTCTTTTGTATAACTATAGGGAGCGATCATCACTCCCATCAATACTTCATCTATTACCTCTTTACTTCCTGGTTCTACCACATAACCGTAAAACAGCCTGTACCCCGGATCATCCCACCATTTTTCCACCCGGGCAGGAACGAAGACTTTCCTGGCAACTGTAATGGCATCCTTTCCACTAATCCGTACGATGCCAATGCCGCTTTCCCCAAGTGGTGTCGAAATTGCTGCAATTGTATCGGTTAACAAAAACATCGCCTAACTACCTTTTAGGTGAAATAACTATCTTCCTGTAGGGTTCCTCGCCTTCACTGTAAGTATAAATGTCATCTACTCCCTGCAAGACAGTATGAATGATCCTTCTTTCTCGCGAATTCATTGGTTCGAGCACCACATTTCTTCCCCTCTGCCGGGCTTTTTCCGCCAGTTTCAAGGCCAGGTCTTCCAATGTCTGTTCCCTGCGTGTCCGGTAGCCCTCTACATCCAGCACAACTTTGCACCTTTCCTCCTGTCCTTTGTTAATACCGAGATTCACCAGATACTGCAGCGCGTCCAGCGTCTCTCCACGCTTTCCTATGAGCGCTCCAAGGCCTGCGCCCTGCATATCGATCAACAGAATTCTATCTTTTTCTTCAATCCTCATTTCTACCATGAGATCCATTGCCCTAAAAATTTCTTCCAGCAACTGTCTGGCACGCTGCGATGGTGTTTCCTTGACGCGCACGCGTACTTTGGCCGGGCGGGCGCCTAAAATCCCAAATAACCCCCTGGAGGGCTCCTTCAATACCTCCACCAACGCCTGATCAGTTTCTATGCCCAATTCAGCCAGCGCCTGTTCCACCGCCTCGTTTACCGTCCTACCTACTTTTTCTACTTCCTCCACTTTCCGCTATAGCCTCCTTTATCCCCGCAGTTTGCTTGTTCACAAAATATTGCTGAATTATACCTACAACATTAAAAGCAACCCAGTACAAAGATAAACCAGCAGGAACGGTGGTACATATCCAGGCTATAAAGACCGGCATGGTAATTAACATCATTCGCTGCGTGGGATCGTTTGTGGTCATGGTCATGCGCGACTGCAGGTACGTCGTTACTCCCGCCAGCACAGGCAAAATGTAAAGATGGTCGCCCATCTGACTCAAACTGCTGATCCATAAGAAACCAGCGTGTGCCGGATCCGGATAAGGAAACTTCAAAAGAGCACGGTACAAGGCAATCAAAATAGGTAACTGAATAAGCATAGGAAGGCAGCCGGACATGGGATTTGCGTTATGCTCCTGGTATAACTCCATTACCTTTTTTTGCATTTTCTGCGGGTCTTTAGCTTTGTACTTCTCCTGAATTTCCTTAATCTTCGGAGCCAGTTGCTGCATTATAACCATTGAGCGCATCTGTTTCAAAGACAGAGGGTAAAGCGCAATTTTTATAATTACCGTTAACAGAATAATCGCCAACCCGTAGTTCGGCAGATGGATCATGACGGTAAAACTGTACAGCATGTTCACCAGATAGGTCATTCCATCGACCAGTGACTGAAACAAGAAAGCACCTCCTAAAATACTCCAAAAAGTTTATTTAAACCGGGTCATAACCACCTGCGCAAAAAGGATGGCAGCGTAAAACACGTCTTGCAGTTCTCAGTAAGCCGCCGGCAGGCCCGTATTTTAAGACTGCCTGGTAAGCATACTCCGAACAAGTGGGATAAAACCTGCAAGAAGGTGGTCGCAAGGGAGAAATATATTTTTGATAGACCAGGATCAAGGCGAGTATGATTCTACTCAAATATAAAAACCCCTTTATAATAAACACAGCAACTTATTTACCGGGCTGTCCGGACATTCTCCGTGCGTATGTAATTTTCTTCACCAACAGGAACACTTTTTCAGCAAGATTATGAAAATCCTCTTCTGCAGCTTTTTTTCTGGCAATAATCACATAATCGTTTCCGTCAGGAAAAATTCCCTCATTCAACCTGCAGACTTCTTTTAATAACCTTTTTACCCTGTTGCGAACAACAGCTTTTCCCACTCTTTTACTTACAGAGAAACCAAACCTTTTCTCAAAACTGTCCTTATTCCTGCGCATGTACAGCACCAGAGTTCCATTGGATACCGACTTACCTGCCGCATATATTCTACGAAAATCTTTATTCTTTTTAACTGTTGTAAAACCACTCATTAATTCACCTCAACACCCGGGCCTAAAAATTACATAAGGCCACCTGCTTTAAGCGGCCTTATGCTGATAATCTACATCTTCCTTTATGCCGCCTTCTTTTGATAATCTGACGACCTGCCCGGCTGGACATGCGTTTCAAAAATCCGTGTATTCTTTTGCGTTTCCTTTTCTTTGGCTGGTAAGTTCTCTTCAACCCTTAACCACTCCCCTCAAAATATTGATCTGAATTAACTGCCTTAACCCCCTGACCCCCTTATCAGGGGGATCGCTTAAACCGCTACAATTATACAGTAAGAATTCGCCTTAAGTCAAGGAGAAGGTTCCCTATAGCTCATTGACATATCAGAAGCAAACCTAGTACAATAAATATACTTATTCCATAAAAATATTATATAAATAGCCTTAAAAAAGCAATTAAAAAAGAAGAATTTTCCAACACCAGTTGATATCCTCTTAAAAATCTGTTATTATTATTTTACAGGTAAACCGGTGGATAAGATGTTCAAACCTTGTGGAACACATCTTGAAAAAATGTGTAACTCTACGCCCGGTTCCTGTTCGCCTGGTTGTTTACCATTATGGAGGTTTACCAAAAAATGAACTATGTAGTAGATAAGATATGGAAAAATATCCTGGAAATACTAGAGTCGCGCTTAAGCAAGCATTCCTTTGAAACCTGGCTGCAGTCTGCCCAACCCATAGGTATTCATGATCAAATATTTTTTATAGAGGTTCCTGACCATTTTTCCAATGAGTGGCTGACGAGTCACTATGCTCCGACAATTAAGATAATCATCAAGGATCTTATAAATGAGGATATCCAGCCAAAATTTGTAACCACAGGAGAAATACCTGACTCGCTAAACAACCAGATTAGAAATTCCTCTTCCGTATACCATCCGGCAACTAATAGAGAGCGTCTTCACACACGTTACACCTTCGAAACCTTTGTTGTCGGCAATAGTAACCGTTTTGCCCACGCAGCCTCCCTTGCCGTAGCGGAAGCACCCGCTGCAGCCTATAATCCTTTTTTTGTTTATGGAGGAGTCGGCCTGGGAAAAACACACCTAATGCACGCAATCGGCCACTATATCAGTGAAAATAAAAGAGATCTAAAGATAACCTATATTACAACAGAAAGATTCACAAACGAATTAATCGCATCTATCCAAGAAAATGAAATGAGTAAATTCCGGACTATTTACAGAAACGTAGATATTCTCTTAGTTGACGACATCCAATTCTTAGAAAAAAAAGAAAGAACTCAAGAAGAATTTTTTCACACATTCAACACTTTATATGAGGCAAATAAGCAAATAATTATTTCCTGCGATCGTCCTCCAAAAGAAATTACAACCCTGGAAGACAGGTTGCGCTCAAGATTTGAATGGGGCTTAATTGCAGACATTCAGCCGCCGGACATAGAAACAAGAATAGCTATTTTACAGAAAAAATCGCAGTTAGAAAATCTCGAAATCCCTATTGATATATTATCCTACATCGCGAGTTTGATTAAGTCCAACATCCGTGAACTGGAAGGAGCTTTAATCAAGTTGATCGCTTTCTCCTCCCTGCATCACTGTAAAATAACCAAAGACCTGGCTGTAGAAATACTAAAGGACTATTTATCACCACAAAAAACAAAACCAATCACGATCCCGGCAATTCAAAAGGTAGTGGCAGAATACTATGGCATCCAACCGGAGGAATTAAAAACCAAGAAACGCTCTAAAGACAGGTCTTTCCCGCGCCATGTTGCAATATATCTGGCGCGCCAGTTAACCGACAATTCCTTACAAAAGATCGGCCAGGATTTTGGTGGCCGCGACCATTCAACAGTATTACACGCACAAGAAAAAATAACCAGTCTGGTTCAAGAAGATAGTGTTTTACAAATAGTGATCAAAGAACTTGAAGAGAAAATCCGGCAACAATAAGCGTTATAAATTTATTAATCACTTTTACACAGGAAATTTTTCTGCTGCGCCTTATTGCCAGCTGTAAAAAACTTAGTTTTCCACATAATCACAGACATTACTATATACTACTAATATACAAATAAAACATTGATCATAAAAATGGCGCCAGAAAGGATGCTGCCGAAATGAATTTTACAATAACAAGATCTAATTTACTCTATGTTATCCAGGCTGTACATAGAACAGGTCAGGCAAAAGTAACTATGCCTATTCTAGGCGGAATACTATTCAAAGCAATAGACAACACGTTAATTGCCACATCAACCGATATAGATCTAACAACACAATGCAAGATACAGGCTTCTATTATTGAGGAAGGGAGCTTTTGCCTTCCGGCGCGCCAGATAGCAGATATCGTGCGCCATCTTCCGGATACTGTCATCCAGATTGAAGGTTCACAGGAAAAAAGCAGCGTAAGGATTATATATGGTGAATCAGAAGTAAACATCAATGGTTTTTCACCTGAACAGTTTCCTGATTTTCCTGTTCCCCTGTCTGCGTGCGGACACGCACAGGCAGGAAAAGGGATAACCTCCTTATTGATTCCAAAAAACACATTCAAAGATATGATACGCCGTGCTATTTTCGCTGTGTCTACTGATCGAACACGCCCACTATTTACCGGCGTTTTGTTTGAAGTCCAGGATCAAAAACTGCGGCTTGTGGCTACTGATACCCATCGTCTTGCACTAGCAGAGATTACACTTGAGGATATGGCGCCTCCTCCNNTAAAAGCATTGTTGTTCCAGGCAGTGCGTTAAACGAGTTAATCAGAATCATACGGGTGGACCTGTCTGCGTGCAGCGCACAGGCAGGTGAAGAGAGTGTTGCAATTGAAACAAGCGAAAATCATATTTTCTTTATTACGGAAGATACAACAATAGCCTCCAGACTCATAGCCGGGCAGTTTCCATCATATACCCAGGTTGTTCCGGACAAGTTTACTTCCCGCCTGCGTGCCAACGTAAAGGAAATACATGACGCTGTAGAAAGAGCTGCGTTATTGTCGCAGGAAGAAATTCCGGTAATCCATTTATCGTTAAGTATGGAGCAATGTACCATATTTTTGAGCGGATTTGCCGGCTGGATTAGGGAAAGATTAAACGCTACATATGAGGGAGAACCACTTGAAGTTTTTTTTAATGCCCGTTATTTAATGGATTGTCTGCGTGTAATTCCGACAGAGGAGGTAGTTATTGAATACACAGGTTCACTCGGCGCTGCTGTAATTCGCTCTTGGGAAAGGGATGACCACTTTTCGTTACTACTGCCGGCCCGGCCCCGAAGTGAAGAGATTTATTGATTAAATCTATTTTTTAAGGAGGTACTCAAGTTGCTTGTTCACCTGGGTAAAGACGTAGCAGTTTCCATGGAAAGTATAATTATGATCTTAGATAGCAAGATAAGTAAGTACCTGGCTGTGCAGGATTTTTTGGAAAATATAAAAGAAGAAGGTTTTTTACATGAACTGACTGTTCCAGGTAAGGAGAGATCTTACATTATTAGCGACCGCGGGGTTTTTATCTCGCCTATCTCCAGCGCCACCCTTAAAAAAAGAGCCGGGTGTTTTTGAAAACAAATATTTTTAGTGAAAATCAAAAACGAAGGAAGGTTAAACCTTGGCATCAAGAGGAAACGCCAGTGATTACGATGTAGGTGAAATTCAGGTATTGGAAGGGATGGAAGCCGTACGCTTAAGGCCGGGTATGTACATTGGCAGCACGGGTGCTAAGGGCCTCCATCATCTTGTTTATGAGGTGGTGGACAATAGTATTGACGAAGCAGTAGCAGGATTCTGCAGTTATATAGATGTTGTTCTGCATGAGGATAGCAGTGTTACTGTTATTGACGATGGACGCGGTATCCCGGTGGGGATTCACCCTAAAACAGGTTTACCAGCGGTGGAAACGGTCTTAACCATGCTCCATGCGGGGGGCAAGTTTGGCGGTAAAAGCTATAGGGTTTCCGGCGGGCTGCACGGTGTAGGAGTATCGGTGGTTAATTCTTTATCTGAATGGCTTGAGGTAGAGGTTAAGCGCGACGGTTTTCTCTATTGGCAAAAGTACGAGCGGGGAGCAGCCGTTACTCAACTAAAGACATTAAAACAGGTGAGCGACAGTGGTACAAAGATTACTTTTAAGCCCGATCCGGATATTTTTGAAGAAGTTAACTTTAACCAGGAAACTATAGCTCAGCGGCTAAGAGAGTTGTCATTTTTAAATAAAGGCCTGAAAATTTCTTTTAAAGACGAAAATACGGGACAGGAATTCAGCTTTCAATACGATGGTGGTATAAAAGACTTCGTAAGTTATCTAAATAAAAATAAGAGTGTTCTGCATTATCCTATTTATTTTAATGGGGAAAGGGAAGAAACTCGGGTAGAAATAGCCATGCAGTATACTGATGGCTACGTGGAAAGTTTATTTTCCTATACCAACAATATTCATACTACCGACGGTGGTACGCACGAGGCTGGTTTTAAAAGCGCCCTGACTAGAGTTATCAACGATTACGGACGTAAGTATAACTTGTTTAAAAACGGCGCACCGGTTCTCTCAGGTGAGGATATTCGCGAGGGGCTGACAACAGTGGTCAGCGTAAAGGTTCCCGATCCCCAGTTCGAGGGACAAACTAAAGCAAAGCTGGGAAATACAGTTGTCAGGGGTATTGTGGATTCCATCGTAGGAGAAGGGCTTTCTGCCTTTTTAGAGGAAAATCCGGCAGTTTCAAGAAAGGTACTGGAAAAGGTGATTACTGCGGCGCGGGCACGCGAGGCAGCACGCAAGGCAAGGGAGTTGACCAGGCGGAAAAACGCCCTGGAAAGCTCTACTCTGCCCGGTAAACTGGCAGACTGCTCAGAGCGCAACCCTTCCATGTCGGAGGTCTATCTGGTGGAGGGAGATTCTGCCGGCGGCTCGGCCAAGCAGGGCCGGGACAGACGTTTTCAGGCAATACTTCCGCTGCGTGGAAAAATTCTTAATGTAGAAAAAGCGCGCCTGGATAAAATTCTGGCCAATGAGGAGATCCGTGCCTTGATCACTGCCTTGGGCACCGGTATTGGCGAAGAGTTTGATCTTTCTAAAGCGCGTTATCACCGGATAGTAATTATGAGTGATGCAGATATTGATGGCGCTCATATCAGAACCCTGCTTTTGACTTTCTTGTACCGGTATATGCGGCAATTGGTAGAAGCCGGGTACGTTTATATTGCTCAACCACCTCTTTCTCAGGTGGCCAGGGGGAAAACGCAGTACTACGTGTACAACGACGCAGAGTTGGAACAAATGCTTAAGATGATGG
>DFZP01000089.1:0-8724 GCA_002382125.1 Firmicutes bacterium UBA4053
TGGCAATTAAGGCGCGTTCTCCGGTGCGAAGGTGACCGGGAAAAACTCTTCCGCGTCCTGGGACTGGAGAAGGCGCTAGCGAACTGATGGGTTATACGTTCACCTGGGACGACATTGAAAAAATCTGCCAGAAATTGGGGATGAAAAAACAGGGAAAAACTTCGGTTTGGAAAGGTATATGGCCGGACGGGGTGAAAAGGACGTGCGTAATCCACGCGAAGCACAAGGGGAACGTGGGTGCTGGGTTGGTACAGAAGATTGCCACCAGGGAGTTAGGATTCGCGTCGGCGGCCGGAACGTATGTTCGCAAAGAAGGTAACAAAGATTTGCCGGTGAGGTTGCCACGGCAACTGCCGCGGCCGGGGGCAGAAAATATGGATGCCCGGGCGTGGGAAGCCGCCCGGGGCGGAATGAAGCAAGAAAACCCCCGGCAGGTCTAATTAGACTTTTGGATAAGCTTTACTTCAAGTTTTGCATCCAAAGCATCGGCAACTTTAACTAACATGCCGAGCGTCGGGTTTCCCTTGCCGCTTTCCAACCTGGCAATAGCGCTCTGTTTCGTGCTGGTCCTGCGGGCCAACTCTTTCTGGTTGATTCCACGTTGGCGACGAAGCGTAACAAAGCTGTCAACAAATTCGTAATAAGGGCATAGGCGTTCGTACTCCTTTTTAACTTCAGGATCTTCCAATAATTTTTCACGGAAGTCTTTCCAGTTCATTACTTTTCCCTCCTTTGGCGATAATCTTTTAATCTTAATAAGGCAGTATTTATGTCTTTTGGGGACAAACGACGGCTTTTCTTCGACAGGGCATGAAGCATAACAATAACCTTTTCGTCGAAGGAAAACAAAAACCTGCGATGGCGGCCTTTTCCTAACAAACGCAATTCCCACAACTCATCTGTTACTTTCTTAACGTATGGCTCTCCTAAAAAAGCATCGTGTTTTACCAACAGGTCGAACAACCAGATAACTTTAGCTTTTTCTTTTGATGTAAGGCTGTCAATAATTTCTTCGACGGGGCTTCGGCCTGAAGCCGTGAGATAAAAGATAATCTCCCATAACAATATTATCACCTGAAGAAATTATATCATGTATGTTATAAATTTGTAAACTCAAATCCCGCCCGGCAGAAATGCCGGGCTTCTTCTATGGGAAGGTGGTATATAGTCAAAAAAAGATGACTCAAGAATTTATCAGAAAACAAATCGAAAATGGCGCTACTCTTATTGTCGAAGATCCGGAGGAATTTCACAGGCGAACGAGATTCTCTGTAATCCCGTCTTAACGGCGGAAGAAGTCCGAGTATATGGTGTAATCAAAAGTTTTTGCTACAATGGCAAGACAACCTGTTGGCCAGGACAAGGCCGGATCGCAGTACTGACCGGTACTACGCGAAAGACGATCAACAAAACCCTGGCGGGGTTGCGGGACAAAGGGTTAATAGACTGGCTACGCCGCGGGCGTGGGATGACGAACGTTTACATTGTCAAAAAAATTCCGGGGGGGGATAATTGATGCATATATGAACGCCCGGGCGGCTTTGGAAAAAAATGAGCCCGCAAAGCCAGATGGCTCTAGCACTACAGCGTAATTTAAAAGTTAGCGGAGCCATGGGGACGGTTCGAGCGTCCCTTAAAGCGTGAGCTGTGGGCCGAAAAAGTCAATAAAATCAAGGCTTTTAAGAGGGGATGTTTTGTTCAAGTCCTGTCGCCCCGACCATTCTACAGCCTGATTTGTTGCAATTTTCTTACCCGCTCTGCAATGGGTGGATGAGTACTGAATAAGCGGGCAAATGCTTCACCGGACAGAGGGTTAACAATAAACAGGTGGGAGGCAGCCGGGTTAACCTGCATGGGAACACGGCTTGCCGCCCGTTCCAGTTTTAGCAGGGCGTTAGCCAGGCCGTCCGGCTGGCCGGCAATGCGTGCGCCGCTGGCGTCGGCTTGAAATTCCCGCGTGCGGGAAATGGCCAGTTGGATAAGGGTAGCCGCCAAAGGAGCCACGATGATCATTAACAATGTACCTGCCAGTCCCAGGATACCGGAGTCTCCTTCCTCATCATCCCTACCCATGCCGAAGATTAAGCCCCACTGGAGCATGTTGGCAATCAAGGTGATGGCGCCCGCCAGAGTTGCTGCAATGGTACCTACCAGTACATCACGGTTTTTGATATGAGCCAGTTCGTGGGCCAGTACCCCTTCTATTTCGGTACGGTTGAGAATTTGCATCAATCCATCGGTAACCGCTACTGCCGAGTTGGCCGGGTTACGTCCCGTGGCGAAGGCATTGGGTTGCGGTGAAGGAGTATGGTAAACACGGGGCATGGGTAAACCCGCGCGCAGAGAAAGATTACGTATGACATCATATAGCTCCGGTGCTTCATGCTCGGCCAAGGGCTTAGCGCCGGTCATGGAAATGGCTATCCTGTCACTGAAGAAATAGCCAAAGAAATTCATTCCCAGCGCAATGATGAAGAATAACAGAGCTCCTGATCTTCCGCTGATAAGATTACCGATCAGCACCAGCAATACGGTTAGCAAACCCATTAACATCCATGCCCTGAAATTGTTCATATTGCTCTGCTTATCCTCCTTTATCTTTTTTATCTACAAAACGACGCTTAAAATCTTTCTTTGGTTTATCGTTTTTCCCAGGCATATTATACCTGAACGGGATGACCGGAGCAAGAGATTATTTTAGAAATGTCGTGTGGGGATAAAAACTTTCTCTGTACAAAAGGCATAGGTAACTGTTAAAATAATTTTATATAATAATTTAAAACCTTAATTATGGAGGGAGGTTAAAATTGCTTACTGGAAGGCTCGAAGGGTAAAACCATCACGGGTAGGTTGAAGTAAAATACAAAAGGAGGAAAAGCATGAAGATTTTAGTCTGCATGAAGCAAACTTTTGACACAGAAGCCAAGATTGGCTTAGATAGCAGCGGTAAGATTAATCGTCAGGGAGTGAGCCTGATCCTCAACCCCTATGACGAATTTGCTGTAGAAGAAGCCCTGCGAATAAAAGAAAAACACGGGGGAGAGGTTACGGTAATCAGTGCAGGTAACCCGGAGGTCCAGGACGCACTGCGTCAGGCCCTGGCCATGGGTGCTGATAAAGCTGTTCTAATCAGTTCAGAAATGGAAGAAATCGATGAATATACGACGGCTACTATTTTGGCCAAGGCTATTTCCGGTATGGAGTATGACCTTATTTGGGGAGGGTTCAGGGCCGTTGACGATGGTTCAGCTCAAGTAGCCGGGCGGATAGCGGAAATTCTCGGCATACCCGTGGTAAAAATGGTAAACCAGGTTGAAGTAGGAGAAAACAAAGCAGTGGCTACTTGCGAAATTGAAGGTGGAAATGAAGTAATAGAAGTTTCTTTACCGGCAATGCTTACTGCTCAAAAGGGCCTGAATGAACCTCGCTATCCTTCCATGAAGGGTATCATGCAGGCCAAGAAGAAACCCATGGAGAAAAAGAGTCTTGCTGACCTGGGGATGGATGTTGCCCAGGTAGCTCCAAAAGTAAAGGTATTGAGCTTTTTCATGCCCTCACCCAGGGCCGCCGGGAAGATTATCGAAGGTGAAGTGCCGGAAGCAGCGACGGCTTTAGTAAAAGCTTTGCGCGAAGAAGCAAAAATTCTCTAAGGAGGTTAATATAATAGATGGCAAAAGGAATTTGGGTATTTGTAGAACTGCGTGATGGAAAAATAAAGAAGGTAACCTATGAATTGTTAAGTGCAGCACGCAAGGTTGCTGACCAGTTAGGAGAAGAACTTTGCGCTGTTTTACCTGGTAAGGGTGTGGCTGAATTAGCCCCGGCATTAGGTGAATATGGCGCCGACAAGGTATATGTGGCAGAGAATGAAGCTTTAGAGAATTACACTACAGACGGGTATACAAATGTTGTTGCTGCCCTGGTTAAAGAGTATCAACCTATTGCTTTCCTAATGGGATATACCGCTCGTGGCAGAGATCTGGCGGTCCAGGTGGCTCAACGCTTGGAGACAGGTTTAATGACCGATTGTATCAACGTGGAACTGGAAAACGGCCAACTGATTTTTACGCGGCCAATTTATGCCGGCAAAGCATTTACTAAAGTCGCTTGTCCTGAAGCACGGCCAATAATGGCTACTTTCAGGCCCAATGTCCTGCCTGTTGGGGCGCCTCAAACAGGAAAGACTGCTGAGGTAATAAATGTATCGGCTAGCCCCGGCGACATCCGGCAGATAATCAAGGATATAGTACGCCAGGTAAGTACCCGTCCCGAACTTACCGAAGCTGATGTTATTGTTTCAGGTGGTCGTGGTATGAAGGGACCCGAAAATTACGTAATCTTAGAAGCGCTGGCCGATGTCGTAGGCGCAGCCGTGGGCGCTTCCCGGGCGGCGGTTGATGCGGGATGGGTACCGCAAAGTATGCAGGTAGGCCAGACCGGAAAAACTGTATCACCTGTTCTTTACATTGCTTGTGGTATTTCTGGAGCTATTCAGCATTTAGCAGGGATGGGTTCTTCCAAATGTATTGTTGCTGTTAACAAAGATCCGGAAGCAAACATCTTTAAAGTAGCTGATTACGGTATCGTGGGCGATCTTTTCCAGGCAGTACCCATTCTTACTGAAGAATTCAAGAAATTATTGGCTTCTTCATAAAAAATTACTTAATAATATTGATCTTGACATAGCTATGGGAAATAGTTAAAATCAAGATCACAATCATGAAAACCTTAAAAATGGCGATGATAGGGAATAGTAAGTGCCAGTTGTAGAGATACAGAGAGCCGCCGGGTGGTGTGAGGCGGTCCTTACGCTGTACTGAACTCCCCCTTGAGTAGTCGGCCGAAATCTTAGGAAAGTAGGCCCGGACGGAGCTTTCACCGTTAAAAGAAAGGGGGTATCGGAAAAAAGTTTTTCCTGTACTCTTGCTTAAGGGAACAGTTGCTTATTTGCAGCAACTGTTAAGTTGAGTGGTACCGCGAAGAAAAACCCTTCGTCTCAACATAGATGAAGGGTTTCTTATTTGTAGACGCAAGCAAGGATACAACTGATTCCAAGGAGGAAAAAATTTATGCGCAGACTGTATGTTTTCGACACTACCTTGCGGGATGGAGAACAGTCGCTGGGGTTAACCCTGAATATCCGTGAGAAGCTGGAAATAAGCCAACAACTGGTAAATCTTGGGGTGGACATAATTGAGGCCGGTTTTCCTGCTTCTTCACCGGGAGATTTTGAAGCCGTGCAGAGAATAGCCCGGGAAATAAAAGGAGTGATTATCTGCGGCCTTTCCCGCGCTGTCCCGGAGGATATTAATCTTTGCTGGGAAGCCATCAAAGAAGCAGAACAGCCCAGGATCCATACCGGCCTTGCCCTATCCCCCATTCACCGCCAATACAAGCTGGGTGTTACACCGGAACAAGGAATACAGATGGCTGTAGAAGCGGTAAAACACGCCAAAAAATATGTGTCCGATATAGAATTCTATTCGGAAGATGCTTTCCGTACCGAGCCGGAAATACTGGCTTGCGTACTGACAGGTGTAATAGAGGCAGGAGCCACTGTGGTAAACATTCCTGACACCGTGGGATATGCTACACCTTGGGAATACGGGGAGCTAATCGCCTGGGTGATGGAGAATGTAAAGAATATTGATCGTGCTATTGTAAGCGTACATTGTCACAATGACTTGGGGATGGCCACTGCCAACTCACTGGCAGGAATTAAGGCAGGCGCATCGCAGGTGGAGGGCACTATCAACGGCATTGGCGAAAGAGCAGGAAATACAGCCTTAGAAGAAGTGATTATGGCTATTTACACGCAGCCTTCCCGCTTTGGAATTCAGACCATTATTAATTACAAGGAAATAGCCCGTACCAGCAGGCTGGTTTCCAAAATTACGGGAGTCCCGGTGCCCGAATTCAAGGCTATTGTAGGAGAAAACGCTTTTATGCATGCTTCCGGCATTCATCAGGATGGAGTTTTAAAGGAACGAACCACTTATGAAATCATTCATCCGGAAGTAATTGGTGTTCCTCAAAACAGGATCGTGCTGACTGCCAGGTCAGGCCGCCACGCCCTGCGTTATCGTCTTGAAGAATTGGGGTATCAGATAGACAATCAGACACTGAATAAAGTTTACGAAAGGTTTTTACGCCTGGCTGACCAAAAGCAAGAAATATTCGATGAAGATTTGTATGCTTTGATGGGAGATAAGGAGGGTAATGGCAGGGGAAAAATATTTATGAAGAGCTTTTCGGTAAGTACTGCCGGGCCGGCAAAAGCAATGGCAACGGTAGAGCTGGACATGGATGGTCAAACAGTCAGCGATGCTGCCTGTGGTAACGGTCCTGTAGACGCGATATTCAAGACCATCGATCGTTTACTCCAGTGCGAAGTAACCCTGGAAAACTACTCTTTAAAATCAGTAAGCAGGGGTAAGGATGCCATGGGAGACGCCATGGTAAAGATACGCGCCGGCGATGCGAAACTTTATGTCGGTCGTGGATTGAGCACCGATGTAATAGAGGCAAGCGCCAGGGCATATCTAAACGCCTTAATAAAGGCAAGAACGCAAATGAGTACCGGTGATTAGCTAACAAGGAATTTTAATTTTAAGGAGGGTTTTGTCCAAATGGCAATAGAACCCAACAATTTTGTTCCCGACCCGGCGGTGAAAGTTGGCCATGCCACGAATAGCAAGGCTCTTACAGGCTGTACGGTAGTGCTGGTAGAAGAAGGTGCAGTAGGAGGTGTGGATATCCGGGGTTCTGCTCCCGGCAGCCGGGAAACGGAATTACTGCGCCCTGTTTGCCGGGTGGAAAAGGTACATGGTGTTTTGCTTACCGGGGGGAGTGCCTTTGGCCTGGATGCTGCCGGAGGTGTGATGGCCTGGCTGGAGGAAAGAGGCATAGGTTTTGAAACCAAAGCAGGGCGTGTGCCTATTGTGCCGGCGGCAGTATTGTTTGACCTGGCGATTGGCGATCCCCGCGTGCGGCCCGATAAGACTATGGGCTACGAAGCATGTGAAAACGCAAAAAGCGGTAACGTGGCCGAGGGCAACATAGGGGCCGGTACGGGAGCCACGGTCTCCAAAATATTGGGCCACATATTAGGCAACGACTCCCGTATTAAATCCGGACTTGGCGCCTGGTGGGAAGACTTAGGAAATGGATTAACGGTAGCTGCCGTTGTTGCTGTGAATGCCATAGGAGACGTGCTGGACGAGGATGGCCGGGTAATGGCCGGCCCGCGGGATCCAGCCACAGGTAAAATAATCTCCACGCTGTCCATTTGGAAGCAAGAGATTTTTAAATCGTATGCCGGCGCCGGAGATTCCGCACTTATTCAGAACACTACGCTGGCGGTTGTCGTGACTTCCGCCAGACTGACCAAGGAGGAAACCAACAAAGTGGCCCAGATGGCCAACGCCGGCCTGGCCCGTTGTATCGAGCCCATACATACAATGTATGACGGTGACACGACATTTGCCCTGGCTACCGGCAGGGTTGCCGCAGACGTAAACTTTGTTGGGGCCATAGCTGCCCGTGTTCTGGAAACGGCTGTCCGCCGCGCTGTACGTGCCGCCCGGTCAGTAAGTGGCGCTCCAGCTTACCAGGATATAATGAAAACTTATTCAGCCAACGGTAAAGTTTTATGAGGAGGGAATCTTCTTGTGTTTCTTTTTTTTAGCCCAACGCCCGTTTTAATGTTGAGGTTTAAAAATTCTGGCCCGTACTTTCAATAAACCTCTGGATTGCTTCAAAATACTGCTCATGGCCGACAAACATAATGTCATTGTGGTCAGCATTTGGAATGATGACAAGTTGTTTCTGGGCTGTCCCCAAGTATTCAAATAGATACTTAGCCTCTTGCAGAGGTATAAGAGTATCGTACTGCCCGTGAATAATTAAAGCCGGCACAGAAATCTTACCTACAGTTTCCACACATTCCTCTTCTAATGGATTTAAATTTATGTCCGGCGAGGGCAGGCCCAGATGTTTGATGAGCCTGACTATGCCGGCAAAGCCGCTTTCGATAATCAGACCTTTGATTTTATCCGGGTAGTGGCAAGCCAGTTCCAAAGCAGAAACACTTCCCAGGGATCTTCCCATGATCCACAAGTCCTGTTTTAACTCTTTTTGAAGCAGTTCTTCCGCTATTGCCTTAAACAAGTAGTGAGCATCCTTAATCAGACTGGCGAAAGTTGGGGTTCCTGTGCTGGCGCCATAGCCCCGGTAGTCCGTCACCACCAGATTAAGCCCTCTTTGGTGATAGGACAGAGCAATTTCATCATAATCGCTGACCACTTCACCGTTTCCGTGAAAATATATGATCCATGGCCAGATGTTATTGCCTGCATAGAAGCGGCAAGAGATTACAACTCCTTCTGCCACCCGGACAAAAAAATCGAACGCATTTTGAGGGCAGGCTTTAAAATCTTTCCGGGGATAAAAAAGAAATCTTAAAAGCGCGGGTTGATCTATTAGGGAATAATCTGGCATAAATATTCTTTTCCCTTCAAAAATTAATTGTCTTTGGTACCTTGATTGTACCAAAACATGGCAGAAGATGCAAGTTGGGAAAAGTGAATGATTTTTCACATTACAGCATTTCTCATTAACTCTTCTGGGAAAGATTAAAACCCGGAGCGGTCTATCTGCTCGATCTTGGCCCCAAAGGCCTGGGTGATTGCCGCGGGAAATGCTGCCTTTATCTGCGCCTATTGC
>DFZP01000034.1:0-20807 GCA_002382125.1 Firmicutes bacterium UBA4053
GGTGAGATCTACCTTAAATATAAGTAAAGCCGGGATTAAAATAAACAGGCTTAAAAGATAATTTACCAGGTTGGTCAATACCACCGAAAGGGGCAAAATCTCCCGGGGAAAGTAAATTTTTTTTATTAAAGAGCTGTTTTGCACCAAACTTGCCGCTCCTTGCAGGACAGAGGTTGCAAAATAATTCCAGGGAAGCAAGGCCACAAATAAAAACATGGCGTAGTTTTCGGTTTGCACTCTCATAACGAAAGAAAAAACCAGGCTATAAACAATCAGCATGAGCAGCGGGTTAAAAAAAGTCCAGAAAAACCCCAGCACCGAGCCTTTATACCGGGCCCGCAGTTCCTTGGCCACCAAGTTTTTCAACATTTCCCGATAGATATATACTTCCTTGATTTGTTGCCACACCTAAATGCTCCCGCCTTTCGCCATGAGGACACCATGGAAACGGATCCATCGTCTCCCCTTCGGCCCATAGCCCACGCTTTAAGGGACGCTCGAACCCCGTCCCCATAGGCTAGCTCCGTTTGCTTCGACTGAACGAGTTTAAAGCACCGGCAGTGTTTTTAATTGCTCAAAAGCATTACCGTAAGTCTTGTTAATACCGGACGCCTGATTTACCAGTTCTTTTGCTTCCTGGGTTTTCCCCTGCTTTTCTTTCACCAGCGCCAGCCAAACCAGGGCCTCGCCTTTGGCCTGCTCATCTCCTGCAGCATTCTGGAGGTCCTTTTCTGCCTCCGGCAATTTACCGAGCAAATAAAATGCCTGCCCCGTGTATAAATGTACTCCGGGCGTCGGAGAGAGCATCGGGCCGTCTTTCCAGAGCCTCTTTTCCTCTTCACTTAAAGCTGCCACCCGTTTCTGAATAAGAGCAGGCGTCTTTAGTGCTTCCTCCAGGTACCGGCGGGCTGCATCTTTCTTTCCGCCTGCCAGTTCACTCCTTCCGGCTATAGCGCAGGTACTGGCCAAAACTTCGTACCAGTTGACCTGGTAGGGCGCCAGCTCCACGGCACGGCGGGCGTGGCTTACTGCCTGTTCGTACTTGCCGGAGTACAGGTAAACGGAAGCCAGGTCTGCCTTGCGGGCGGCGCTGTAACGGCTGAGCTCCGCTGCCCGGCCGGCTTCTTCGGTAGCCTGCTCAAGACGTCCGGTACCAAGGTAAATACGCATCAAGCCAGTATGGTAATCCGCATTCAAGGAGTTGCGGGCAACGGCTTTCTCCATGTTCAGCAAGCTCTGTTCCACATTGCGCGATTGCAGGGATTCTGAAGCGCTGCGGGCATATATACCGGCTGAAGCCAGGGTCATGCCCAGGAAAAATAATAAAACACTTACTGCTGAAAATATACCCACCAAAACCGGCCTGGAGGGGGGAAGTTTTATATTGCGTTTACCGGAACCGGAAACGGGTTGTTTTCCTGTCCCGCTCTGGTCTTTGCGGCGCTTCTTTTTCTTCCCGCCCGGTGCCTTGCTTTCTTTAATGCCGCTCTGGCCGGACCGTTCCGCACCGGCTAAGTTTTCAACAAGAGGCCTTTTTGCCTCCGGCAGGCCACCTGCGGCCCGCACACCGGCAAAAAGCGTCCACAGCGCCAGGGTCAACGCCGATAAGGAAAGGTCGAAGTCAATCAAAGCGTGGCCGCCAATTGCTACCGCAGCCGCCAGCATTGTCCAGACCAGGGCCCGCCGGTCGCCATCAGGTAAAGATGCCCGGTAAGCCCGGTAACCTGCCCAAAGGAAAGCCGCCCAGATGCCCAGCACCGCCAACAGCCCCAGGATACCGGTTTCTACGGCCACCTGAAAGTAGTAGCTGTGCACTTCGTTTGAATTATAAAGGTAATGCTGAAAGGAGCGGTAAGCTTCCTCCCATCCGCCGCCGCCCCAACCCAGGACGGAGCGGGTTTTAAACATGGCCAGGGCGTCCTGGACAAAATAAAACCGTTCGAAAGCATTGCGCAGGTAATTAAATGACAGCATTTTTTGCAGCCATCCGGGATGAATAGCCACAAAAACGCCCCCCGCGGCAAGAATTACAGCAGCCAGCCCGGCCAGCGCCCGGTTAGTTTTCCGGCGTTCTTTCACCCAAGGTTGTAAATTGCGCCCCAGCACAAAGTTATATGCCAACTGAACACCGCCAACCACTACCAGCCCAAGTAAAATCCACAGCCAAGCTACGCCCATTTGCTTAACCTGCGCTGCCGCAATAAATTTATCAATTGCCAGGTAACCCAGACCACCTGCCAAAAAAAGATGCAGCAGTGCTGGCAGCCGCTTTTGCCAGGCCAGTCCAATTATGTAAAGCACAAACACAATACCGGTTACCAGCAGCCCGCCGCGGGATTTGGTTCCAAAGAGCACGGCCAGCAAAATAAAGTTGACTGCAGCATAAAAATAACCGTAGGGTTTTAGCCTTAACAGCCATTCCGGCAGCAGTTTTTTCAAAGTTTGGTCTGTTATGGTGGCAGAAAGGTGTAAGCGCCCGTTCTTTTGCCAGAAAAAAAGGCCCAGAAAGCCCGCTGCCGCCAGGTAACTGGCCAGGGCGTTGGGATACTGGAAAGAAGAATATATCCGGCCGTTTAAAAAACCGTCTTTGATGAATACCAAACCCGTAGCCGTAGCCAGTCCGGCCAGCGCCACACCTGCCGCCGCCAGGTAAACCACGTGCAGCAGCCGTGAAATATCCGCTTCCTCTCGAACTAATTGAACTATCATCCAGTAAACTAGGAAGTAAAGGATGTTTTTAACGGCCTCGTCTATTGCCAGCCCGTAATTAACTGCGTCAAAAGCAGAAATCAGATAAACCACAGGCAGTGCCAGGATGAAGTAATCCAAAGGATGAGATAAAAATTTGTAGTCCCGGCAGTTGTGCTTCCATAACCAGACAAACCAGAACAGTACCGCTGCCAGAATTAAGACCCTCTGTTGCTCGGTGGCGAAGAAAAGCCCCCGGAAATAAGGAGGGAAAAAGAGCAGTATCGCCAATCCCCAGAAAGCCGCCTGGTAGGTCCACGGTTCATGTCTGGCAGTCACTGCCGCCACATCTGTTGTTTTTGCTTTTTTTACTTCTTTAGGTGTCACTTTCGGCATTTAACATAATACTCCTCATAAAATAGATTTTGCTTGCCGTTCGTTTAAACTTTTGTAATCACTTATTTTCTGCCTGTTTTTTCGCCAAGGGTTAATTTGTCTCCCGTACCTCTGTATCTTTTTGGTGCCTGCCTGAGTAAGAAGTATTTCTCCAATTTTCTACAAGATTCCTTCCGCCTTTGCTAAATTTTTACCTGTAAGATCTTGTAACAAAATTGTAACATTTCGAAAACGGTTTTGTCACAAAGTATGGGTATACTTTATTCAAACAAAAAGAAAGGAGGTGAAGAAATAATGGCTAAGAAATTACTTATAGTTCTGGCCGCCGTCTTGATAGTGGCCCTGGCCGTTCCCGCCCTGGCTGCCACCAATTCTGCCGTAACACCAAACCAGGCTGGCGGGAGCGCCAACCCTGCCTTAACTCAGGATCAGGCCCGTGAGATCACCGCCATCCACAAGCAAATTACGGAACTCAGAAAACAAATGGTGGATAAATACGTAAAATACGGGCAGTTGACATCTGAACAGGGCCAGCAAATTAAAGAGAGGATAAATTCCAGGGAACAATATTTCGAACAAAATCCCGGAGCCTTCGGACAGGGGAACTGTCCCTGCTTTTCCGGAGCCGGAAACGGTCCTTTCAATGGTGGTCAACGCGGTAGAGGGCCTGGCCCGGGAATGGGCATGATGGGAGGGTAGTAAACCTTTCATCCATTCACCTTCACCCTCTCCCTTCCAGGGAGAGGGAACTTTATTTTTTAGGGAGGCATGGCGCCGGCAGGCTGAAAGTAAAAATTGTTCCTTTCCCGGAACCGCTTTCCACCCGGATCGTCCCTTTATGCAATTCTACAATCTGCCTGGCAATGGCCAGCCCCAGTCCGCTGCCGCCGGTTGCCCGGTGACGGGATTTATCACCTTTATAAAACCGTTCCCAGATCAAAGGCATGTCTTCTTCCCTTATCCCCTGCCCCGTATCCTTTACAGATACAAAAACTTGCCCCCGTTCATAACGCGCCTCCAGTTGCACCTGTCCCCCGGGAGACGTAAAACGTAACGCATTATCCACCAGGTTGATCAGCACCTGTTCCAGGCGATCTGCCTCCCCAATTACCGGCGGTAATTTTTCCTCCAGGCGAACATCCAGGACAGCCCCCTTCTCACCAGCCAGCGAAGAAAACCTTTCCTTAACCCGCTGCACCAAAACCGCAATATCCACCAGTTCTTGTTTTATTAACACCTGTCCTTCATCCATCCGGCGCAAATCCAGCAAGTCATCCACCATCCGGCGCAGACGCTGGACTTCTTCCAGAATGTTGCCCAGATATTCTTCCTCCCGGCCCTCCTGCCGGGCCAAACCATCCTGAATAGCTTCCGCATAGCCTTGAATAACCGTAAGAGGGGTGCGCAGTTCATGCGAAACATTGGCAACAAACTCACGCCGGTTTTGATCCACCTTTTCCAAGGCAGCTATCTTTTCCTGAAGCTCATGTGATAAAACATTCAGCGACTCAGCCAACAAACCCAGTTCGTCCCTGGAGGGGACGGCTACCTGCCGGCTGAAGTCCCCTGTGGCCATGGCTCGGGCCACTTTGTTCATCTGGACTAAAGGCCCGGTAAGCATACGTGAAAAGAAAAGGCTCAAAAGAGTGGCAAGCAGAACACCCAAAATCAGGGCATAAACAATAACCCGCTGCAGGGCGCCGAGATTGGCTGCTAAAGGAGCCAGGGGAGCGTGAATGAAAAGAGCGCCGGTTACCTGCCCGTTAGAACGCAGAGGAATGCCGGCCACCAGCACTTCTGCATCAAAAAAAGGGCTGTATTCTCTCTCGATCACACTTTGCCCCTTTAAAATCTGATCCAACTGTTCCCGCTCGAAGGGCAGCGGTATCCCGGGCAGCCACGCCCCCGAATCCCAGGAAAGATTTCCTCTCCTGCCGGGCATCTCCCATTCCCGTCCCATCATCATCCGGTGACCCATTCCCATGTCCATAGCCTGCCATTGCAGAACCGCGCCCCGGGCATCAATCACCATTACACTGGCGCCCATCAACCTAGCCAGAAAACGAACCTGCCGGGTAACCAGCTCAGAGTCCCGCTCCCCGCTAATAGCTTCCGCCAGCTTTTCTCCTTCCTGCAAAAGGCGGTCTTCCTGCTGCTGATAATAAGTATTTTTTAGGATACCGGCCTGGATTAAAACCGTCAGCCCCAGCACGATTACCACCAGCAGCAACATGGCCAGCCAGAGCCTGCCTACAATTCCGGATAACCTCATTTACCCACCTCAAACTTATAGCCCACACCCCAGACAGTAGTTACGTACTGTGAAGCGCCAGGTATTTTAGACATTTTTTCCCTTAGCCTGGTAACGTGGGTATCCACTGTTCTTGCCTCACCAAAAAAGTTATATCCCCACACCTGTTCAAGAATTTGCTCACGGGTAAAAACACGGCCCGCAGACCGGGCCAAAAAATATAAAAGATCAAATTCTTTGGGTGTCAAGGAAAGAGATTGCTCCATAAGATATACTTCACGGGAAGCAGGCTTAATGACCAGCCCGTCAAACTCAAGCACATCTTCCGTCTCCTGCTGCTGCCTGGTGCGGCGAAGCACAGCTTTTACCCTGGCCACCAGTTCCCGCGGGGAAAAGGGTTTCACCACGTAGTCATCAGCCCCTAATTCCAACCCCAACACCCGGTCGATCTCCTCGCCGCGGGCAGTAAGCATAATTACCGGAAGATTAGAATCTTTGCGAATCTGCCGGCAAACTGTCCACCCGTCGGTCCCAGGCATCATTATGTCTAAAATAACAAGATCAAAGGAGCCTTTATTTAACTGTTCCAATACCTGCTGGCCGTCGCCGGCTTCAGTTACCAAAAAGCCCTCGGCATTTAAGTACATCCGCACCAGATCCCGTATTTTCCTCTCATCGTCGGCAACCAGTATTCTGGCCTGTACCATTCATTTTAACCCTCCGCCCAAAACTATATCACAAAATGAATAGCTTTTCACCCACATCTAAATAAAATATGGCGATCAACCTGACGAGGTTAAGCTACAGCACACGCCTGATGCCCCAGTTTACAAGCGAACATACTTTTACCACTGCCCTGACCAAGGGATTTCTTAACTCTCTCTCCAGTTGCCGGTATTCTTCGCGGCAGTTGATTATATCCTGATGGAGAAACCGAAGCGAATGCTCCAGTTCTTCTTCTCTTTTCAAAGCTTCCTTCAAGCTGCTGCTCAGAAAATTAACCTCCTCCTTTAATTGCTTCTCTTCCTGCGCCGCCAGTCCCTGACCGCGTTCTAATTTCTGGCGCAGTTCTACAATTTCGGTCTGCAGCTCGGCCACTTTGGTTGCCTGGCGTTCCTTTGATTCCGCCAAACGGGCTTTGTTTTCCCGATCCCGCTCCTTGTACTGCTGCAACTTGATAAATAATGCTTCCATGTTGGCCTGGTTCTTGCTGATTGTTTCTTTTAACTGAAGGTTCTCAGCTTTCTTTTCGCGAGCCTGTTTTACCCACAACCGGCACTGGTATAAGATGCTGTTTGCCTTTGCCTCCAGCTTGTTAATGTGTTCCCGGTATCGAAAAATTTCTTTCTTGCGCAAAGAAAGCAACAAATCCTTTTCCGCCATCTGGGCAACCAACTGCTCCTGCTGACTTACTTCTTCAGCGCGCAAAGCCAGGGCAGCGGCGGCTTCCTGATGAGCGGCAGTAAGTTCTTGCAGCCTTTCTTTTAAAACCAGGTTCTTATTCCGCAAACGTTTTCTGTAACGGTACCAACGTGCTTTTTGCCTTTCCAGGACGTTCAGGAACCGCTTCATTAAGTCCTCATAGGCCACGCGCAGGGCAGGATTATAGGTCCACACTCCATCTGCCACTCTCTCAAAGTAAGGAAATTTATGCAGTAGTTCTTCAATGTCTTTTAAACCGGTCTGGCGCCAGACCTGCACCACATCAAAAACCTGTTGGGCGGAAAGTCCGGCAGAATGTAATTTTAACGATTTAATTACCATGTCCTTTAATGCATACTGAGTAGCTTCCACCTCCCATTCAGTTAATCCCCAATGACCATTATCCAGTTGAATAAAGCGTCCATCTGAGACAAGGCTGGTTTCCTCTGCTATGATCTTTTTAAAATTTTTATTTTTATGTTTTATGTTTACTTCCTGTATTACTTCTTTTAAACTTAAAGGCTGCTGCCGCTTTAGTAAAAGAGCATAAAAAGCATCGTTTTCCCGCCTGCCTTCGAGATTCAAGCGCCAGAAACCATTTTGATCACGAAAAAAACAGGGATGCTGACGCAGGCACAAGGTTACTTTTTCTTCTGCCTGCACCGGGCCGTAATCCCGCAACATTTTTTGCTGCACGCAGGGAGTCAACTCAGCCACAGTTAATGTCTCAAAAAAAAATAATATTTTCTTCAGGACATCAGTAAGAGAATACAGTTCCCCGTCCATAGGTAATCCCACCTTCCTTAAATCCAACTTTTTTACGGATCTTCATAATAAAATAATTCCATTGGAAATTGCTACTTCCCTTTTAATTATTAGATAAATTTTCCACTTTTTTCCTACACGTTCTTCCTTATACTACCAGGAAATATTGTTCTTTGACAGTAAATACAAAGATTTAAATCATGGAACCATAGGTATGAAAAGGGCCGTCTACGGACGACCCTTCTATCTTGGAGCGCCTGGCCAACGTACTCATGGTCAGGTTTGGGAAAAGAATACCACGCTTAAAGACATCAAATTGTTTGAAGCCATGCAGCTTAAAAAGAAGAAACCCGAAAGATGCAAAAACTCTTTCAGGTATCCAGTGGTCAGGAACATATTAAATTAATAGCTTATCCGGTAAATATTCAGTGAAGCAACTCTATAAGGCAGTGGCATGGTGTTGTCCTAAAGCGAACGACTTGCATAGTATTGGAGTGAGCGGGGACAACACCATGCCTCGGCGGGTTAACTGAATACTTACCTTATCCGAAACTGTAGTTTGGCGCTTCCTTGGTGATCGCCACATCATGAGGGTGACTTTCCCTTAACCCGGCCGGAGTAATCCGCGTAAAAATAGTTTTGGTCTTTAATTCCTGAATATTAAGGGCGCCGCAGTAACCCATACCGGCCCGCAAACCACCGACCAGTTGGTATGTTGTATCTGCCAGGGAACCCTTATAAGGAACGCGCCCCTCCACACCCTCAGGTACAACCTTTTCTTGTTCATCCTGGAAATAACGATCCCTGCTCCCCTCTTTCATCGCTCCTAAAGAGCCCATGCCTCTGTAGACCTTGTAACTGCGTCCCTGATAAATTTCTATGTCCCCGGGGCTTTCTTCAGTACCCGCCAAGAGGCTTCCGATCATTACCACATCAGCACCGGCAGCGATAGCTTTAGTAATATCGCCGGAGTATTTTATACCACCGTCGCCGATGATGGGTACATTATGCCGGGTTGCTTCCCGGGCACACTCGTAAATGGCCGTAATTTGAGGCATACCGGCGCCGGCTATCACCCTTGTAGTGCAGATGGAACCCGGCCCAATGCCCACTTTTATCGCGTCGGCGCCTGACATGATCAGATCCAGCGTACCTTCAGCAGTTGCCACGTTACCGGCTATCAAATCCACCTCCGGGTATTTTGTTTTTATTCTTCTTACTATTTCAAGCACCAGGCGGGAATGACCATGAGAAGTATCCACAACAATCACATCTACCCTGGCTTTGACTAAAGCATCAACCCTTTCCATGGTATCGGAACCTGTCCCTACTCCTGCAGCAACCAGAAGCCGGCCGCGCTTATCCTTGGCAGAAAAAGGGTACTGGCGGATTTTTTCGATGTCCTTAATGGTAATTAAGCCACACAGTTTAAAGTTATTGTCTACAATTGGCAGCTTTTCTATTTTATGACGCTGCAATATCTCCTTGGCCTGCTCGACGGTGGTTCCCACCGGAGCGGTAATCAGGTTTTCTTTAGTCATCACTTCTGAGATCATCTTGTTAAAGTCTTTTTCAAAACGGAGGTCGCGGTTGGTAAGGATGCCTACCAACTTTTCGTTTACTGTAATCGGAATGCCGGAAATACGATAGCGTTTCATTAACGACAGTGCTTCACTAACCCTGTTTTCCGGAGAAAGGTAAATAGGATCGGAAATAATCCCGTGTTCTGACCTCTTTACTTTATCCACCTCCAGTGCCTGACGTTCAATGGACATATTTCTATGAATGACACCAACTCCCCCTTCCCTGGCAAGGGCAATAGCCAGGCGTGCCTCCGTAACTGTGTCCATGGCGGCACTCATAAGGGGAATATTAAGCCTGATATTGCGTGTAAGGTTGGTGGAAACATCAACATCCTTCGGCAACACATCAGAAGCAGCAGGTACCAGTAAAACATCATCAAAGGTCAAGCCGGCCATGGTAAACCTCTCTGAAAACAAGGAAAAACCCTCCTTAAAAATAAATTGGGAATACCGGTCAAACAACAACCGGGCACTGTAAATGCTTTACAAAATATCAGCAACTCCGTTCGCCGGCGCATTTTTTACAATAACCAAAAAATTTTAACTGGTGGTCTGTAATGATAAAATCATATGCCTGATTAACCCGTGCTTCAAGTTCCTCCAGCAGATCCTCCGTTACTTCCTGGATTTTGCCGCAACGGGTACAAATCAAATGATGGTGATGATGTTTTTCTCCTTCTCCCTGGCCAAACTCATACCGTTTGCGACCATCACCAAAATCTATGCTGTGGATGACATCAAAATCCAGAAACAACTCCAAAGTACGGTACACGGTGGCCAATCCTACATCAGGAGCCCTTTTTTTAACCAGGTTATAGATTTCCTCTGCACTCAAATGTTTATCTTTGTTCTCCAAAAATACTTGCAGAATATGCTCCCGGCGGGGGGTCAGCTTGTATTCCCCTGAATGCAGCTTTTCTTCCACCTCATAAATTATTTTTTTCACCCGGCATATCACCCCCCTTGCCCTTTATCATTCAACCATCAGTGATCAGTTCCCGGCATTTTCTTGTTTTTCGTACAACCTAAAATCTCCTTCTGGATAGCGGGCGCCTTTTACGCCTGGCAGTCCGCCTGATGCCGGTAAAAGGGATAAATATAATCACCAGGCCGGTAATCAAAAACAACCAGAGCCTGCCGGGAAATCTTTCCACCGGTTGCATGGTAATCAAGCATACTCTTCCCACCTCCTGCCCATCCGCGGACAAGATCAATTCCCCCACTTTCTGTCCCGCTACAAGAGGCGCTTTTATTCCCTGATCAAGCTGTACACGGCGCACAAGATCCTGCGGTTGCCCAAGGGGGAAATTATAATGAAAAGAATCACCGGCAAACAAATCAACCCTGTTCATGCCGCGACTGACATTTACAGTTGAAATCTTTTCCCTCTGCCGTACCACCAGCAAAGGCTCAAAGTTTGTAAAGCCGTAGTCCAGAATTGTCCCGGCATCACTGTAAATGGCGCCTCCCTGGCCGTTTAAGATAATAGCAATTAATTCCCGGTCACCCTTTTGGGCAGCAGCCACAAGACATTGTCCTGCTTCCACGGTGTAACCTGTTTTTACCCCAATAGCGCCATCATAACGCCCCAAAAACCGGTTATGATTCCACAAGTGCTCCTGAGGCGGGCCTTTAGTCCGATCTGCATCCGGCCTGCTGATTACTTTCCAGCGCGTCCTGACAATTTTTCTAAAAGACGGGTTTTCCAATGCATAACGTGTAATTAAAGCAAGGTCATACGCAGTGGTGTAGTGATTGGCGCCGGCCAGGCCGTGAGGATTGGTAAAGTTACTCATCTGAGCCCCGATTGATTTTGCCTGATCGTTCATCAGAACGGAAAAATTCTGTATTGAACCTGCCAGATGAAGGGCTATACTTTCAGCCGCATCATTAGCCGAAGCCAGCATCAAGGCATACAAAAGATCTTCCAGCGTAAGCCGCTCACCCTCCTGCAGTCCTATGGCTGAGCCGTCTACCCGGCAGGCCTCTTCAGGAATAATTACTCTCTCCGAGAGATTCCCTTTCTCCAATGCTATAACAGCCGTCAGAATCTTGGTGGTACTGGCCGGAAACATCCGCTGGCGCATATTCTTTTGATAAAGAACCTGGCCGTTATTCGCATCCATCAATACAACTGCCCCGGCAGCTAAGAACGGCTCTTTTTCCCCTGCAACAGCCCCTGCTGGCAGCAACAACAGCAAAGACAATAAAATGCATAAACCTGTTTTTTTCCCGGGCATATGCTCCCCCATAAATAGTCGTTAATACAAAAATTATACTTGTATTTAATACAATAATCAATACTGCCATAATTTCTTTCGTTTCGGACAAACTAAGAGCAATTAAGATCTTGAAATAAAAAATGAAAAATGAAAATTAAAATCTTTTCAATTCACTTTCCTTATTATATAATAGTTCTGGGAGTAACTTCTTAAAAAAAGATATAGAGACGGGCGTTATGTATTGAGGGGTTTATTATCATTGCTTTTCTTGACAGAATTTGTCAGGGGGGCATTCTTTTTCACCTTTTTCCCATTTTGGGTCGTCAACCACCTTAAGCTTTCCATCACTGTTGTGGGTGTTGCCGTATCGGCCCACTACTTAATGGAAACCCTGTTTAAGACCATAGCCGGCTGGGAATTTGACCGCCTGGGACGGCCAGTGCTGGTGGGCGGCTTGGTGTTGTCACTTATTTCCCTTCTTCTGATTAAAAGCTGGCCTACGCCATTAATCATGATCGGAGCGGCAGGGTTATTCGGCCTTGGGTTTTCTCCCTTATGGCTGGGGGTAATAAGCAGGGTGGCGCCGGTGGGAATACCCAACAGGGCTACACGCATCGGGGTGGTTTTTGCCACCTGGCTTGCCGGGGCCGGCAGCGGGATGGTAAGTGTTAATTTTATTATGGCCAGAAGCTACGACACAGTTTTCTGGCTGATTATTTTCCTATGGGTAACAGCCCTGCCAATAGCCTGGTTTTCTACGGCCGGAACATCCCCGAAAGCTGAAACCTCCAGTTTGCAAACCTACAGGATACGGAATGCACTGAAACACATGGTGTCCAATAAGATACTCGTTAGTTTATTGATACCGGGGATGTTTCTGCAAACGTTAGCTGCCGGCCTGCTTCTGCCCGTCTTGCCAATCTTTGTCCAACAACACCTGCACCTGGATCACAACCAGTACGGCCTCCTGCTGCTGGCCGGAGGAGCCACTGCCGTGGTTTCACTGCTGCCCATGGGGTACCTGGCTGACCGGCTGGCATTGAAATTTTTACTGGCTGCAGGCTTTGGCGCAAGCAGTTTATTGCTGGTTCTATTCACTTTCAGTCACGGACTTAAAGAAGCCCTCTATTTCACAATACTCCTGGGCCTTTCCTACGCAATGGTTCTGCCGGCATGGAATTCCCTGCTCGCCCGGATCATCCCGCCACAGAACCAGGCCACGGGATGGGGAGTGTTTGCTACCGTTGAAGGTTTGGGGATAACCTTCGGTCCTGCCCTCGGCGCTTACGTGGCCAGTAGAATAGGCATCCCTCCTACTCTGGTGCTGACATCGGGCGTATTACTGGTCGCTGCGTTTTTCTACCTGGTCTGTCCAATTGAAAAAATGCTGGCCGGAGAACAGCGGGAGGTGTCTTTATGACCGGGGCAATCTTTAAAGCAATCGCCTTTTTTCTGAGTATTTATGCTTTATTGCCTACCGCCCTGTCCAGGCTATTACACATCGGGGCAATCTGCCGGGGATTGAAAAATGAGAGCAGGGTAGCTATTACTTTTGATGATGGTCCCCACCCTGAATATACACCCCGGGTTTTAAACATCCTGAAGCAATTCCAGGTAAGGGCCTGTTTTTTCGTTCTGGGGGAAAAAGCAAAAGAATATCCTGAATTGCTGCTCCGCATTCAGACAGAAGGACATGAAATAGCAAGTCACGGTTATCGCCACCATATTTCCTGGCTGATGGGTCCGCGCGGCATTAAACAAGATATGCTGCAGGCATCATCGATCATTACTGAAATAACCGGCCGCCCCCCAAGGTTTTACAGGCCGCCCTGGGGATTGTTTAATCTCTTCTCCCTGCTCTACTGCCGCTCTTGCAGACAGCAAGTGGTTTTATGGTCCTTTATGAGTTGGGACTGGAATAGACGGTCCACAGCCGGCTCTATTGCTCGCAAGGTTCTTTTAAGAACAAAAAACGGCTCCATCCTGATTTTTCATGACAGCGATGATGTTCCCTGGGCGACGCCCGGAGCGTCTGCTGTAATGATCAGTGCCCTGCCTGCTATCCTGACAGAATTAAAACAACGCGGCCTGCAGGTAATCCCTCTGTCCGAACTTATTTCCTCGCTAAACCAGAGAAAAAATAAGTTGCCCTTCCGGTTATTATGGCAGGGATGGGAAAAACTTGTGCTTCACCTTTCACGCATCGAAGATGTGCCGGAAGATGGCCGGCCGACTATTTTTCGCCTGGCCCTGCGTAGATACAGAGGTAAACAACTGCTCCTGCCGGACGGAACAACTCTGCAAAAGGGAGACATGGTGGGGGAATTACACTTGAACAACGATGTGTTCCAGCAAATTAACAATAATAATGAACCGGCACGGTTGGGCCTGCTGGCCCTCAAAAAATCTCTTCAATCCCTGCCCGCCATGGCCAAATGGATCGCAGCAAATCCCCGTTACCGGGAAATTAAAGCGATAACAGGCCTGACCATTCTTCACCGGGGCAGTCAGTTCCTCGGCTTCTCCACTTTTGACGTGTCTCCCCTGGCGCGCCGTTTAGTTCAGTGGTACGAAGGTTTGTTGCTGATGATCTTTCATCCTGCGGGACGCCGGCGTTTTATCCAACACAGGAAAAAATTAAGTCCGAAGCTTTTGGTAATAAGCAAAGATGAATTGTTCAGAAGGTATCTTACCTTATAAAAGCAGCTATTTCTTCCAAGGGACGGATTGTTTTAGTTGGAGGAACCTGATCAGGCCAGCCCAGGGCTACTATGGCAGCCAGGCTGCGGGGTGGCTTGATCCCCAAAAGTTCTTCTAATGCCGGGCGGGCTACCATTGGCCCGGTCAACCAGCACCCACCATAGCCCTTAAAATGGGCAGCTAAAAGCAATGTCTGGATGACTGCCCCGATGCTCTGTAAATCCGGCCGGCAACGCAGGGAATCAACTTCTAATTCTGAGTACCCGGCATGGAATAAGAGATTATCGATAGTAGTACGGTATTTTTCTGTACTTACGGCAATTACCACCGGCGCCCTTGTAAACCAGGCTACCGCTCTTTTAGGATCTCTATCCGGTTGAGCATTAACACGCCGCACCAGTTCATCTACTTTATCAGCTACCAACTGACTCATTTTTTCTTTTATTTCCTGATTCTTAATTACTAAGAAATGCCACATTTGGTAATTACCTGAACTGGGAGCATGCGCGGCTAGGTTAATTAACTCCAGAATATTTTCATCCGGTATGTCCTGATTTTTAAATTTACGGATACTCCGGCGTTCCCGTACCACCGTTGCAAAGTCCATACAATCAATCCTCTTCTTCGGCTTTCTAAATATCTTAATCTTTCCCCCGGTTATTGTCAAACCAGTCAATGGGAAAAATATAACCACAAGCAGGAATTTACTAAACCATGGAGAATTTATTTAGGGGTAAACATCTTGGATATGACAAGGAGGTCTAAAAATGAATCTGGTCCTTGGACTTGCAGAAATTGGCCGTCTTTACCCGGAGCGTGAGGCCATGGTGTACAATGAAAAGCGTTTTAGTTATAGTCAGTTGATCACACAAGTAAACCGGCTTGCCAATGGGTTAAAAAAATTCGGGGTTCAGCAAGGTGACCGCGTATTGATTATCTTAGATAACTGCCCGGAGTTTGTCATTTCCTTTTTTGCTGTTTTACAAATCAAGGGTATAGTTATACCTGTAAACCCTCAATATGCTATAGCCGAAGTTGAAAAAATCGTCAAAGACGCACTACCGGTAGTTGTGATTACCGACACCTCCACCGCTCAAACTTTTATCCGGATAAGGGAAAAGATAGCCCTACCGGCAAGTATCATTGTAATTCGTTCCGAGCCAACAGTTCCTGCGCTTCATTCCTTTACACAAATCTTAAACAGCGGCGAAACTTCTTTTACCTTCGACCAGCCTTATGAACAGGATGAGGTTATTGAGCTGCTTTACACCCATGGTATTACCGGTACACTTAAGGGAGTAATGTTAACAAACCAGAATCTTTATAGTAGCGCTACTGCTTTTGCCGAACTCTGCCGTATAACACCGCAGGATCGTATCTTATTGGTATCTCGCGCCTATCATGTCATTGTCCAGGCCTGTGCAATGAATGCGCCACTCATGGCAGGGGCCACTATTGTCATCCACGATATCTGGACTACACCGGAAGCCGTCCTGCGTACAATCGAGGAGGAACATATTACCTTCTTCTTCGGTACGCATCCCAGGTACAGGATGCTGCTTGATTATCCGGAACTGCAGCAGTTCAACACCAGTTCTTTACGTGTGGCCTATACCGCAGCAGACCCGATGCCCCCGGAAATTTTTCAGACTTTTGAGGAAAAATTCGGTATTCAAATCACAGAGGGCTACGGACTTATGGAAACATCACTTATTTGCTCAAACCCGGTTGACGGAACCCAAAAAGCAGGTTCTGTCGGCCGGATAATACCAGGAGTAAAGGTAAAGATAGTAGATTACGAAGACAGGGAAGTACCAACAGGGCAGGTTGGTGAGATCGTAGTCAGCGGGTCCAGTGTGATGAAAGGATACTATAACCGGGAAGAAGAAACCCGGTGGGCGATGCGTAACGGATGGTTCCATACAGAAGATCTGGCCTACATTGATAATGAGGACTACGTATACATTGTTGACCGCAAAAAAGATTTAATCATACGCGGCGGCCTGAATGTTCATCCCCGGGAAGTGGAAGATGTTCTTTACACCCATCCCGGCATATTCGAAGTAGCGGTATTAGGAATGCCCGACCCGGTCTGGGGAGAAGAAGTAGTGGCTTTCGTCCACCTGCGGGAAGGCGCCCGGATAGAAACAAAAGAACTACAGGAATACTGCAAAGATAAACTGGCAAAGTATAAAATACCACGGCGCATCCATTTCGTAAATGAACTGCCAAAGACTTCTTCCGGCAAGCTTTTAAAATACGAACTAAAGCAGATAATAGAAAACACGTAAAACCACAACGCTCAAGCGAAAAAATGAAAAGCGCAAGTAGGGATGGTTCTTGCTTGCCCTTGCGAGGAAAGTACTTTTCCAGGCAAGCAAGAACCATCCCCTCGTCTTCCCGGTAGGAAAAGGCAGAATAAGGATGGAAAGTAGTACACGTTTTAAATTTTCCCCTGTCACTGTTTGAGGACAACAGCAATGGTTAGTTTAATCATAGCTAAAAAAATGGCTCCAATAAAAAACAGACCGGTTTTTAGAATCCAACAACTTTTAAATTAACCACCCGCCCCGAAAATTTTCTGCACAATAAACACCGAGGCTGCCAGGGTGGTTAAATCGGCGGCCAGGCCGGAAACAATCGCGTACCTGTATCTGGTAACACCTACCGAACCAAAGTATAAGGCAAGGACGTAAAAGGTGGTATCAGTGCTGCCCTGCATGGTAGATACCAATTGGCCGATAAAGCTGTCCGGCCCGTGAGTGGCGATAAGGTCCGCGGCAATCCCCAGGGCTGCGCTGCCGGAAAGGGGGCGCATTATGGCATGGGCCAGCGCCTCGGCAGGAAAACCTACCCTATTCAGCAATGGGGATAGAAACCGGACCATTAAATCCATCGCCCCTGAAGCCCGGAAGACATTGATTGCCACCAGCATGGCCACCAGGTAAGGGATGGTTTTGATCGCTGTGGCAAACCCTTCTCCCGCACCCTCCACAAAGGTCTCAAAAACCTGTACCCCCCTTAGCATGGCAATTAATAGTACCAGAAGCAGGGTCAGCGGTATTGCCCAGCGCGAAATCCCGGCAATAATTGCATACAAACAACATTTACCCCCAATATAAAAAATTAGTACATGCCTGTTTTTTGTCAAGGCAGAAATAGATCATCTTAGCTATCATCGTTAAGACAATGATCATTAACGGTAAATGAGGCGCATCAGGCGATCCACCGTTATTCCCACAGCCATCCCGCAGGCAGTGGCAAAAATGGTTGTCCCCACGACTGACGTGGGATCGGCTGAATTATGCATCAGGCGAATGCCAATAATTGTGGAAGGAATAAGAGTCAGACAGGAAGTGTTCAGCGCCAGAAAGGTACACATGGCTGCAGTGGCTGTTTTAAGATCACCGCGATTTAACTTTTGCAGTTCCTGCATGGCAATCAACCCCATGGGCGTGGCCGCATTACCAAGACCCAGAATGTTCGCGGAAAGGTTCATAATAATCGCGCCGATTGCTGGATGATCTCTGGTTATACCGGGAAACAACAGCCGTGTCAACGGACGCACCAGGCCGGCCAGAAACTGCACCAGGCCGGCCGCTTCGGCCAAACGCATAACCCCCAACCAAAAGGCAATAATGGCAATCAGGTGCAAAGAAGTTTTGACTCCTTCATTGGCTCCTTCTAAAGCAGCCCTGGTAATCACTTCAACATGCCCGTTAACTCCGGCAACAATAATACTGAAAACAATCATACCCAGCCAGATGTAGTTGACCATCCTTTTGTCCACCTCTTTCCTGCACGCTTAAATAGCTATTTTAGTTTTATGAAAAAAGTGGACAAAATAGAACCCGGAACCGGCCTGGCTCAATCCAACAAATGCTGGCCTGCTTCACACCCGGCGGATAATTCTGTGCCCAAACATTAGCCTGGGATTGAAGAAGGTTTTCCGGCAGCATCCGGTAGTTGTAAATCTTCCTCCTGCTTTACCAGAAAAGAAAGTATTATGCTTGCAATATAAAAAGCCGCGCCGGCAATAAAGGCCATCACGTAACTATGTGTCCGGTCAAAGATCCACCCGCCTAAAAGCGGCCCTATGAAGCCTCCCATTCCATAAGCGGTAGCCAGCAGTCCCATGATCATACCCAGCGACTTGGTTCCGAAAACATCTCCAACCAGACCCGGCAACGCCATAGCCTTGCCTCCATAGCCAACTGAAAAAACAACCACAAAAACATACAGCATCCAGACATTCCTGACCAGAATCAAATACAAAATCATACTGCAACACAATCCGAGGGAAATTATCAGGCCGTTTTTAAAACCTATCTTATCACAGACACCCCCCACTACCAATCTTCCAACAGCACTGATCCCACCCATCAAACCCATGGCGCCGGCTGCAACCAGTTTGGAAATTCCCATATCTTCCGCATAAGGAACAACATGGACATACACTATCATCAGTGAGGCGTTGGAAAAAAAATTAATCCCGTAATTGATCAAAAAAGATTTTCTTATTATGATCTTTTTCAATAACCATTCATTTTGGGAATTAGAATTATTTCCTGCAACATAATTTTCTGCCCCGTAAGGCAGAAATCCCTTTTCTTCAGGGTCCCCGGCGATAAATAAAGCGGCAACTGCCAAAAGAATAAAAAGCAGCACCCCTTCTGCAAAAAAAGCCGCTCGCCAGCCGAGGGCCGGCACAAGAAAACCCACCAGCACGCTTATCGCCAGGGTCCCCAGGCCTATCCCGCACATACTGAGCCCCAAAGCCAAACCTCTTTTTTCGATGAACCACTTCTGGACAATTGAAGAAGGTAAAGAATAACAACACCCCGCGCCAAGCGCCGTTACCACTCCATAAAAAAAATAAAGCTGCCAGAGGTTTCGTACCAGGCTGCAGAGGCAAAGACCGCTTCCAAGCAAAACAGCGCAGATCCAAACCGGCCCTTTGGGATTATAACGATCCGCAAACATTCCCGCACAAACAGCAGCAATACCATATACCAGGCTAGCAACTGAGGATACTGACGAGGTTACCGCCCGGTTCCAGCCAAACTCAGCTGATAATTCCTTTACATAAATACCGTATGTCAAAAGAACGGCCGCCGACATTCCTAACAAGCAGCACGAAGCAACTACAATCCACCCATAGAACAGCTTCGGTGGATCTGCCGTATTTACAGACAACACCTTATCCTCCCCCGGTTTTTCTTTGTCAATAGATAATATTCCACAACCCGCGCCCGGTTCCCTGCATGTCTTAAAGTCCGGTACTGGTTGAATTTATGCCGCCCGGCAAGCCCGTTGCCGGCCTGACCATAAAAGTACATATTACCCCCAGCACATAGGAAACTGCCCCAAAAAGAAAAGCCAGCCGGTAACTGTGCATATGATCGAATACCCAGCCGCCCAGCGGCGCCCCTATAGCGCTCGAGGTCCCAAAAGCGGTGGCGATCAGGCCCATCACCATACCCAGCGATTTGATCCCGAAAACATCTCCAACCAGGCCAGGCAGCGCCGAAGCCTTCCCCCCGTAGCCAAGCGCGTAAAAAATTACGAATACATAAAGCATCCAGACATTTTTTACCTCAATAAGGTATAAAAACATAATGGCGCATGACACCAGGGAAAAAATGATCCCATTTCTAAACCCTATTTTATCACAAATGAAACCTATACCCAACCTTCCAACCACACTAATCCCGCCAATCAAACCCAAAGCGCCGGCGGCAGCCAGCTTGGAAATGCCCATGTCCTCTGCATAAGGAACAACATGAACACTCACAATGGTAAAAGAAAGAGAAGGGAAAAAATGAACTCCATAAATCATCCAAAACGACCTGTTTGCCAACACCTCTTTCAGTGACCATTCCCTTCCGGAAATCAGGTTAATAGAATTGTCTGTTGTAATCTCACCGGCGCCATAGGGTTGAAGGCCCTTATCCTTTGGTTCCTTAACAATAAACAAACCCACCACAAAAAAGATGATAAAAAACAAAACACCCTGCATTACAAAAGATGCCCGCCAGCCATAAGCAGAAACAAGATAACCCACCAAAACCCCTGCCACCAAAGTTCCCAAACCAATACCACACATACTAATGCCTAAAGCCAGGCCCCTCTTTTTTATAAACCATTTTTGCACCACAGCCATCGGCAAAGAATAGCAAACTCCCATACCTATCGCTACGATTACTCCATAAAACAAAAGTAACTGCGCAAGAGTCTGAACCAGGCTGCACAGATAAAGACCGCTGCCAAGGAGAACAGCGCACACCCAGACTACCCACCTGGAATTATATTTGTCTGCGGTCGCACCCACTAGGACAGCAGAACAAGAATACACCACATTCATTAACGAGATAACTGATGAAGTTAATGTCCTGCTCCAGCCGAATTCACTGGATAATTCCTTAAAATAAATCCCGTAAGACATCATAATAGCCGTAGAAGTACCCAGCAAACAACAACAGGCAACCACTATCCAGCCGTAGAATATTTTTGGTTGCCCCCCTGCATTCAAAGACAAGATATATCACATCCTTTTATCCGCCCAAAAATACTATTTCGGTAACCGGATATGAATTCCTGCCCTAACAAAGACTGTCTTTTAAATAGTAACTACTCAGGTTCATAGGGGCAAAGCCATCAGGGCAGACACGCAGGTCTGCCCCTACATGCAGATTTCTATATGTCTACCTGCGCCGTTGCCTGTCTGCGTGCCTGTCTGGGTGCCTGTCTGCGTGCCTGTCTGCGTGCCTGTCTGCGTGC
>DFZP01000073.1:0-12838 GCA_002382125.1 Firmicutes bacterium UBA4053
AAATAGCCGGCTTTAAACCTGCCGTCTTTTAACTCTGCAGCCAGTTGCTCTTCATTGGTGATGTTGTTTTCGAAGAAAGTCACGCAGCGACCTATTTCCTGAATGTAGTGGGCATCGCTGCCTCCTACTCCTTTGACTTGCAGCCTGGCGCTTACCTCGTGAGCCAGATCGTTTTCCTTTTCTGTTGATTTGCCGTTGCATATTTCGATAGCTTCTACAATGTGAAAAACTTGTTTCGCGCAGACATCATCGAGTATGGGCTGCGGGTCAAGAAGTTCCTGTAAAATAAAACTCCTGAATGGGTGAGCGACAATCATTACCCCGTTTGTGGCGTGAATAATATCCTGCAGTTTGCGAAACTGTTTGATGTGCAACAAATTTTTCTGGTTTTCCTTTAACCCGAAGACCAGGATATGCCCTTCGGAAGTGTCTACTTCTATACCGCAGAAGACAGCAAAATCCCATTTTTCTCTTAGTTGCCGGATGTCTTCGCTTTTCCAGGTTATCTCGTGTTCTGTGAAGCACAGGCCGTCTAAGCCAATTTCTTTAGCAGCTTTGATTGCATCTTCGGGATCAATACTGCTGCAAGGGGAAAGCGGTCTGGTATGCACGTGCATGTCGATGATCATGACTTGACTCCTCTCCACTATTCTCACAGCTAAATTTTATAGTAAAAGGGAACGTCAAGAGGCTGGAAGCCTCTTCTATTCCACCATTCTCGTAACTTAATTTTATAGCCATTTTGTCTATAAGGCAAGACAAAAACATAAGTTAACAGCTTTAAGTATACGGCAGGCATTTTTTACCCATAATACTTTAAGTAATGGCTTGTTTTTAAGGAAGGGATGAAAGGTGAAAATCGTTTATATTTGTGAATGTTGCGATTGCCTGGTGGCCGAAATTGATCCGGACGTCCGGGAGAAAAGGAAAGACAGTGTCTTGACGCTACCGGGATTGCAGAATATAATAAATACAGATTTAAGTGATTACCTGCCGCAGCAGGCGCATAATAATTTATATATGGAGGATAAGTATATTTTACCTTCTCTGTGTGAGGACTGCCATGAGATGCTTTACGGGTCGCAGGAAACATTCCGCTTCAGAGAACAGAGACTGCATTAGGTTTAAATTTTGTTTTGTCTTTTTGAGTTAAAAAGCGAGAGCTTTAGCATGCAGCCGCTAAAGCTCTTTTTGTGGTGCCTTTAAAAAGGGGGCTGGTAGACAGACAATGCGTGGCTTGTTATATCCATTGTTGCAAACTCCGGAATTTAAGAGCTTGAGTCAGGGGCTGGACAGGCAACTGAAGAAGCAGATGGTGGCTGGTCTGTCGGGTTCCCAACGCAGCTATGTGATCAGTGGTCTGGCTGGCGCCTGTGGCGCTCCAGTGCTTGTGATTACTCCGGGAGACGCGGAGGCTGCAGCGCTGGTAGACGACTTGAACGTTCTTTTACCCGGGACAAAGGTTTATCGGTTTCCAACGTGGCAACTCCTGCCTTTTCAGGTGCTGGTGCGTGATCAAGAAGTGCCTGCTCAACGGTTGAAGGTGCTGGAGGCTTTGAGCAGGGGTGAAGACGTGGTGGTGGTTGCTCCTGTGGAAGCCCTGTTGAGGCGGCTTTCTCCACCAGAGATGTTTCGTGATACGCAAATTAATCTTAAGGTTGGAGAAAGGATAAATTTTGAGAGATTCAAGCTGTGCCTTTTTGACTATGGCTACGAGCGCGTGGAGTTGGTGGAAGGAAGAGGTCAGTTCAGCAGCCGGGGAGGCATAATTGACATTTTCCCTGTAACCTTTGAGCGTCCGTTGCGTGTGGAATTCTTTGATGATCAAATAGACTCCATCCGGTTTTTTAATGTGGAGTCTCAGCGTTCAGAAGATAACATGCAGGAGATTTCATTTTATGCGGCCACGGAACTGGTATCGGATGAAGAAGTCAGGGCCGGGGCGCGAGAAAGGATAGAGGCGGAATATCATAGCCAGTTAGAAAGAATCGGGAAAACAGGCTCTTTAGAGGTTCGTCAGCAGTTGGTCGAGCTGGCTGAAACAATTATCCGGCAACTTGCAGAAGGGATTTATTCGATAGGGTGGGAGCAGTTTTTGCCCTATTTTTATTCCCGTTCTTTTGCCCTGCTTGATTATCTGCCCCCGCACAGCCTGGTAGTGGTAGATGATCCTTTACGGGTAAAGGAAATTACAGAAAACATTCACAGGGAGCGGGAGCAAATGTACACCGACCTTTTGGCCGGCGGTAGAATCCTGCCCCTTGAGCTTAATGGTTACGTGGACTGGCGGAATATTAGCGACGGCCTGGAAAAATTTAAGATTATTTACCTGTCCTTTTTATCCAGGCAATCCGAAAAGATGAATTTTCAAAACCTGGTTGCCTTTGCTACTAAAGGTATGCAAACGTTTCTGGGACGTTTGGAGATGCTCTGTGACGAAATTCGCCGTTTGCGGAAAACCGGTTATGCTGTGGTTTTAATGGTGGGCAGCGAAGAGCGTGCCCGTCATCTGCAGGAATCCTTGCGTGACGCTCAGATTGATGCGTTTGTAGCAAATCACCTTTCCCAAAACGTGCTTCCTGGCAATGTGACGATCACTTCGGGTCAGTTGGCAGAGGGATTCGAGTTGGTTTCCGGTCGCCTGGCGGTAATTACTGAAAACGAGATTTACGGCCGGGGGAAAAAACACACAAAGCTCCCACGTGACCGCCGCCGGCCATCTAAGCATACCGAACCTTTTGCTGACTTAAAAGCAGGAGATTATGTAGTTCACTTAAACCATGGCATCGGTCGTTATCAGGGAATGGTTTCGCTCAAGATTGACGGGATCCAGAAGGATTATCTGCTTGTTCAATATGCCGGGGAAGATAAACTATATGTGCCTACGGATCAGGTAGGCTTGATTCAGAAGTACCTGGGTGCGGAAGCAGAAGTTCCCAGGTTGTCCCGCTTAGGAGGCAGCGAGTGGTCGCGTGTCAAGGTACGGGTAAAAGAAGCTGTCCGGGAAATGGCCGGTGAACTGCTGGCATTGTATGCAGCCCGGCAAAGCCTGCCGGGGCATGCTTTTGCCCTGGATACTGTTTGGCAGCGGGAATTTGAGGCCTCTTTTGCCTACGAAGAAACTCCCGACCAGCTGCGGACGGTTGAGGAAGTAAAGGCCGATATGGAGCGGAAGCGCCCGATGGACCGGTTATTATGTGGAGATGTTGGTTACGGTAAAACCGAGGTAGCCTTAAGAGCAACATTTAAAGCAGTAGCCGAAGGCAAACAGGTGGCTGTGCTGGTTCCCACCACTATCCTTGCCCAGCAGCATTTCAATACCTTTAAAGATCGTTTAAACGGCTTTCCGGTGACAATTGAGGTGCTCAGCAGGTTCCGTTCCCCGCGGGAACAGAAGCAGATCATTTCTGCCCTGGGTAAAGGCAAGGTAGATATTGTTATCGGTACCCACCGCCTGGTTCAGGAAGATATGATTTTTAAGGACCTGGGCCTGGTTGTGGTTGACGAAGAGCAGCGTTTCGGAGTGGCTCACAAAGAAAAGCTCAAGCAGTTGCGTGAGGATGTGGATGTTCTTACACTGACAGCTACACCCATTCCCCGTACACTGCACATGTCGCTGGTAGGAGTCAGGGATACCAGCCTGATTCAGACACCGCCGGAGAACCGCTTCCCCGTACAGACCTATGTGCTGGAAGAAGACCCTGTGCTGATCAGAGAAGCTATCCGGCGTGAACTTGGCCGGGGGGGCCAGGTATATTTTGTATACAACAGGGTGATGGATCTGGATAGTGTTGCGGCCTGGCTGCAGGGGCTGGTACACGAGGCGAGGATTGCGGTAGCTCATGGTCAGATGCGCGAAGATGATTTAGAACAGGTGATGCTGGATTTTGTAAATGGCTTGTATGATGTGCTGGTATGTACAACGATCATTGAAAATGGAATGGACATTCCCAATGTCAATACGCTGGTGGTGAAAGATGCGCAGAACCTGGGCCTGGCCCAACTGTACCAGTTGCGGGGGCGGGTGGGCAGATCCAACCGCCTGGCCTATGCTTACTTTATTTTTCCCAAGAACCAAGTGCTTTCTGAACTGGCGGAAAGAAGGCTGGCGGCTGTTCGTGAATTTACGGAATTTGGTTCCGGGTACAAGATTGCGATGCGGGATTTAGAAATCCGCGGCGCCGGAAATTTGCTGGGGGCAGAGCAGCATGGTCATATAGCCGCTATTGGATTTGACCTTTACTGTCATTTGTTGGAGGAAGCAGTAAGAGAGGCTAAAGGTGAGCCTGCCTGCCGGGTGGTGGAAACTTCCGTAGAACTGCCGGTGGAAGCTTTTATTCCGGATAGCTATATCGGGGATCCCGATCAAAAAGTAGATATTTACCGCCGTCTGGCGGCCATGCGCGGGGAGGAAGAAATTCTGGAATTGGAAGAAGAATTGATCGATCGTTTTGGTGATCTCTCCGAATCTGTGCGGAATTTGTTGATGGTGGCCAGATCAAAAGTACTGGCCAGTCAGGTAGGAGTTAAAAATATTACCGGCCATGCCGGCGGCTACAAACTGCAGTTTCATGCGGAACATTCCCTGTGCCCGGAGACCCTGGTAGCAATAGGCCGGGAGTACCAGAACCGGGTTAAATTCAGCAACGCGGGCGGATTTGAGATCCGCCTGAAAACCAGGATTTCTCCTGCTGAGCCTGTGAATTATCTGGCCAATCTGAAAGAATTCTTGCGCCGCCTGCGTGTTTAGTACAGCTCCACATAATTAAACATCCTGCAACCGAACCCCCCTGCCCCCNNTGGTTAACCATATAAAACCTGAACCTCAGTAGCTTCCTCTGCCAGGACCGAAGTTCTGTTAGTGTTTGGTTAACCATATAAAACCTGAACCCCCCTGATAAGGGGGGTAGGGGGGTTCGTCCGCTAATTTGGGTACTATTTCATGTTGAGTTGTATTCAGGAGCCAGGTTTGTATTCCACCCGCGAGATGGTCTCCTTGAATTCAGGAAAGGCCCTTTCAAACTGTACTTCCATCCAGTGTTGGTTTTTCTGGCCGGAATTGGTGTAGGTTTCGATCAGGAACTGCACCATGCGGTAAAGCAAGGAAAGGTTTAAGCTGTCCAGTGATTCTTTCAACTGGTTGTGAAGCAACACGTCTCCCTCTTTTTGGGTCAGCTTTATACATTGTTCAAGGAAGGCTCGCCTGCCGTAGCGAGCCATAATTTTTATCATTTCTTTTTCAATCGGAGTATAGATGGGTTCCTGGCCGTGACACAGCCATTCCTCCTGGATTCCCAGTTCGCGGCAGATGCTTTTGATTAACAGGTCGGAGGGGGTCTTTGAGCCGCGCTCAATTCCATTGATGTGTTGGGGACGGATACCCACCAGGTTTGCCACCTGGGTTTGTGTCAGGCTATGTTCCTGACGTATTAATTTTAAGCGTTCGCCAAGCTCAGACAAAATATTTCACCTCAGAATAGTAATATGTTGACAATTAAGCCAAGATTAATTATTATAAATCTAAGATACAAAAACCGATCCTTTTCTGTCTTAGATGTTTTAGAAAGGAGACCGTGGTTTACATGGCTAAAGGCATGACCCACAATGAAATTAAAGCCGAGTTAGTGCTCAGGGGAATCAAGATCAAGGACATTGCCCGGCAAGCAGGTGTGAGCGGCGAAGCAGTAAGCATGGCCATTGCCGGTAAGTACGCTTATCAAGGGCGCCGTATACGGCCGTATATTGCCAGGGCAATTGGGCGCACTGAATCTGAAATATGGCCTCCTCCGGCAGAATGAAAGTATTAGCTAACTAAGACTACTATAACATGGTTGGTGAAGACTGGCAACCTTTCTTATGAGATCTAATTTGCTGTTGAAGCTCGGATTTTGCTATTGTATAATGAAGGCGCTGGGGCGAAGTAAGGAGATTTTGGCGAAGAGTGAAAATTATTTATCAGGTGCTGGTAAATAATGAATAACTCCTTCTTTCTTGTTATATACTATCACTGAAAGACAGATCGCGAAGATAATGAAAAATAAGGAGGGGAAGGGTGATCCATGAAAGCAACTGGTATCGTCCGCCGTATTGATGATCTGGGTCGAGTGGTGATCCCTAAGGAGATTCGCAGAACCCTACGTATCCGGGAAGGCGACCCGTTGGAGATTTTTGTAGATAGGGAAGGTGAGGTAATCTTAAAAAAATACTCACCCATTGGCGAGTTGGGGGAATTTGCCAAGGAGTACGCTGATTCTCTGTATGAAGCGTTGGGGCATATAACCTGTATTGCAGACCGGGATACTATTATTGCTGTTGCAGGCGCCTCCAAGAAGGAGTACCTTAACAAACCGGTTGGTTCCTCTTTAGAAAAAGCCATGGAAGAGCACAAAACGGTGGTGATCAACAATCCGGGGGAAGATGTGTTTTGTAAGGAATGCATGGTTGTGGATGATGGTGAGTGCAGGTATTCTTCAGAAGTTATTGTCCCGATTATTTGCGGGGGAGATCCTATTGGAGCTGTGATTTTGGCGTCTAAAGAGCCGGATATAAGAATGGGCGAGTTAGAGCTAAAGCTTGCTGAGACGGCAGCCGGGTTTTTGGCTAAACAAATGGAGCAATAAAGAAGGTGGCCCAAAGGCCACCTTCTTTATTGCTCCATGTTACCGAAAAAATATTTAGGGAAGGGGTGAAGCGCCTGGCGCTGACATCAGGGCCGGGAGACAGATGAAGGGAGAGGTGTATTTAAATGGTGTCAGCATCTCACCAGAGGTACGATTATCCTTTTGCAAAGATGAAAGGAAAGCAGCGACTGTTGGGCCGCGTGTTCGGATTACTGTGGCGGGTTTGGGTCCCGGCCATCCCGGACAAATCCCTTTACTGGTATGGGAGGTTTTGCAACAGTCGGGGCGAATACTCTTGCGTACCGGGCAACACCCGGTGGTACCCTGGCTAAGGAAACAGGGAGTTGTATTTACCACTTTTGATCATTTATACGAGGCAGGCGGAAGTTTCCAGGAGGTATACCGGCAAATTGCTGCTGCTGTGCTCGAAGAAGCCGGCCGGGGGCCACTCGTTTATGCGGTGCCTGGTAACCCGTTAGTTGCCGAGAAAACTGTGGAGTTGATTTTGCAAAAGGCGCCTGAATATAATCTCGGTGTAGAAATACTGCCGGCCATGAGTTTTCTGGATGCGGTGTATGTTGCCTTGCGGCTTGATCCTGCTGGTGGACTATATATAGTTGATGGATCTTGTCTGGAAGGTAAGTTTCCCCAGCCGGGGGTAGGCAACATCATAATTCAGGTATATAACCGGTTGGTTATTTCAGATGTCAAGTTGTTTTTGATGAATTACTATCCTTTTGATCATCCGGTGGTGGTTGTGCAGGCGGCAGGCGTACCCGGGTTGCAGAGAATTGAAGAGCATCCCTTATATTGTATTGATCGCCTGGAATGGATTGATCATTTGACAAGTCTTTATGTACCGCCCTGTGAAGTTTTTCAACAATCTTTTAAAACTTACCAGTATCCTTTGGACCCACTGGTAGAAATAATGGCGGTTTTACGGTCAGAAGACGGCTGTCCCTGGGATCGGGAACAAACTCATCTGACGTTGCGAAAGTATCTTTTGGAAGAAGCTTACGAGGTTATTGAAGCAATTGAGCGGGCTGATGCGTATAAAATATGTGAGGAATTGGGAGACTTATTACTACAAATCGTTTTTCATGCCCGGTTGGCCGGGGAAAAGGGCCTTTTTGATATTAATGATGTAGTGGTAGGCATTACCAGGAAAATGCGGGACAGGCACCCCCATGTTTTTGGCGATGTTGTCGTGGCAAACAGCGCCGAGGTAGAATTCAACTGGGAAAAAATCAAACGTGGCGAAAAAGGAACCCGTGTTGCCGATTCTATTTTAGGAAACGTTCCACAGTGCCTGCCCGCCATGTTGCGTGCGGGTCGTGTACAGGCCAGGGCGGCAAAAGTAGGGTTTGACTGGCCTGATTATCAGGGGGCAATGAAAAAGATAGATGAGGAACTGGGGGAGTTGGCGCAGGCTATTGCAGACGATAGTCCTGAGCAGGTGGAGGCGGAAGTGGGTGACCTTTTCTTTGCGGCAGTCAACCTGTCCCGCTTGCTGGGGGTGGAGGCAGAGATAGCGCTTGCTGGAGCGGTAAACAGGTTTATCAGTCGCTTCCGGTACATAGAGGAGCAGGCCCGTAGTCAAAGGCGCGAGTTGTCCGGTTGTACTCTGAAGGAGTTGGATGACTGGTGGGAGGAAGCAAAAAAAGTTGAAAAAGTTAAAAAAAAGTAGGAATTATTTTCTTGCTAGAAGGAACTCGTAAGATTACAGCGAATAATAAAGCATTATCAAAATCCATTAAGGGGGGTACTTATGAACAAGGCAGAACTGATTACACAGGTGGCCGAGAAATCAGACCTTACCAAAAAAGATGCTGAGAGGGCGGTCATGGCAATGCTGGCGGCTGTTGAGGAAGCCCTGTCCAGAGGGGACAAGGTCCAACTGGTGGGTTTCGGTACGTTTGAAATTAGAGAACGTGCCGCCCGCAAGGGTCGTAACCCGCAGACGGGTCAGGAAATAGACATCGCTGCTACCCGCGTGCCTGTGTTTAAGGCCGGGAAATCGTTAAGAGAAGTTGTATCCTGACCGTGAAAGAGTTGTTTTTAGCGAAATCATTGCTGTTTTATTGGTGATATTGTGCGGGTAGATAAGTTTTTAAAGGTTTCCCGATTGGTTAAACGGCGAACAGTGGCCAAGGAAATGTGTAATCGGGGTCAAGTGCGTTTGAATGGACGTGTGATCAAGGCAGGCGCCGTTATAGAGCCCGGCAATATTATCGAAATTAACTTTGGTCGACGGCGGCTTAAAGTAGAAGTTTGTATGTTGAAAGAAACTGTACCGGCCAGGATGGTTTCGGAGATGTATCGTGTCATCGAGGAGAGGAAAATTACAAGCGAAGAAGATCACTTATAGGGGGCCTGTAAAGGCCCTGTTTTATTGTGTTCAGGAGTGAGGAGGAGAAATCAGGCTGTATTTCTCTTAAGACAATAAATACCTGCTAGTGAACACATATTTTTCTTCCTTCAGGCAAGAATAAAAAGCAAGAATAAAAACGCAAAACTGCAAAAAGACAAAGGAGGAAGGAGAAATTGCAGCAGCGGTGGTTCACCGGAATACTGGTAGCAGGGAGTATCTTCTGTTTTCTGGTGACAGCGTGTACCCGCCAGGTTCCCCGCAAGCCGGTTCCTGGCGCCTTGAGCGAAGAGCCTACTATTACAATGTACGTAAATGAAACCGGTCAGAAAAAACAGGTGAAACTGGAGGACTATATAGCAGGCGTAGTAGCAGCGGAAATGGAACCCGCCTGGCCGGTAAACGCCCTGGCTGCCCAGGCCATTCTGGCAAGAACCTTTACGATGGAAAACATTCAAAGTGGTCGAGTACGGCAGTTGCACGGCACTGATGTGTCTACCAGTATTCAGGAATCCCAGGCCTATGACGCCTCCCGGATTAATAATCAAGTGCGCCAGGCAGTGGCGCATACCCGTGGGGAGGTAGTTACCTATAAAGGCGCTTATATTAAGGCCTGGTTTAATGCCTGCGACGGGGGGGTTTCAGCCTCGGCGGCCGAGGGGCTGGCTTATACTAAAACCTTTACCCCTTACGTAAAAACAGGGGTAAAGGACAACTGCCTGTCGATTACCACACCTGAGAACCGCTCATGGGAAAGGCGAATACCTGCTGACCGGGTACGCCTGGCGGTGAAGAAAATTACAGGGAAAGACCCGGGTGTTATTGAGGCGGTACGGATTTTAAAACGTGGACCCTCGGGGAGAGTTGAGCAATTGCAACTTGGGAATGTTACGGTAGGTGCTCCGGCTCTCCGGCTTGCCCTGGGCAGCGAGTGGGTTCGTTCCACGTTACTTACCAGGGTGACGGTTGAAGGTGGTCAGTTGGTTTTAAAAGGAAGGGGCTTCGGACATGGAGTAGGGATGTGTCAGTGGGGAGCAAAGAAGCTGGCCGAACAAGGCAGTTCATCGGAAGACATCATACGGTTTTATTATCAAGACATTGAAATCCGGAAGATATGGAAATAATTATGGAAGTAAAAAGAAACAAAAAGAAGCAAAAAGTGGCCGCCGGGCCACTTTTTTTGCGCATAATTCCAGCCTTACGGCATAAAAATGGAGTAAACTTAAAACGAGGAGCAAGGTTTTATATGGAGGAGCAGGCCGGGAACAAGGTGGCGCTTGTTGACCGCAAGCACCTGGAACTGGCAGGGGTACAGCACGTGGAAAGATTTAACGAAGAGGAGATAACCCTGGATACCAATATGGGTATTTTGTCTTTGAAGGGTGAGGGTTTGCATATAATCCGGCTTGATCTGGATAATGGTTCGTTGACGGCAGAAGGATTTTTTACCACCATGCAGTTTCGGGAAAACAAGCCGGCGCTTAGCCGGCGGGGAAAGGGCAAAAATCTTTGGGGTAAACTCCTGAAGTAAGGAGAGTCATTCTAAAATGACCTTGCTGGAGCAGTTGACTGCCCTTGCCTGGATAACCGGGACCGGTTTCTTGGGGGGATTTCTTTACGATTTTTACAGGGCTTTTTGCAGAGTAATGCGTTTCAAAAGAGTGTCTATTTTTGTTGGGGATCTATGCTTCTGGTTGTTTTTAACCATTGTGGCCGGTGGTTTATTGATCCTGATAAACCAGGGAGAGATGCGTTTTTATGTGCTTTTAGGGCTGATCCTGGGTGCAATGTTTTACTTCAAGTTTTGCAGCCGGGTTAGCTACACATTGATTTATAAGTTTCTTCAGTTGATTAGCCGGGGTCCGGGTGTGTTTATAAGGGCAATTAAAAGGCTTTGCCGAAATATTTTTATTTTCTAGCAGGACTTTTTTCCTGGCCGTAGAAATTATGTACTTAAATTGTCCATAGTTTGTACAAATATTGTGGACAAGACTGGGGTAACTGGAAATGAAGGTCGAACTCCGGGGATTTGAAAAACTAAGTTTTCGCGAGCGCCAGGTAGTGACTCTGAAAGAAACAGGCCATTCTAACGAGCAAGTCGCCCGTCGCTTGCGTTTGAGCGCCAGCACGGTAGCAACGCTGTTTAACCGTGCCCGGAACAAAGGCTATGAAGTAGTGATCGTTATTCCAGGAGATCATCTGGGACTCTTTGGTCCGGATCAAGAGGAGGAGGAGCAGGAGTCTTGATTTCATCAGTTCACCGCCAAAAAACCGGTTATTTTCCGGCACAGAAATTTCCTCCGGTCCGCCGGCGTGTTTTTCGCTTTTCCAGAAACAAACTGCCTGCTCTGGTAATCATTATTTTGTTGTTGTACCTGATTATTTCATTTAGTTTGCAGTTTAACAAGCTGTACGCCATGCAGGGCGAGTTGCGTCAGGTTCAAAAGCAGGTGGCAGAATTACAGATTAAAAACGCCCAACTCCGCGACCAATTGAAACTTGTGCAATCCGATTCATATATAGAACAGATGGCACGGGAGAAGTTAGGGCTGGTCAAGCCCGGGGAATCACGCATAATAACAGTGGAACCCGGCAAAAAACAATGAACTTAGTGTAAAGGAAAGGTGGTGAATAGCAGTAAAATTGTAGCGGTAGAACAATAAGTTTTGCGCATGATTGTTGAAAGGTATTATTCTTTAAAAAAGGAGGTTGTTTTATGTCTTCAAAAAGAATGGTAAACCGCACTCTTTTGCCCTTATTACTAAGCATTATTATGGTATTATTATCTTCCGTAATTGGTTTTGCAGCTTCAAACCAGACTTTTACCCTAAACAAAGGAGGAATTTACGCCTCCGAGCAAATTCTCGTTAAGTTTAAGTCAGGTGCAACTAAAGATGTGGTTGAAAAGGCCCATTTTCAAAACAACGGCAAAGTGATTGATATCATTCCCGAAATAAATGTACAAATAGTAAAAGTAGAAAAAAACAAAGTAATAGAAAAGTTATCTGCCTATAAGCATGACCCTAACGTTGAATTTGCCGAACCAGACTATCTTGCTCAGGCTGTTTCTATTCCTAATGATGTTTATTTTGAAGAACAATGGGGAATGACAAAAATCCAAGCTCCCGAAGCCTGGGATATTACTAAAGGAAGCAAGAAGATTAAAATTGCTATTTTGGATACCGGTATCGACCAGGACCATGAAGACCTGGCTTCTAAAATTGCGGTCAATAAAAACTTTACCTCCAGCAAAACAATAGACGATATGTTTGGCCACGGTACCCATGTAGCTGGGATTGCCGCTGCCTGCACCGACAATAATAAGGGAGTAGCCGGCGCCGGTTATAGCTCTACCCTGATGAATATTAAAGTGCTGGGGGATGACGGCAGTGGCTACTATAGCTGGGTAGCCCGGGGCATAATTTGGTCGGTTAATAAGGGGGTCAAAGTAATTAACCTGAGCCTGGCCGGCGACCAACCGTCAAAAATGCTTGAAATGGCTGTTGATTACGCCTGGCGCAAAGGGGTTGTTATAGTGGCCGCGGCAGGCAACGAAGGTAATTCCGTTCCTTTGTATCCGGCTGCTTACCAAAACTGTATCGCGGTAGGAGCCACCGATAAAAACGGCACCCGGGCTTTCTTTTCTAACTATGGTGACTGGGTTGACCTTGCCGCCCCCGGGATGAACATTTTCTCCACTACCCCAAATCACGAAAATTTTCTCAATAACTACGGGATAGCCCTTAATTACGATTATTTAATGGGTACTTCCATGGCCAGCCCTCACGTTGCAGGAATAGCCGCCCTGGTCTTTGCTAAATATCATGGAATAAGCAATGCGAAGGTTAGA
>DFZP01000104.1:0-6135 GCA_002382125.1 Firmicutes bacterium UBA4053
TTCCTAAAGGGGTCAATCGGAAGTTTTGCACGTGATAAAGGCTCAAGTGGCGGATTATTACCGCCTTTTGAGCCTTAACAATACCTATGCGCATACTCTAACTGTCTTTAGCTATGGAGTTTCAACCTATTTCAACCTATTTTGATTTGCGTACTGCCGATTTAATATGTTTGCAGTAACAACTTTGAACATTTTTCAAGGCAAATTTTAATATGTCCAGGTCTATTTGCTGCAATTCGCCGATGCTCATTTATACATTTTAACACGTTCCCAACTTAAGTGATATTTCTTTTTTGACAACCTGTATTAATTCGGGCAAAGCCTTTTTAACCGGTACAGATAAATGTTGACTTACAGTAATTTTCCGGGGTTGTATGCCAAAAATAATTGTAGGCGGCAACATGTTTAATCGTTTAGCCGTCAACAATACATCTTTCAAATCTGTATCGTGCAAGGAGAACCCTTTCCCTTTGTGATCCTCCTTTAAACTAAAAATCATTTCCTCATCCGTCAGGCGGAAAATCGTTCCAGGCGCCGCTTTTGCATCTATGCAATCTATAATTATTGCAAAACCCGCATCTTCCAGCCAAAANNCCCACACCTTCATCTGCCTGCAGGTAATTGCCCACCCCAATGATCACCAGGTTTTTTTCGTGATCAGACATTGTATCCCCGCTTAAATTATAAATTTCTTAACTTCCTTGAAACCCCCCTTTATTTCCAAAATATGAACCGCACAGGCAATACAGGGATCGAAGGCGCGAACAACACGGACCAGTTCAATCGGGTTTTCCGGGTCCTTGACCGGAGTCCCAACCAAAGCATCTTCAATCGGGCCCCTTTGTCCTTTATCATCCCGTGGTCCTCCATTCCAGGTAGTCGGTACAACAGCCTGGTAGTTTTCGATTTTATAGTCTTTTATTTTTATCCAGTGTCCCAGGGCGCCGCGTGGCGCTTCATGAAGACCCATACCGGCCCCTTCTTTGGGAATATCAAAGGGGGCGAAAGCCGGCTGCCCTGGTGTCAACTGATCAAGCCACTCGGGCATAACATGGGCGATCTGGGAAGCTTCCAGGGCACGTGCAAAATGCCTTCCTAAAACGGAGAAAGCTTTTTCTCCCAGGCCGGCTACATCTTTTTGTTGATTTACCCACAGGCGGGCCAGCGGCCCGACTTCATGCGGTAAGCCTTCGTACCGCGGAGCCTTCAACCAGGAATAAGCTTCCTTTTTCCCGGGAGCAGGTACAGTAGCGCCATCACCGGGATATCTTCCCGAAGTGCTGCCGTCATACCAGGAATACTTTACTTCCTCAGTTATCTTTTTCGTATCTACGGAATTTAACTGACCATTTGTATAGCGTCCACGTTTAAACAGTTGTTTTTGCCCCTCCGGACCGGTTTCGTCGGTAAGCCTGAACGCGCCGTAACAAAGCATATTTTTGCAACCCTTTCCGATACTAAACCATTCGTCAGCGTATGCATTGGCTACGGCTAGAACGTCGGGCACGTACACATTATCGATAAAAGAAGTTATCTCGGGAAGATATTGCTTGAACCGGGCAATCTTTTCGGCAGTCACTGTTTCCATAACCCCGCCAGCCGTGAAGGTTGTTACATGGGGCATTTTGGCCCCAAAAACAGCCAGCATTTCCTGTGCCTTTTTACGAATGGTTAATGCCTGGATATAGTGTTCTACAGCCTTGTCGTTGATTGATTGAGGTAACCGGTAATCACCCTTATAACGGGGGATAAAAGGAGCGGTATCCGGTCCCAGTACATAGTCCAAAGCTGCCAGGTGATAAAAATGCAGAATATGTGACTGCAGGTAGTTTGCCCCCTGGATCAAGTTTCGAATAATCCTGCCATTAGCAGTGGGAACAACTCCAAAAGCGTCCTCCAGGCAGAACATGGAAGCCATCCCGTGGGCAATGGGACACACACCGCAGATACGCTGTGTAATATGGCAGGCATCGCGGGGATCCCGCCCTCTTAAAATCAATTCCAAACCCCTAAATAATGTACCACTTGATTTGGCATCAATTACCCTGCCATTCTCGACATCTACTTCTATCTTAAGATGCCCTTCAATTCTGGTTACAGGATCTACAATGATCTTTTGAACCATTTTTCATTTTCACCTCCAATAAAACTCTATACTTTTTTTAAAGGTTCAACAAACTCCGTCTCGCGGGGGTTAACTTGAGCATAAGATACTCCTTTTTTATTGGTAAGCGGGAATAAACCATATAAAGGAGAAGAATCATCCGGAAAACCGGGTTCAGAACAGGCCTGGCAGGGCGCACCGGCCTTTATACACCAATTGACGTCGTTGTTCCACCCTCTTTTATCGCAGTCGGACATGGCGACGAATCCCTTACAGCCTAAAAGGGCCAGACAACCTTCTTCACCGGGAGATTGCGCAAATTTTCCCCCGTCGAAATATTTTCGCCGCCAACACTCTTCGTGAATCGGTTTTGGATAAAACATTTTTGGCCGGTTGTACCGGTCCAACTGGGGAACCTGATTCTTAGTCAAGATATAAACCACCGTACCCAGAAAATGTTCCGGAGGCATGGGGCAGCATGAAATATTGATCACCGGCTTTTTGGTTACCACCTTATTGACACCCACTACTTCGGCAGGATTGGGTGCTGCCGCCGGAATACCACCAAAAGAGGCACAATTGCCGGCCGCAATGACTGCCGTTGCCGCGTTGCCAAGAACATTGACAGCCTGGAGCATGGTCAACTCTTTTTTATTCCTTGTTTCCGTAATGGTGCAGTAAATTCCCTTTTCTTTTAGTGGAATACCTCCTTCTACGATCAGGAAAAACCTGTCTCTATAGTTTGCCACCACTTCCTCTAAGATTTCTGAGCAAAGATGTCCGGTACCAGCCATGATGTTGGGATGATAACTTAGACTGATGACTTCAAAAAGCACTTTTTCTATAGGAGGATCGACACTATTCAGCAGAGAAATAGAACAACCGGTGCAACTGGCGCCCTGCAGCCAGATCACAACCGGCTTGTCATCGGCCGCAAAGGCCAGATCGCTTCCAAATTCCGGGCCAAGAACGCTCAAAAAGTATGCGCCAAAAGTTGAAGTCATACAAAGCTTTACAAACTCACGCCTGGTCAGTCCCAAAATTCTCTCCTCCTTATGATCTTTTTAATTGGAATTGCCACTATCAAAGATCCGCTCTATTCCCAGCCCCCCCCTTTTTTTAATAGCCACTGCCGATTGAAAACCTTGATCAGCAGCAAGCTCAAAACAAAATGCCGTGCCTTAAAAAGAAGACACGGCCACTTAAAAGTCTTAGCATTAAATAAAGACCTTTAACTTTCGTTTTCTCCTTTCCGTAATGGGAGGCATACCCGTTTCCAGAATATGCCCTGCGGCCTGATAACCATAACCTTACAGTCACAGGTAGTCAGGCTCGGAGAAATATTATTTGGTTTTAAAAAAGATGATAGCAAGTAATATTAGACACGAACAGTCAAATACCTGCTTTTTTACAAAAATATTTTTTATCCAGCAAATAAAATTGGTTTTCAGGAAGGAATTTGTCTTTAGTTAGCGAAAATATTTTTTATCAAGGTAAAGCAAGGAGGACAAAATGATAAACAGCACGGTGCCACAAGTACTTGTTGATTTTTACACCAAGTTATCCCAGCTTTCATTGCCTGCAGACAGCATCTCCTATATTTCTCCAGGAAATGATGAAGTTAACTATGGACTGGAGAACGGAATTCCTTTATTAAATACCCTCCCTGTACGGGTTGATACGGATATTTTTTTTGCTTTTCTGCATAATACGGCTGAAATTATTCTCGAACATTATCCCTATCTCGCGGAGGAAATTCAGCAAATTTATGCCGCATTACCCTCAGATCTGCCAGGCAGGGAGTTATTTGCAAACCAGGTTTTTATACCGGGAACGAATTTACTCACCCATCTTCAAAAGGATGTCTCGCCGGAAGCATTTGGTTTTTTGCTGACTCATACCGTCAAGCCCTTCATGCGGCAGTTCGGAAAATCGGCCTCAAGCTTATATAACCTGGAAGAATGGCTGAAGGGCTCATGTCCTGTCTGTGGAGGCAAGCCCAGCCTGTCCTTGCTGGAAAAGGAAAGCGGCAAAAGATATTTATACTGTGGTCTGTGTGAAATGAGGTGGCGTTTTAATCGCCTTGGCTGCCCATATTGCGCAAACACAGAATCACAGTTTCTAACGGTCGAAGGAGAAAAGAAATACCGGATTTATTTCTGTGAAAACTGCCATGGTTATCTCAAGACTATAAATGAAAAGAGGGTAGACGAAGCAATAGATCTCTTTTGGGAAGATATCCGTACGGTCTATTTGGATATCCTGGCCCTTCAGGAAGGCTATATCAATGTACATACGGAATTGCCATTATATTCCACAGGATAAGACGGTGGGGATAAGCAGGAATTTTAGTGCTGATGCAGAATAATAACCTTAAAATTGATTTTCAAAGGGGGAAACTAACATGATACCGCATATCGGACCTCCGGAATTGGTTCTGATTGTCGTTTTAGCCTTAATTATCTTTGGCCCCGGCAAACTGCCCGAGGTTGGCAAGGCAGTCGGAAGGACTATCAAAGAATTTCGCCATTCATCGAAGGAAGCAATGGAAGATAACTTGGAAAATGCCGCTGACACGAATAAAGAGAGTTCGCAGATGGTCAAGGCTGCAAAGGGTTGATAATTCAATAACTACCGGGGGCAGTGGTGGAATTGGCCGACAAAAATACTGAAATGCCTGTCATGGAACACCTGGAGGAACTTCGCCGGGTAATCATAGTTTCTCTTGTTGTAACAACCTTGCTTGCAGGAGCTGCTTATTTTTTCAGCGACCGCATATTGGCTTTTCTTCTTACGCCTTTGACGAACCTGGGCCATCATGTTGTTTTTACAGGGGTAACAGAAGCTCTCTTTGTAAAAATTAAGCTATCTTTTTTTGCTGGATTTTTAGCTGCTTTACCAATTATTCTCTGGCAAATATGGAGTTTTATCGCACCGGCACTAAAAAAGAACGAAAGAGTCTATTTTACTCTAGGTGTAATAGTTTCTTTTGTTTTATTTTTGAGCGGCATAGTCTTTGGGTTTTTTGGGGTATATCGCCTGGGAATAATGTTTTTGCTCCGTTTTGCAGGACCTGAATTGATCCCCATGCTGACTATCGACAAATACATTTCTTTTACAATTGCTTTTCTGCTGCCTTTTGGTTTTGTTTTTGAGCTTCCTTTAGTCAGCTACTTGCTGGCTAAAATGGAACTGGTCACCTACAGTTTTTTAGCCGGGAACAGGCGTCATGCCCTCCTGGTGATCGTGGTTCTTGCTGCTGTGATCACCCCGACACCTGATGTTATTACCTGTATGATTGTCAGCGGTCCCTTATATTTGCTCTATGAGTTCAGCATTTGGATTGCCTTCGTGGTTGGGCGGGGGATTGCCCGTAAAAAACGTGCCCAGGAGTTGGAAGAACTCGGCGGCATCCATTCGGCAGTTTCGGTCGACACATAAAGTCGACACATAAAGAAGAACATAATATTGGAGAGGTCTTTAGCTGTCATTACCGGCTAAAAAACAGGCCGGAATTATTCTTTTTCCTTTGTCTTAAAGCCGAAAAGTGATTGCTGAGGACTAAATGGGGGTGGGAATTTTTATTGTACAGATATCTTTTTAATATTCCAAGGTAAAGGAGGTAAAATTGTCCAAACATGAAAAAAGGTATTAGTCGCCGTGATTTCTTAAAATCTTTAGGCATAGGCACGGCGGGGGTGGCTTTATTTGAAGGAGCCAGCGCAGCACCTGCTTTAGCTAAAGAAAATTTGCCTGATTTTAAACTGGGCCCTTTTAAATTAAAGCGAACCAAAGAAACCGCTTCTGTTTGTGCTTATTGTGGATGTGGTTGTGGTATTATTGTTTATTCAGAAAACAATAAGGTAGTATTTATTGAAGGAGACCCTGATAATCCTATTAATGAAGGGGCTTTATGTCCCAAAGGGACAACTATTTCGGATGTCAGTTCCTTTGTAGATAAAAAAAGCCACCAGCGTGTGCCCAACAAACAGCGGGTAACGGAGGTGCTTTACCGTGCCCCTGGCGGCAGC
>DFZP01000004.1:0-6297 GCA_002382125.1 Firmicutes bacterium UBA4053
GCACGTCAAATACCCCCCTGATAAGGGGGGCAAGGGGGGTTATATTCCCTACAATCCCGCACTTACCGAAAAAGCACGCGAAAATAGAAAAAATCCGGCCCCAGCCGAAAGCAAGTTGTGGTTTGAAGTATTGCAAAACAAACGGTTTGCCGACCTTAAGTTCACACGCCAGAAGCCACTGGACGAATACATAGTCGATTTTTATTGCGCCGAACTAATGCTGGCAATTGAAATTGATGGTGATGACCACGCTGAACAAATTGATTATGACAATAGACGCACTTCGCGACTGAATCAGCTTGGCATTGAAGTGATTCGTTATACCAATCGGGATGTATTGAGTAACCTTGATGGCGTATATTCGGATTTACACGAAAAAATCAGGCTCCGTCAAAACAAACCCCCTAAATCCCCCTGATCAGGGGGATTTCCAAAAATCGCCGTGGAACTGGACGGACTGGATTGATTACTGGGCGGTGGATTTCAACTTTGAAAGCAAACGCGAGATCGTGCGCGTGCAGAACCCCGACAACGGCGCATGGGAAGATGTCTGGACGGGAGATTGCATCTTTGAAAACGAGTGGCAATCCTTCCGGAGGCAGATGTTCTGAATGTGGCTTTATTCGGCATGATCATTTTTATATATTCTTTATCTCTGTGTTCTCTATGACCTCTGTGGTTAATCTCTTAATAAGGGTTGCGGTTTAGCCACCAGAACATTGCTCCGCCAACGATTATGTTCAGATAATAAGTTAAAAATCGCCAACTGGCAACCAGGGTACGCAGGAAAGCATCTGGCACAGCCGTGGCAAAAAAAGTGGCATAGCCCAGTTCGGCTACCCCGCTGGCCCCTGGAAGAGGTACGTATGATAGCAAAAATTGCAGCACTGCCTGGCGCGCCACTATAATTGCCCAGGGTGTTGAACTCCCCAACCCTCTGGCCAGTACCCAACTAAGGGAGAAAAAAACTCCCCAGTAGGCCAGAGAAAGCGCCAGAACAAAAAACAGTATCTTTCGATGGGGAGAAAATAAAAGAGAGCTGAAAGACAGGCTGAATTCTTTCAGACGGGCATTTATGTCCGCATATACCCTGGCAGGCAAAAAACGGCGGAGCCAGAAAAAAACCAAATGGAGATGCAAAACCAGATACAGGAAAAGCAGGATTCCACAGGAGACAAAGGTTACCGCAAAGGGTACCAGTTGTTCTGCCAGTTTCGGCAACCCTATGCCGTCACGGAAACTAAGAACGATTACAAGGTTTAAAAGGGCAAGTGAGCAAATGGCAAACAGAGTACGGGCGCTTACTGCGGCTATGGCCTTTTCTCCCTTAATTCCTTTGCGGTAGAGAAGATACGCATAGGCAGGCGGCCCTCCGCTTGCTGCCGGTGTAACGGCGGCGGCAAAGCTGAAGGCCAGGTTTATTTGCAGGATGTTATTTACGGATAAGTGTTCGTCCAGCAGAAACAATATCGAGCGCATTCGTCCAACTTCGAGGAACCACAAAACAAGAACCAGGCCTGCGGCAACCGCCAGGTATTCGCCACCGACGTCTTGTAATGCTCGCCAACTGTGCCGGTAGTCGGCGCCGCCAATCAAGGTAAGACCTGTAATGCTCAAAGCAAGTGAAAACGCAATACCCCACCCGTACCTGCGTAATGATTTGTTAAAGTCTGCCGGATCACGGGACACCTTGTCACCACATCCTGCCATAATTCTAACCCCGGCTGGCAGGCAAAGTCAAAGACTTTATGACCGGTTTCAGATCACCCCTGCCCGGCGCAGGGTGAAGCAAAAACGATGAAGAAACTGGCAGCCGGTACCCGCCGACTGCAGAAGAGAATCGGAAATAGCAAGAAGATTCTGAGCAGGTGCCTTGGGGTCCGAAAGGTACATGGCCAGCAATCCCTTGACCACCAGGCAATGAAAAAACGGGTCGGGCAGATTACGCGCCCCGGTCAGGGACTGTTCCAGAAAAAACTCAAGCCGCTGGAGTATTTGCCCGGAACCGGTATAATAACGAACGAAGTTTAAGTCCCCTTCTTTCCGGTCTTCCTCCTGATCAATGAAATAATCCAGCAGGATGTGCAGGCCTCCTATCCAGGGGAAATAAACGCTGTTTATCCTTGCCGCGTAATCTGCCGGCAGGCTGGTCCGGGCAGCCAGAGCCAAAAGGGCAAAAATGCCCAAAGTGGAACCGGTGGCGGCGGCTAATTCCCACCAGAACATTTGCCGGTTAAAACCTGCCAGGCAAGATTTAAGCCAGTTGGTCAGGTATTCTTCACGCAAGGCGGGGCTTAAGTGCTTGAAAACCTGGAGCAGGCAGTAAGACCTGGCCAGCTCAAGAACAGTTTCCTTAACCGGCTGGTAAGAAGGCAGTGTAGAGATTGCGCTCTGGCAGGCACAAACCAGGGAACTCAAGTATNNCCGGGGGAGAGAGCATCAGTAAAGGCGCGATGAAGATGCCGGAATCCCGCTTCATCCTGAACACCTGCCCTGTCACAAAGGTTGTCCAGGTAGTCGCTGACCGTTTGTAAAGCAACGATGACCTTTATAAGTTCCTCCCGGTAAGGCGCTCTGACCCAAACGGCAAAAATGCTTCCTCCCAGGCAGTGGAATTTCTTTTGTCTTAAGCTGGAAAGGGCCAGTTGTCTTAACTGCTGATCCGGGCACTTTTGGGCAACCCTTTCCCATTTCTTAATTTCTTTTGTCACTCTAGGAAAGGCCCACAAGACAAAGCGGATCAGTGTATAATAATTATTAAAAAGCTGCATTTTTTCTTCACCTGGTGTATTATTATGCCCCAGGAAGTTGCTAATGACGACTAACAACCATTTTCCGAAGGAGGGTTTTCTTAAATGTTTCGTAAACATGTATTTATCAGCGGCCGCGTCCAAGGAGTTTATTTTCGTTTATTTGTTCAGGAAACGGCCCGGGAAACAGGCGTGAGGGGTTGGGTAAGAAATAGAAGGGACGGCCGGGTAGAAGCCGTTTTTGAAGGCCCGCCGGAAGCGCTGGAAAAAATGATCCGGCGGTGCCGGGAAGGGCCGCCAGCCTCGCGCGTGGAAAATGTGGAGCTAATCGACGAAGCATACCAGGGAGAATACATGGATTTTCAGATAGTTCCCAAGGTATGACCTTTATTCCGCGGTTGCCATACCTGCTATTCTTTACTATAATTTCAGTGTAAAGGTGGTATGGCATTCATGACAGCACAAAAATCATGGCAGGTAAAATATGCCGATCCGCTGCTCCAATATATTCTCTCGCGTGAATTAGGCTGCTCTCCTACGCTGGCACTCCTTCTTTTAAACCGCGGTATCTGTACGGTAGAAGAAGCCAGGGAATTTCTGGAGGGAGATCTGGATGGCCTGCACAACCCTTTTCTGATGAAGGATATGGACCGCGCTGTGGAAAGAATATTAACTGCCATTACGCACAAAGAAAAAATCATGGTTTACGGAGACTATGATGCGGACGGGATCACAGGTACGGCGCTGCTGATGAAGGTTACAGAGCAACTGGGAGGGAATGTTGACTACTACATCCCTCACCGTCTCCACGAGGGCTATGGGTTGCACCAGCAGGCAGTGCAACAGGCAAAAAAAGCAGGGTTTAGCCTTATTGTCACGGTAGATTGCGGCATTAGCGGAGCGGATGTTGTAGCCTGGGCCAATGAGGCGGGAGGTCCCGACTTCGTGATCACCGATCACCATCATGTGGCGGCAGAACTGCCTGCTGCTGCTGCAGTGATCAATCCCCAGCGACCCGATTGCACTTATCCTTTTCGCAACCTGGCAGGAGTCGGCGTAGCTCTAAAACTGGCGCAGGCGCTTCTGCAGGCTGCTCCTCAACAAAACGATAACTGGCAGGATTATCTTGAACTTGCCTGCGTGGGGACCGTGGCCGATGTCGTACCGCTGCAGGGAGAAAACCGCATTCTGGTGAAACACGGCCTAAAATACCTTATAAAACCGGTCAATACCGGTTTACAGGCGTTGCTGACTGTAAGCGGTCTAAAGAAAGAGAGTCTTGATCCAAAGGATGTGAGTTTTGTTCTTGTTCCCCGCCTCAATGCCACGGGAAGAATGGGAGATGCAAGACTGGCTGTAGAATTGCTGCTGTGCAAAGACTCCGTGAGAGCCGAAGAGATAGCCGGGCAACTGGAAAAATACAACCGTCAAAGACAGGAAGTAGAGTTGCATGTTTTTACCGGGGTTCAGAATGTGTTAAAAACAGACCCCTCGCTTGCTGGTTCAAGAGTACTGGTAGCAGCTGATGCCGGCTGGCACCCGGGAGTAACCGGCATTGTGGCTGCACGTCTGGTTGAGCGCTGGCGCCGGCCGGTTTTACTGATTACCGTAGAAGAAGACAAGGGGAAGGGTTCCGGCCGCAGCGTTCCCGGGTTTCACCTGTACGATGCGTTATACCACTGCCGCCAGTACCTGCGTGCCTTTGGCGGCCACGCCGGGGCTGCCGGTTTTACTTTAGAAATCAATCAACTGGAAAACTTTCGGCGGGCATTAAATGAATATGCAACCAGGGTTATGCCGGAGGAATTGCTTGCCCCACGGCTGGAAATCGAAGCAACGCTTTCACTGACCGAGGTTTCGGAACAACTGGTACGTGAGGTGCTCCTGCTTTCTCCATTTGGGCACGGTAATCCGGAACCCGTCCTGGGCTGCCCCGCGGTCACCGTGGCACGTTCCCGTGAGGTAGGCCGTGAAGGTGGCCATCTAAAGCTGCTGTTAAAGGAAAATGGCGTTTTTCTTGAGGGAATAGGCTTTCACCTGGCAGAGATTCTGGAAGAAATACCTGAAGGAAAAGTTATTGACCTGGCTTTTACGCCGGCGATGAATCGATGGAACGGGCAAACCCGCGTACAACTAGAGATCAAGGAAATCCGGCCCGCAGGCACACTGGAAGAGCCGGCTGCCGGGGTATCGCCTTCCGGACTTGATTTACAAGCGGCGGCAGGTGACGGCTCTTCCTTGGCCACTGGCTGCAGGTCTTTTCTGAATGCATTATTTGATTCTGCCTTGGATCCTTTAACCGTCGAATGGAATAAAATGTCTTTACCGGAATTTGCATGGAACTGGTTCAAGGAATATAAAAGCCTCTGCAACTGGATTTACCTGCCCAGTTGGTGCGAGGACTACCCGGAATCAGCGCCTGCCTGTGCGTCGCCTGCCTGTGCGTCGCACGCAGACAGGCACGCAGACAGGCCTGCAGACAGGCACGCAGACAGGCCTGCAATGTGCTCTTCAAGCGGTAAAAACCTGCCTCTGATTGACCTGCGGGGTACAACCGGCAGGCCTTCAATGCTTGCAAGCCTGATTACCGGTGAAAAACAGACGCTTATAATTGTTGACTGTGCGTACCGGACATTGGAACTGGCCGCTTATCTACGCCGGGCCAGTTCCAATTATGATCGGCCGGTTGCTTTTCTTCATCACCAGCTTTCTCCGGCAGAACGTGAAGCAATCCTATGTTTTTTTGCCGAAGGAACGATTAAAACGCTGGTGACCACGTCAAGTTTCCTCCCTGCCCTGAAGGACACGAAAATAGATCAGTTGATGGTTTACAATCTACCCTGCGATCAGCAGGAGTGGTTATCAACCCTGGCTGTCCCTTTACCGGAAAAAACGGGACAGGTATATCTTCTTTTTGGAAAAGGAGATATAAAAGCCTTGGAAACCCATCTTTTCTCCCTGGCCCCGGATAGAAACAGCCTAGCCAGGCTGTACATGCTGACGCGCCAGTTGAACAACGAAAATGTCTTGCGCCTGTTGACCGGCTTGACTTCTACTCTTCAAAAGAGCGGGCTGAAGTGGTTCCGGGAATATACGGCAGGCATTGGTCTGGCCGTCTTTCATGAACTGGGCCTGATAGAATGTCACCGGCAGGATGATCAGTACATCATCTCACTACCTCCTGCTCCAAAAGAAAAACTGAATCTGGAAGACTCCCGGACCTTTCGCCGGGGACAAAAAATGAAGGACCGTGTGAAGATCTGGCAGGAGCGCTTACTCAGTGTGCCGGTAAAAGAAGCCGGCTTTTTGGCAGGAGAATGACACAGGTTTTTATTTGTAGTATAATCAATAAGGAAGCGCCTCATGAGAACTGCCGTCATCTCTATAAAGCACGAAAATGGTGTGCAAGCAATAACCTATTTTTCGGGAAAGTCTAACAAACACGAGTGTGAACCGTCATGCTTCAAGAACTCATGCACAAGGTAATTCTGAAGCATGACGGTACACACTCGTGTTTGTTAGACTTTCCCGAAAAATAGGTTATTGC
>DFZP01000048.1:0-3989 GCA_002382125.1 Firmicutes bacterium UBA4053
CTGGCAGGTGGAGAGGAATTACGCTTTGATGAAGGGTTCCTGCAGGTTTATCATCTTCCCGGCCACGCGTCCGGACATCTTTGTTTCTTTGATCCGGCAGGCGGCAATTTCTTCTCCGGCGATTTTCTCTTGCCGGACATTACCCCCAACCCGGTGGTTGAATTTGATCCCGATTGCCCGGGAAAACGGCTTCCCACCCTGAGTTTATACCTGGAAGGGCTACATAAGATAGATAAAATGGACATCAAAACCGTTTGGCCCGGACACGGAGAAGCAATTTCCGATTACCACCGGGTAATAGCAACCTGCCTGCAGCATCACCGGGAAAGGGCAAACTGGATTATGGAGCTCTTACGCGTCAACGGAGAAAAGAATGTTTATGAAATAAGCCAGTTGGTATTTCAAGGTTTAACAGGACATGACGTGTTTTTAGGATTGTCTGAGATTCAGGCTCACCTGGATATTCTTGCTGAGCGGGAATTGGTTAAGATAAGGGAGCGGGGAAAGGTGTTCTACTACAGTGTCGCAGGTTAGAATTTTTCCGGCGGTTCTGGCAGCAAGGGCAGCTATGTGGTTGAGCCGTTTACTTGGAAGGGGAAAAGGTTCCTCATTGCCTGGAATGATAGCTTTGAAAATATTTCCAGGGATCCTGGATGCGCTGGCCGGCCAAACCAGACGGGGAATAATTATGGTTACCGGCACAAACGGTAAAACCACCACAAATAATATGATTGCAGGAATGGTTGGCAGCGCCGGGTACGGGGTGGTGGCAAACCTTCAAGGGGCAAACCTGATCAGCGGGGTGACCACCGCTTTTATCGAAAAGGCTTCCTGGCGGGGAAAGGTAGACTGTGATTATGCCTGCTTAGAAGTAGATGAGGCATCTTTCCCCGCAGTCAGCCGGAAGGCGCCTCCCCGCCTGGTAGTGGTAACTAATTTTTTCAGAGATCAACTTGACCGGTATGGAGAATTGGATAAAACGGTTAAATTTGTTCAGGATGCTCTGTGTCAACTTCCGGAATCGCAACTGGCGCTTAATGCCGATGACCCTTTAGTAGCGCAGTTACAGGTGATTACCGGATTGCCGGCTTTATTCTATGGCCTGGGGGGGAATGCCGGATTTCCAGAAACAGAAAAGTTTAGCGTCCGTGAAGCAAGGTTTTGCCCTCTTTGTGGAAAAGAATTGTTCTATGAATATTACTATTACGGCCAGTTGGGCAACTTTCGTTGTTCCCAATGTGGTTTTGCCCGGCCGGAAAGCAGTGTGCAAGCCGGTGAAATTGTTGTTACAGATAGTGGTATTTCCTGCCGGGTTGGCTATGGAAAGGATAATATATTATTAGAACTTCCTTTACGCGGCCTGTATAATCTGTATAACGCATTGGCCGCCTGTTCAGCAGGGTTGCTTGCAGGAATTGAGGCGGCGAAAATAAGCCGGTTTCTTCGGACTTACACACCTGCAACCGGACGAATGGAGCATTTTAGATGCCATGGTAAAAACATAGTACTCAACCTGGTAAAAAACCCCACAGGCTTTAATGAAAGTTTATCATTATTGCTGGCTACGAAGGAATACCTGGACGTTTTGATCGCAATTAACGACAACCCGGCTGATGGCCGTGATATTTCCTGGCTGTGGGATGTTGATTTTGAAGTTTTAGAGAAAAACCACCGGCGGCTCAATATTTTTGTTTGTTCCGGCTCCCGCGCCGGGGAAATGGGCGTACGCTTAAAGTACGCCGGTGTTCCACTGGAGAAGATAGTAGTTGAACCACATCTTAAGTCTGCTGTGGAACGCATTTTGGATGGCGCCGGACAGGCGGCTTACCTGATGACCACCTATACTGCCTTGTGGCCAGTGGAAAAAGAGTTAAGAAAGTATGTGGACAAATAGGGAGTTACCCATCAGATGCTTAACATTTGTCATTTATACCCCGACCTGCTGAACCTGTATGGAGACAGGGGCAACGTTCTGGCTTTTGTTGCCCGCTGCCGGTGGCGGGGCTTGCCTGTTATGGTGCATCGTGTCCAGTTGGGAGAACAGGTGGAGTTCAAGGAAATGGATTTTCTCTTTTTGGGCGGCGGATCGGATCGTGAGCAAAGCTTAATGGTTGAAGACATAAAGCAAAGAGCCGGAGCTTTAAAAGAAGCTATAGAGGATGGGCTGGTGGTGCTGGCGATCTGCGGCGGCTACCAGTTGCTGGGGCATTATTATCGTACTGGAGACGGCCGGGTTATCCCAGGGCTTGGCCTTTTGGATTTTTATACGGAAGCCGGCTTGCGCAGGCTTACGGGCAATGTGGCGGTAGAAGTAAAACTGGAGAAAAAATCTTTTAAAGTAACCGGGTTTGAAAATCACTCCGGGCGAACATATCTGAAAGGAGTGCCGCCTTTGGGCCATCTGCTGGCCGGTTATGGGAACAACGGGCAGGATGGTTTCGAGGGAGCACGTTATAAAAATGTTTTTTGTTCCTACCTGCACGGCCCTTTACTGCCTAAAAACCCGGTGCTTACCGATTACCTGCTCCGTGCCGTCTTAAAAAGACGGAAGTTGCCCACCAGTCTGTCTCCCGTAGATGACAGCCTGGAAATGGCAGCCGGCAGGGCGATGCTGCGGCGCCTTCATGTTTCTTGAACCACAGGGGACACAGAAGTTCAAATATTTGAAAGTGGGGGGAAAGATAAATGTTAAAAACCAGGATAACAGAAATACTTGGTATCAAGTATCCTATCATCCAGGGAGGAATGCGGCTGGTTTCTTGCGCAGGGCTGGCGGCGGCGGTTTCCAATGCCGGCGGCCTGGGTATCCTTGCCTCGACGAATTTTGGAAGCAGCGAGGATCTGCGGCGGGAAGTGCTGAAGACCAAGGAACTTACTGATAAGCCCTTTGGAGTGAATATCAGCCTTTTCCCTGCTGTTAAAAAGTTACCCAATGATGAGTTTATAGATGTAATCATCGAAGAGCGAGTGGCCGCAGTGGAAACATCCGGAATAAAAAGCCCGGAAGAATTTATTCCCCGCCTGCATGCTGCAGGGGTAAAGGTTATCCATAAAACTGCCACGGTCAGACACGCCTGCAAGGGCGAGCAGGTGGGAGTAGACGCATTGGCGGTGGTGGGAATTGAAAATGGTGGAAATGTAGGGATGGAAGATGTTACAACATTGGTTCTTGTTCCAAAAACCGTTCAGGCTGTGCGGGCGCCCGTAATTGCCGGCGGAGGCATCTGTGATGCCCGGGGATTCGTAGCCGCTCTGGCTCTTGGCGCGGAAGGCGTATTGATCGGTACCCGTTTCATGGCCACAAAAGAATCGCCTGCACATCCCAAGTTCAAGGAATGGATGCTTAGATCTCAGGAAAACGAGACCGCTTTGGTGCAGCGCTCTATCCGAAATACACACCGTACATTGAAGAATAAAGCAGTGGAAAAAGCGCTGGAGTTGGAAGCAAGGGGAGCGCCGCTGGAGGAACTGCTTCCCTGGATCAGTGGCGACAATAACCGCAGAGTTGTAATTGAGGGTGAACTGGATGCCGGAATGGCTTACTGCGGCCAAGTGGTGGGGTTGATCACCAACCTTCCGACCGTAAAAGAGGTTATTGATGATCTAATCAGCGGAGCACTGGCCATTGGCGAACGGCTTTCTGCGATGGGCGTATTTTGAGTCAACCCTGCGTAGTTATGTTTTTTGGGATAAAGTGAGGGGAATGCCGTGTTTCAGATAGAGCGGCGGCAGCAGTTGATTATTCTGGCGATAGCGGTTGTACTGCTTTTTGGCGCAGGTTATAAATATGCCGTGTGGCAGAAAGTCAAATCCGCGAATGAAGAGAAACCTGCCTTAAAACAGTCTGAAACAGCGGGAACTGCGGACACGGCTGCCCGGGATGTAAAGGTGCACGTGGCAGGCGCAGTAGAAAAGCCGGGAGTGTATCAGTTGCCTGCCGGCTCCCGGGTGGACGATGCCGTCAGGCTGGCCGGAGTGCTGCCGGCGGC